>JBLRXD010000448.1:0-1502 GCA_047920935.1 Pseudomonadales bacterium | reverse complement strand
AGCGGCACCAGCAGCAGCACCGTCAACCCCGGCGCCAGCGCAAACATGAAGATGAAGCCCACCAGCGCGGTGACCACGATGACGCCCAGGGTGCGCAAGCCGCCGCCAATGAGTTGACGAATCAGATTGATGTCGTTGATGGCCCGGGCCATGAGATCGCCGGTGGGATGGCGAGCGTAGAACTGGCTGCCCATGCGCTGCAGTTGCGCATAGATACGCTTGCGCAGATCGTAGGCCACCGCCACCCCGACGCGACGCACGGCCCTCCGCCCCACGAGGATGAACACGAACCGCGCCAGCACGCAGGCGACGATGGCGAGCGTCGGCCACAGCAGCGCCGCGCGAACCTCCGCCACCGCCCAGACGACACCCGGTGCGGTGCCGTCGACGATCCGGTCGATACCGATCTTCAGGAAGTACGGAATGCCGGCTTCGAACACGCGCGCCACCACCAGCCCGCTCATGCCCAACCAGAACGGCACTTTGTAACGGCTGTGGTACGGCAGCAGGCGCCGCAGCGGCGTGGCCAAAACCGTGCCCTAGCTGCCGCGGTTGGCGGTGAACAGGTGGCCGAATTGCTCGCGCAGCGCTGTCTTCTGAACCTTGCCCATGGCGTTGCGCGGCAGCGCCGCCACCTGAACCACCGCCTTCGGCAGCTTGAAACGCGCCAACCGGCCATCGAGAGCCTGGCGCACCCGGGCTTCATCCGGGCACTCGGCCTGCGCGGATGCGCCCACCAGCACGGCCACGACCGCCTCGCCGAAGTCGGCGTGGGGCACACCGATCACAGCACTCTCGGCCACTCCGGGCAACTCGTCCAACAATCGCTCGATCTCCTTGGGATAGATGTTGTAACCCCCGGAGATCACCAGATCCTTGGAGCGGCCGACGATGCTGACGCGGCCCTGCCCGTCGCTGGTGCCGAGATCGCCAGTGACGAAAAAGCCATCGGCGCGAAACTCCTCCGCAGTCTTCTCCGGCATGCGCCAGTAGCCGGAAAACACGTTCGGGCCGCGCACCTCGATGGTGCCCACCTCTCCAGGCTCGATGGTGGTGCCGTCGTCCGCCACGATCCGCACGTCGACCCCCGGCAACGGAAAACCCACGCTGCCCGGCAAGCGCTCACCCCGCAGCGGATTGGAGGTGATCATCAGGGTTTCGCTCATGCCGTAACGCTCGAGGATGCGATGGCCGGTGCGCGCTTCCCAGTCGGCGAAGGTCTGTTCGGTCAACGGCGCCGATCCGGAAATGAACAGCCGCACCGGGCGGCAGCGCTCGACGTCCACTTCCGGGCGCTCCAGCAGCCGCGTGTAGAAGGTGGGCACGCCCATCATCACCGTGGCCCGGGGCAGCGCAGCGGCCACCGCCGCGGCATCGAAACGCCCCATGAAGATCATCGGCGTCGCCGACAGCAGTGCACAGTGCAGGGCCACGAACAGACCATGGACGTGAAAGATGGGCAGCGCATGCAGCAGCACGTCGTCGTCCCGCCACCCCCACTC
>JBLRXD010000447.1:0-1613 GCA_047920935.1 Pseudomonadales bacterium | reverse complement strand
CGGGTGCACGATCAGCGAGATGGCCGTGGCCTGAAAGCCCTGGCCGGCGAGTTGCGGATTGCGCTCGGTGGCCGCCGGGGGCAGCGAGGCGCCCAGGCTGTGGGTGAACTGCACCGCGGCTTTCTCGATGTTGCCGCCGTCTTCCAGCACCCGCGGGCGCGACAGCGCGCCGCCGGGGCCGGCAATCTCTTCGCGGCGGAAGCGGGCTTTGCCGTCGAGGGCCTCCAGGGCATCGACGATGCGATCCTGCAGGGCCATGAAGTAGTCGCGTGGCGCGTCGATGGTGGGCGGCATCGGTTTTCCCCTGGTTGGCTGTCGGCGCGCAGTGTAATTCAGCCGGGTCGGGCAGGGTACGCCGCGGATCCTAGGGATTGTGCTTATGGATACGCGTGCACCGGCAGATCCGGCTCCGCGCCGTAGCTGGCAGCAATGGCCTCGGTCACGGTGCCGAAGCGGAAGTCGCCCAGCAGGCGGTCGAGGCGCTGGTGGCACTTCGCCAGGTTGTTGTAATGGCGGAACCGCGTCAGCGCGCCCACCTGCACCCGCGGTTGTTCCGGGTCGACCTCCCACGGGTGCAGGTAGAACATGAACGGCCGCCCCTGGGCGTTGACCTGCCGCGCCAGGTAGCGGCTCAGGCCGTAGGGGTACAGCCGGAAGTAACCGCCGCCGGAAACCGGCAGGCTCACCCCGGCCAGCTTCAGCGTCGAGATCGGGAATTCGAGCATGCGCCCGCCGTTCGGCAGTTGCAGATAATGCGGCTGCAGCGGCCCGCCCAGCAGCCCGTAGCGGTCGTGGCGGATGGGGAAGATGCTCGAGTCGGTGGTGAAACCCTCCTCATGCAGCACGTCCAGCGCCCACAGCGACTTGTCGGTGATGGAGTAGCTGGCCGCCCGATACGAGGTGACCGGCGTCTGCGCGAGATCCTCGAGAATGCCTTTGGTGCGCCGGGTTTCCTCGGCGAACTCCTGGGGCGTCTGGTTGTAGACCAGCTTGTGACTGTAGCCGTGCGAGGCCACCTCGTGGCCGGCCGCGGCGATGGCTTTCACCACCCCAGGCTCGCGCTCGGCGACCCAGCCCAGGGTATAGAAAGTGGCGCGCACGTCATGCTGGGCGAGCAGATCGAGCAGAACCCCGGTATTCTTGCCAACCCGAAGCGGGTGGCGATCCCAATGGTCGCGCTCGATGGCATCGTTGAACGCCGAGACCTGGAAGTAATCTTCCACGTCGAAAGACAGCGCGTTCAGTACGTCATTCATCCGCAGGTCAGGCGCCCCAAAAAAAGCCGCGCCAGTCTAACCCGCAATTAACCCATTGTGCTGTGAGAGGTTTGAACGATGTTGGCAAACGAACAACCACCCCGTAGGAGCGGTCTCCCGACCGCGATCTCCCTACTCTCTCTGGTCACCCAAACCCAAACCCTGCTAAACCAAGCCACAGCCGCCCTCACCGGCGACCTCCACGAAGAACAGATCCAACTCTACGACCTGGCCTTCTCCGCCGCCGAACTCGCCGCTGCCGCCGACGCCTTCGCCGCCGCCGAGGCCGCCACCGCAGACCAACCCCTGCTCCACGACCTCGCCAACCTGTTCGCCGCCGACGCCGTCACGGCCGTC
>JBLRXD010000446.1:0-1803 GCA_047920935.1 Pseudomonadales bacterium | reverse complement strand
CGGCCTCGAGCGGGTGGCGCAGGTGGCCGAGCGCATGGGCTTCGCCGCCCCCCGGCGGCTGCCGGCGCCGCGCGCGGTGATCGTCGCCGGAACCAACGGCAAGGGCTCTACCTGCGTCGCTCTGGAAGCCCTGCTGCGCAGCGCTGGTTTGACGGTCGGCACCACGCTGTCGCCCCACGTGCACCTGTTCAACGAACGGGTGAGGATCAACGGCGAGCAGGCCGACGATCAGACCCTGTGCGCAGCCTTCGCCGCGGTGGATGCCGCTCGCGGGGAGATTCCGCTGACCTACTTCGAGTTCTCCGCGCTGGTGGCGATGCACTGTTTCCGCGATGCCGCCGTGGATGCGGCGGTGCTCGAGGTGGGCCTGGGCGGGCGCCTGGATGCCTTCAACCTGGTGGCGGCCGACGTCGCCGTGGTCACCAGCATCGGCCTGGATCATCAGAGTTATCTCGGCAACGACGTCGAAACCATTGGTTCCGAAAAGGCTGGTGTGTTCCGCGATCAGCAGCGGGTTGTGGTGGGCGAGTGCGTCACCGCTTCGGTACTCGAGGCGGCGGCCGGTCTCGACTGCAGGCTCACCCGCTGCGGCGTCGATTTTCTGGTGCACGAGCGTGCCGACGGCTGGGATTACCTCGGCGCCGAGCGGGCCTTCCGCCAGCTGCCGCTGGGTGCGCTGGCGCCCCACAACTGCGCGCTGGCCATCGAAGCCGCCGGGCATCTGGTGGCGTTGGACGAGCGGCAGGTGCGCCGCGCGCTCGACGGTTTGAGCCTGCCGGGGCGGTTCGAGACCCATTGGATCGGCCGCGACGCGACGCCGCGCCTGCTGCTGGCGGATGTCGCCCATAATCCTGCCGGCGCCGGCTTCCTGCGCCAGCAGTTGCGGGTTCGGTATCCGGGCAAGCGCTTCGTGGCGCTGTTCGGCATGCTCGATGACAAGGATGCCACCGGGACGGCAGCGGCTCTGCAGGATCTGGTGGCTGCATGGGTATGCGTACCCACGGCGGGCGCACGCGGGCTGTCGGGCCGGGATCTGGCCACGCGACTGAACGGCGTCGCGGCGCCGTCCACCGTGATCGCCGTGGCGGATGTGGCGAGCGGTCTGGCAGAGGCACAAGCACTGTGCAGCCAGGGAGATGGTATTCTCGCCTTCGGCTCTTTCAGTCTCGTGGAGCAGGTGCGCGATCACCAGACGCATGCGCGCCAGGGGGAGGCTGCGGCAACCATGGATCTGGAAATTTGAAAGACGAGACCCGCTACCGCGTCACCGGCAGTCTGTTCCTGCTGGCGTTGGCTGTGATCTGTCTGCCGATGCTGCTGGATGGCGCCGGGCTGCCGGCGAGGGACCTGCCCGCCCTGCCCATGGCGGAGCAATTGCCAGAGGTTCGACCGGTGACTCCGCCGGCGCCGGAGTCGGATTTCGTCGCCCGGGTCGAGAAGTTGCGTGAGCAGGTAGACGACGAAGGCTTCCTCGCCCAGAGCGGCACCCGCTTCGGCGAGCCAGTGCTGACGTCTCCCGGGGCGCGCACCGATGCGTGGGCGGTGCAGGTGGCAAGCTTCGGTGAGTCCGCCAACGCCGAAGAGTTTCGCACGCGCCTGCGGGCGGACGGCTACGAGGCGTTCATTTCCACCGCCAAGGCAGACGGCAAGGTCGTCAGCCGGGTCGCCGTTGGCCCACTACTCGACCGCGCCCGGGCGCAGACGCTGCAGCAGGAACTTTCGGCGCGTTACGCCGTGCAGGCGCAGCTGACGGGGTTCTCGAATTAGCCGTGAGCCTGGCAACCGTCGACATCGTCATCCTCG
>JBLRXD010000445.1:0-1833 GCA_047920935.1 Pseudomonadales bacterium | reverse complement strand
GGTACGGCACATGACGATGTAGAAATCGGCGGCAAAGCCGTTGGAGGTGAACCATTTGTGACCGTTGATGACCCACTCGTCACCATCCAGCACCGCCCGGGTGGTGAGCGAGCGCGGATCCGAGCCGGGATTGTGCGGCTCGGTCATGGAGAAGCCGGACTGCATGGTGCCTTCGGTGAGCGGCTTCAACCACTTTTCGTGCTGCTCCGGCGTGCCGTACTTGACCAGGATCTTCTGGTTGCCGGAGTTCGGCGCAACCGCACCGAACAGCGATGCCGCTCCGGGGCTGTAGGAAAGCACCTCGTTCATGTAGGCGTGCTGCAGAAAGCTCAGCCCCATGCCGCCGAACTCCCGGGGCAGATGCGGCGCCCACAGTTCGGCCTTCTTCACCTTGTTCTGAATCTGCTGCCGCAGCTCCTTCGCCTCGGCAATCACCTCGTTGGGGGCGTTGGCGCTATCGGACAGCCAGCCCCAGAGTTTTCCTTCGTTTGGCAGAATCTCCTTATTGATGATCTCCGCCGTGGCGAGCCGAATTTCGTTGACCTCATCGTCCAGCGCCGGTACCGGCTTGACATTCATGGCCATGGTATCCCCCTCCCTATCCTGCTGTTGACTGCCCTAATCTAAAGCATCAGGCGCCCCCGTGCCCAGTGCTGCCGGACCAGCCGGGCGGAATGCCGTGGTTTTCCGTTATACTGCGAGGCCATCCGCAGATGTCCCGCCCATGACTCAGCTCGACTATCCGTACGCCGAACACCCGACCCCGGGCACCACCATCGAAGTCGCCCCCGGCGTGCGTTGGCTCACCATGCCCATGGGCGGGTCGCTGAATCACATCAATTTATACCTGATCGAAGACAAGCACGGCTGGTGGATCGTCGATACCGGCCTGGCGCTCGCAGAGACCGCCGAACTCTGGCACGAGATCTTCGCCCGCGAGCTTGGTGGCAAGCCGGTCGTCGCGGTCGTCTGCACCCACATGCACCCCGACCACGTGGGCCAGGCGAACATGATCACCAATCATTTCCAGTGCCCGCTGTACATGACCCGCGCCGAGTACTACCAGGCGCGAGCCTTTTCAGGCGGCGGCGCAAGCCATCAATCCGGCTGGATCGGCCAGGAGTTCTACCTGCGCGCCGGCATGCCGGCGGATTATCTGGACGCCCTGCGGCGCCAGTGGGAGCAGCGCGCCAACACCGGCATGTCGATGCCGGAAATGCCCGCGGGCTACCGCCGCCTCGAGGGCGGCGACGTGCTGACCATCGGTGACAATCATTGGCAGGTGGTGGTGGGCTCAGGCCACTCTCCCGAGCACGCCTGCCTTTACTCCGCCGGCCTGAAAATTCTGATCTCGGGCGACCAGATTCTGCCGGTGATCACCAGCAACGTCAGCGTCCACCCGACGGAACCGGAAGCCAACCCTCTGAAGGAGTGGATGGAATCCCACGATCGGTTCCTCAAACTGCCGCCGGACCTGCTGGTGCTGCCCGCCCACAACCTGCCTTTTCACGGAGTGCGCGAACGGCTGCGGGCGCTGATCGATCACCACGAAGATCGCATGCTCGCCATCGAGGAGCACTGCGTGGAACCGGCGTTGGCGAAGGACCTGCTGCCGGTACTGTTCGCCCGCAAGCTCGACGCACGACAGATGATGATGGCCCTGGGCGAGGCGATCGCCCACCTGCACCTGCTCATGTATCGCAACCGCATCGAACGAGTTCTGCACGAGGACGGCCACTACCGGTTCCGCTCCATCGACCCGGATCTCGCCCGCCGCGCGCATCCCGACAGTCATGACGCGCCCAGCGACGGGCCGGTGCTGGTGTGACCACC
>JBLRXD010000444.1:0-1858 GCA_047920935.1 Pseudomonadales bacterium | reverse complement strand
CCTGCGGCCGCCGCGGTCGCTTGAGGAAAAGCGGAGTTTTCCATGAAAGCGACCACGCCGCCCGCGACCATGCCGTCGCCAGCATGTCGCTCGCCGTCACCCCGAGGTACCATCGCTGCTGACATACGCTCTGGGGAGGGGCACCACAATGCAGAACAGACACGACCGAATCGCCACGCTGGGGGCGCGAGCTGCTTCCGGGCTCGCGGCCATGCTGCTCACCGCAGCAGCACTGGCCGAGACCGCCCCCGACGCTGAGGCGGCGCAGAATGCGGAGCGCGCCCGGGTGGTGGCGCTGTTCGGTTGGGATTTCGCGACCGCCGAGATCGTCACCCAACAGATCAACGACAATCTCTACGTACTGTTCGGGCTCGGCGGCAACGTGCTGGTGAGCCGCGGCGAAGACGGGGTGTTGCTGGTGGATGATCAGTTTCCGGAGCTGGTGCCGCAGTTGCAGGCGGCCATCAACGAGATTGGTGGCGGCGAACCCGACTTCGTGATCAATACCCACTGGCACTTTGATCATGCCGACGGCAATCTCGGCTTCGGTCCGCGGGGTACCTGGATCGTTTCCCAAGCGAATTCCCGGGACATGATGCTCGACACCCACGTCATCGATCTGGTGTCGCTGACGTACACCCAGCGCCCTTATCCACGCCAGGCGCTGCCGGTAATCGCCTTCGAGAACCGCATGCAGATGCACTTCAACGGTGAGCGCATCGACCTGATGCATTTCGGCCCTGCTCACACCACCGGTGATGCGGCGGTGATCTTCCGCGGCAGCAACGTGCTGCACATGGGCGACGTCTTCAACAACGGTGGGTACCCGTTCATCGACGTTGGCAACGGCGGCAGCCTCGACGGGCTCATTGCCTTCTGCCGGGCGGCGCTGGCGGAGATCGACGACGACACGGTGATAGTGCCCGGGCACGGGCCGGTCACCGATTACGAAACCATGGAAGCCTACGTTGCCATGCTGCAGGTGGTTCGCGACCGCATCGCCAAACTGGTGGACGCGGGCGCCGACCTGGAGGCGGTAATGGCGGCCGAACCCACCGCCGGATTCGACGACAAGTACGGCGACCCGGCCCTGCTCATCAATCGCGCCTACTTCAGCCTGGCCGGCGGCGTCGGCGGCGCCGCCGACTGAAGCGCAGCGGTATCGCCGCCCCCTCTGGGGGGCGGCTCAGGCCGGCAGCACCCGGCTGTGCTTGATCTCCTTCAGGCTGAAGCTCGACTCGACGTGCATGACACCCGGGAACTTGAGGATGCGCTGCATGCACAGTTCCGAAAAGTGCTCGATGTTGCGCGCCACCACCTTCATCAGATAATCGTGAGGGCCGCTGGTGGCGAAGCATTCGACGATGTGCTCTTCCGCCCGAACCCGGTCGATGAACGCTTCGGTGGCGGCGTCCGGTTGTTTCTCCATGGTCACCAGCACGAAAGCGGTGACCTCGAGGCCGAGTAGCCGCTGATCGACGATGGCGGCGTAGCCCCTGATCAGACCCACCTGCTGCAACTGCTTGACGCGCCGGAAGCACGGCGATTCAGACAGCCCCACCCGTTCCGCCAGTTCGACGTTGGACAGGCGCCCGTCGCTCTGCAGCAGGCGGAGGATTTTCCGTTCGGCTTGATCGAGTTGCATGGGCTTCCTGTGGGCCGGTGGCTGATTAAGGGCGGAATATTGCGATTATCGTTCGATTCTGGAAGAAATCCATCGTGATTGGTGGGTTTCGCCTGGGTGATAGAAGAGTTCTGGCTTGGGTAGGGGGGTAGGATTTGAGGCAATCGCGCTCGGGAGAGCGCTTTTCTGGAACAAACCGGCCCGGAAACTGGGGGCTTGCGCGGAGCCGCGCGG
>JBLRXD010000443.1:0-2067 GCA_047920935.1 Pseudomonadales bacterium | reverse complement strand
GTGTCGAAGACCGGCACGGTGCCGTCCGCAGGCCCACGGTGAGGCCGATCCATCCGGGCGGGGTCCGGCGTTTCACGCGATCGGCAATCTGATGCTGGCGGTTCCGAAGACACGGTTTTCCCCTTCTGGATTCTTCACCGTCAGATCCAGCTGCACGGTGCCGGTTTCCTCGTCGATGTCGGTAACCACGCCGCCCAGCGTGCAGGGTTCGTCGGCCAGCAGCGGAGCGCGAAACACCGTGTCGATGCTCTCGACCCGTGCTGCCGCCGACCAGCGGTGGACCATGCTGGTCAAAAAGCCGAGCGCCATGATGCCGGGCACCAGCGCTCCGGGCAGGCCCTCCGCCCGGGCCTGGTCGTGGTTCTTGAACCGGCCGCCCCGCCCCCAACCGACGGCGTCGGCGAAAGCGCCGGTGGCAACGAGGGAGGTGTCGGGCTCGAACGGCGGCAGCTCGGCGCCGAACTCCACGTCTTCGATGGTTGCGATGGTCATGACTGCGGCCGCTCCCGCACGACCATGCGCGCATCGCTGGTCGCCACGTGGCGCTCGTCGGGGTCGAAGATCTCCATGCGCGAGACGATGAAGATCATGCGTCCGGAGCGCCCGCTTTTGTCATAGATGTCGTGCAGATGGCTGCGCCCGGTAAGGCGCACCCCCGGGCGCACCGGGGCGATGCAGAACACTGCCTTGCCACCGTCCATCGGGATGCCGCCGAGCGCCGGAAAGTCTATCGGCAGATGCCGTGCCGCTGCCAGGCTGCCGATGAAGGCCGGCGTAGCCTGAAAGTCGGGATGGTCGGGCTCGAGATACTCGGGTCGCGTTTCGCCCACCGCACGGGCCACTGCGACCAGCTTCCCGGGGTCGAGGACGAATTCCCGGGCATCGAATTCTGCGCCCAGAAACTGATTCTTCAGGGAGTCGACGTCAATCAATGATCAAACCGCCGTAGTTGGTAAGCGTGTGAACGAAGTGTACCGTCCCCGCGTGCACGAGGCGAGCGTGGTTCGCATGCTCCCGGCAGACGCTGAATCCGAGGACTCCCTGCTACGCTCAGTCGCTCGGGATGACCTGTACGGGAAGCTCGGAGTATCTCCGGATGAAAGCGGACCGATACCGCACCGGCTCGCCCACGATCTCCACCTTGTAGAACCGTTTCTGGATCTCCTCCCAGAGCAGACGCAGCTGCAGCTCGGCCACCCGGTTGCCTATGCAGCGGTGAATGCCATAGCCGAACGACAGGTGGTTGCGGGCATTCGGCCGGTCGATGACCAGCCGGTCGGCGTCTTCGAACACGTCCTCGTCGCGGTTGCCCGAGACGTACCACATGGCCACCTTGTCGCCCTTGCGGATGGTCTGTCCGCGCAGGCTCTCATCTTCAGTCGCGGTACGGCGCATGGTAGGCCAGTAGCGTCTGCCAGCGAATGATCTCCGCGACCATGTTCGGGATGAGGGAAGGGTCCTCGCGCAGCTTGTCGTACTCTTCCGGAAAACGGTTGAGGGCCAATACCCCGCCCGAGATGGAGTTGCGGGTGGTGTCGTTGCCACCGACGATGAGCAGCATCAGGTTGCCCAGGTATTCCAGCGGCCGGTCGACCATGTCTCTGGTCGACTCGCTGTGCGCCAGCATCGAGATCAGGTCGTTCCCGGGTTCCGGCCGGGCTGCCCGCTCGTGCCACAGCCGCGTGAAACAGGCCAGACACTCGAGCATCTCCCGTCGCCACTCCTCCCGTGAGCTCACCAGGCCGCTGTTGTGCCCTCCCGTGGCGACTCGTCCAGCGCCTCGAAGGCGTCCGCCAGGCCGGTGGGCATGTCCATGTTGAAATGGTTGTGGTCGCCGTTCCGCAGCTCGACGGTGGCGACGTGGTCGTCGTCCAGGGTCACGTCCAGCAGCGGGTAGGGGCCGAGCTTGCGCATGAATCGTCTCCTCAGTCCGTTGGCGGAGCGGCCTGAAGGTCGCGCGCGCCTGGGCGATCAAGGATCTCGCCATGGGGCTGTGGAACTACGTACATCGTGGCTGGGCCGAGCGGATGTGGAAGCGCTGGTACAGCTGGGCGATCCGCTGCCGCC
>JBLRXD010000442.1:0-2168 GCA_047920935.1 Pseudomonadales bacterium | reverse complement strand
GCACCACCAGCGACGACGCGCTGATCCGCCAGTTGTCATTGCCCGGTTCGCAGCGGGTGAATGAGCCGCCGGCAATGCGCAGATCGCCATCCGGGTTCTGCGCCATGCTGCTGGCGTCACCGCGCAGGGCGCTCTGCAGCAGCACGAACTCCACCTCCTCCACCCGAGCTGCGCGGCTGTCCAGGTTGACGTCAGCGCGACGGCCCTGCATGGCGACGCCGGGTTCCAGCAACCAGACGCCGTCGCTGAGGGAGCCCTGTCGCGTCTGCTGATCGAGCACGGCCCGGCCCGCTGTCACCGTGCGGTTGCCCTGCTCGAGCCGCACGCCGCGCCCCAACTCGACCATGCCCTCAACCTGGTAGGAGACGCTACCCGCCTCCGCCCGGATCGGGTAGTCGTCTGGGTCCGCGTCGTCGGGGTAAGGAAACAGCGGCTGCAGATAGGCGCCACCGCAGTACTCAGGCACTTGCTCGGCCACCACAGCCGGCACCTCCGTAAGCGGCCGCCAGAAACTGTCGGCGAGCCCGGCATTGTCCGTGGCCGCAAGAGCCGCGAGAATTGCCGCCACGGACCCCTCCTCTGACGGCGCGTCGGCACGCGCCACGGCGGGCCCGAGCAGGCACAGCACCGCAATGACCCGGAGCAGCGGGCCGCCCCTGTTCCACCTGTTTCGCATCGCGCGCATCATAAGAGATTTAACGGGTATCCGCCCATGAAAGAAGCGTTACGCCGCTGGGCCGAGAGCGAGCTTGCGCGGTTGACAGCCGCCCCCGACGCCGCGCCGGCCTACTGGCAGCCCCTGCCGGTGGAAGCCAGCCACCGGCGCTTCTACCGCATCGGGTGGCGGGAAGGCGTTGACTGCAATTCCGGCCCCGGCCCGTCGGCGCAGTCCTTCGTGGTCATGTCGTCGCCGCCGGAGAAGGAAAACAACGCCCAGTTCGTCGCGCTGGCCGAGCTGTTCGCCGCCCATGGCATTGGCGTGCCAGAGCTGCACGCTGCCGACCAGAACCGTGGGTTCTTTTTCATGTCGGACCTGGGCGAGACCCACTTCGCCGACATCTACCACGGCGCCGGGGCCAATTCGGTGCTGCCAGCCGCTCTGGTCACCCTGACCCGGCTGCAGCGGATCCGCGACCCGCGCATCCCGCCGTACACCCGGCAGCGCTTCGCCGACGAGCTCGAGCTGTACCTGCAATGGTTCCTCGGCGAGCTGCTCGACACCCCGGCGCCGGCGGCGCTGACCAGCACGTTCGCCCGGCTGCTGGCGGCCACCGAAGCGCAGCCGAGCTGCTGCGTGCACCGCGACTTTCACTCGCGGAATCTGTTGATCGGCGCCGACGGCGCGGTGGGTGTGGTGGACTTTCAGGACGCTCTCATGGGCCCCGTCACCTACGACCTGGCATCGCTGCTGCGCGACTGCTACCACCGCTTCTCCGAGGCGGATGTGGCGCGCTGGCGCGACCGTTACCTGCAGCTGACGCCGCTGGCGGTGAATCGGCAGACCTTCGCCTGCGACCTGGACATGATGGCCCTGCAACGGCAACTCAAGGCGGTGGGCATCTTCGCCCGCCTGCATCTGCGGGACGGCCGCGACAGCCACCTGCCGCACATCGTTCCGGTGCTGGAACGGATTGCCGAACTCGCCGCCGCCTACCCGGAGCTGACGGCACTGGCGAAGCACGTGGCGGGCGTGCTGCCGGCGGCCCGACGGCGGCTGGGGGTGGCGGCGTGAAGGCGATGATCCTGGCAGCCGGCCGCGGCGAGCGGCTGCGGCCGCTGACCGATCGCATGCCCAAGCCCATGGTGCCGGTAGCCGGCCGGCCGCTGCTGGCTCATCAGCTGCGGTGGCTCGCAAAGGCCGGGTTGCGTGAGGTGGTGATCAATCTGCACCATCTGGGCGAGCAGATCATCGATACCTTCGGGGACGGCGGCGACTATGGGCTGCGCATCCGCTACAGCCCCGAGTCGCACCTGCTCGAGACCGGTGGCGGCATCGTCAACGCCCTGCCGCTGCTCGGCGACGACCCTTTCCTGATTCTCAACGGCGACATCTTCACCGACTTCCCCCTGACCGACCTGCCCATCGGGCTCGACCACGGCGTTCAGGGCCATCTGGTGGTGACGCCGCGCCCGGCGTTCCGCGACCGCGGCGACTTCGAGGTCGCCGC
>JBLRXD010000441.1:0-2179 GCA_047920935.1 Pseudomonadales bacterium | reverse complement strand
CCGATGGCCATCAGCACGTGGTCGCACTCCATGAACACGTCGGGCTCGCCGCTGGGTTCGTAGCGCAAGCGCCCATCGTCGCCTTTCACCGGCGTCACGCACTCGAACCAGATGCCCTTCAAACGGCCGTTCTCGTGCACGAACTCTTTCGGCGGGCGGTTGTTGATGATGGGGATACCCTCGCCGATGGCGTCTTCTTTCTCCCACTCCGAGGCCTTCATGACCTCGAACGCCGACCGCACCACCACCGAGACGCTCTCCGCGCCGAGGCGCTTGGCGGTACGGCAGCAATCCATGGCGGTATTGCCGCCGCCCATGACGATGACCTTGCCTTTGATGGCCGTGGTGTGGCCGAAGGCGACACTCGACAGCCAGTCGATGCCGATGGACACCTGGGCGTCCACCTCCGCACGGCCGGGCAGTTCCAGGTCGCGCCCGCGCGGCGCCCCGGTACCGATGAAGTAGGCATCGAAATTCATGTCGAGCATGGATTTCATGCTGGTGATCTCTTGGCCGAAGTGGGTCTCGACCCCCATGTCGAGGATCAGGTCGACCTCTTCTTCGAGCACGTCGGCGGGCAGCCGGAATGCGGGAATCTGGGTGCGCATCATGCCGCCGCCGAAAGGATCCTTCTCGAACAGATGCACCTCATAGCCGTGGGGCAGAAGGTCGCGGGCCACGGCCAGGGAGGCCGGGCCGGCGCCGAGCAGAGCCACCCTCTTACCGTTCTTCTGCAGCGGTACCCGCGGCAGATAAGCGCTGATGTCGCCCTTGTGATCCGCCGCCACCCGCTTCAGCCGGCAGATGGCCACCGGCTTCTCCTCGGTGCGTACCCGGCGGCATGCGGGCTCGCAGGGGCGGTCGCAGGTGCGGCCGAGGATCCCGGGAAACACGTTGGAATCCCAGTTGATCATGTAGGCTTCGGTGTAGCGCTCCTGGGCGATGAGCCGGATGTACTCGGGTACCGGTGTGTGGGCCGGACACGCCCACTGGCAATCGACGACTTTGTGGAAGTAGTTGGGATCGAATATGTTGGTGGGCTTCATATGGTACCAAAGCCGGCTACGCCACCCCGACCAGGTGACTCGCCGCATCTCCTCCGATCTAGCACTGATGAGTGGTTCGCGGCCTATGGCTGCCTCGGGCAAGCCTCCAGCTCCAGCGGCCCGACAAGCCGGTCTGCACCCGCTTGCGGCTTGCGTGATTCATGAACTTTAACCTGCCCGCGCGGGTGCTGCCAATACATCTGAAACGCGTTACAGGCCGGTCAGCGCGACTCTGCGGAAAACGGCAACCCGGCTCGCCCGGCGCCACCGAAGCGAGTGATGACATCCATGCCGAGCAACCCATCGACGCCATCGGGGAGCCGCTGATCGAGCACCAGCACCGTCAGCGCCTCCAGCTGCAGGGCGCCCAGTTCGAACTCCATGACGCGATGCAGTTCGGCCTCCACCAGGCCGGCCGCGGTGCGCACCAGCACTCGCTCTCCGGTGGCGCTGGCGCCGAGCGCAATGGCCCGATCGCGGCTGATCACGGTGGTGGTGGCGCCGGTATCCACCAGGAGCCGCAGCGGCCGCCCCCCCAGGCTCGCGCGCACATGCATGGCGTTGTCGCCGTACTCGAGCGGCAGACCGCTGCGCGCCAGGCGCACGTCGGCCAGCAGATCGGCCCGCGCCTGCGGATCGACGCCGGCGACCCCGGTCTGGGCGAGCACCCGTTCGGCGTCCGCCGCACGCCCGCCTTGCAGCAACCAGCGGGCCAATCGCAGCCGGTGCCCGTCATGACTCGGATCGCGAACGGTGAGATCCTCGAAAAAGCGGATCAACGCGCTCACCTCACCGCGATTGGCGAGTTGCGTCTCGTGCACGCCCACCAGCAGCGCCAGCTTGGCCCGCGCCCGCGCCACCGCGTCACCATCGTCGCTGAACTGCAGCAGCGCCAGCAGCGGATCCAGCGCCGCCAGGCCGCGCCCCTGCATCTGCCTGAGATCGGCATCCAACAGCAGCGCTTCGACGTCGTAGGGGTCGTAGTCGAGATACGCATCCAGCAGCGCCCGCGCAGCCGTCATGCGCCCCGCGGTGGCATCCGTCTGCACGCGCTCGAACCACCGCTGCCGCAGCACCGCCGCCGTCGCCGTGTCACCACCGCGAGCCAGCTGGTCGAGGCGCCGCAGCGCCGC
>JBLRXD010000440.1:0-2192 GCA_047920935.1 Pseudomonadales bacterium | reverse complement strand
GCCGGCAGCACCAGCCCGGCTTCCCAGCGGGCCCCGCGGACCAGCCGATAGCCAGGGCCCAGGGCGGCACGCACGGTCCGGGCATTGAGATCGGGATCCTCCAGCGTCGCCCGGTGCAACCCCGCCACGTGCACCAGCCCCTGCTTCAGCAGGTTCAGAGCCGCCTCGCCACCGCGCGAGAACACCAGCTGTCGGAACCCGCTGACCCGCGCGTATTCCGCGGCGAGCAAGCCGGCCGCCGGATCGCAACAGGCCAGCACCAGCGTTCGATCGGCCACGCCGCTCGGCGGATCCGGTTGCTCCCCGGATTGCCACACGCCGTCGTGGGCGGGCGCGCTCGGGGCGAGCGCCTCGGCGGGATACAGCAGGCGCCGCCCGTGCACTTCCGCCGCCCAATACCGGCCCGGTGCCGGGCTTGGCGGCCACGCCCACGCGGCAGTGCAGCCGACCGGCTGGCTGGCACCTGTCCCGAACAGCGCCTCCACCGAGGTTTCCAGCGCCCTGGCCAGGGCCAGCGCAGCATCCACGGAAGGGGAGAGCCGCGCGCTCTCGATGGCGCTGATCGACGAACGGGAAATGCCGGAGCGCTGCGCGAGCTCGAGCTGCGACCAGCCGCGGGCACCGCGGCGTGCGGCGATGGGATGCGGGGGATGGGAGCGTAACGACATGATGCTGGCGTTTTTACGCCATGATCCTATCATCCGTCAATGCCGCCCGGTCGCAAATGCGCCCGTTCTTTGCAAGACTCGGATCGGTCACTCAGCCCATGCTGCGCCACAGGCCAGCGCGTCAACGGAAGCATCACATGCAAGTCGCCGTTTTCAGCAGCAAACCTTACGACCGCGAATTTCTTACCCGGCGCAACGCCGGCGAACACGCGCTCGAGTTCTTCGACGTGCGCCTTTCGGTGGAGACCGCGCTGCTGGCGCACGGCGCCGATGCGGTGTGCGCATTTGTCAACGATGATCTCGGCCGCAGCGTGATCGAGCAACTCGACGCCGCTGGCGTACGCCTGATCGCGCTGCGCTCGGCGGGCTTCAATCACGTCGATCTGGATGCGGCGGCGGCCGCAGGCGTCGTCGTGGCGCGGGTTCCGGCCTACTCGCCCCACGCCGTCGCCGAGCACACGGTGGCGCTGATGCTGACGCTGAACCGCAAGACCCACCGGGCCTACAACCGGGTGCGCGAAGGCAACTTCGCGCTCGACGGCCTGATGGGCTTCGATCTGCACGGCAAGACCGTCGGTGTCGTCGGCACCGGACTGATCGGCACGGTGCTGGTGCGCATCCTCAGCGGATTCGGCTGCCGGCTCGTCGCCCACGACCCGGTGCACAATCCCGAATGCGAGGCGCTGGGCGTGCGCTACCTGCCGATCCACGAACTTCTGGCGAGCAGCGACATCGTCAGCCTGCAATGCCCACTGGCGCCGGAGACATTTCACCTCATCGACGACGCCGCGATCGCGCGGATGAAGCCCGGCGCGATGCTGATCAATACCAGTCGCGGCGCGGTCATCGACACGCCCTCCGTTATCCGCGGGCTGAAAAGCGGCCGCCTCGGCAGCCTGGGGCTCGACGTTTACGAAGAGGAGGCCGACCTGTTCTTCGAGGATCTCTCAACGAGCTTCATACCCGACGACGTGTTCGCGCGCCTGCTCACCTTCCCCAACGTGCTGATCACCGGCCACCAGGGCTTCTTCACCGCGGAAGCCCTGGCGGCGATCGCCGACGTCACCATCGCCAACATCAGCGCGTTCGAACGGCACGGCGCGCCACTGCATCCGGTGCCGACGCAGGCTTGAGCCCGGTGCCGACGCTGCTCGCGGCGGCGCCGATCGCCCTCATCCTGCTGCTGATGGGGCTGTGGCGGTGGCCGGCGGCCAAGGCCGGGGCGCTGGGGTTCGCGGTCGCGCTGGCGCTGGCATTGACCGTGTTCGACCTCGGCGCGATCGCCGGCGTGGCGCCGGGGCCTGCCGCCTTCGGCACTCTGGCCGAAACCCTGCACGCAAGCGCCGCCATCCTCTGGATCATCCTGCCCGCGCTGACCCTGTTCGAGCTGCAGCGCCGCGCCGGCGCCATCGAGCGCATCCGCCACGCGCTCAGCGCGCTCACCGAGGTGCGCCGCCTGCAGGCGCTGATGATCGCGTGGTTCTTCGGCCTGTTCATGGAAGGGGCCGCCGGGTTCGGCACGCC
>JBLRXD010000439.1:0-2227 GCA_047920935.1 Pseudomonadales bacterium | reverse complement strand
TTCTCACACAATCAGGGCTTTTCTTTTAGCTATTCATGAATAATCCGGGCTAGGGGCTACGAGCGCTACGGCCAGCAGGCGGCTGCGCTGCGGGCGATGGGCTTCGACAAGTACGTGGAGGGGTTTCTCGCCTCCAATGCCTACGGTGCGCCCCGGGAGATCCTCGAGAAGCTGCGCGCCCGCTACGACATCGTCGGCCCCTTCGACATGGCCACCTGCTTCCGGTTCGGCGGCATCCCGTTCGAGGAGGCGCGCGCGAGCCTGGAGCTGTTCGTGCGGGAGGTCCTCCCGGAGGTCAGAAGCTGGCAGTAGCCGGGCCCGGTGTAGACATCGCCGTGCACGGCATCCGGGCGGACCAGATGGTCGTAATCGGTGAGTTCTGTGATTTCGCTGCGCATCCCTGCCCCGGCGGATATCATTGCTCGCCGTAACGGTAACCTGGTTGCACATGGGATGACAGAATAAGCTGGGCGGATCTGTCCTTTGGGGAAACCACCGGTAACGCAAAAAGTTAGCCCCTGAGACGGGACATCCCCGAGACATTGGTGCGGAAACGGCCTCGGTTTCAGTGGAGGCAGGCCAGTCGTTTGAATCTTCGAGAGGTAGTCCTCGAGTTGGTCCCGGCCCGGGACGAGGCGCGGTTTCAGCGCTTGATGCAAGCGCAACACTACCTGGGGGCGTTGCCGAAGATCGGCCAGACCCGGTGGTACGTAGCGAGCTGACGCGGTGAATGGCTGGCGCTGATCAGCTTCTCGGCACCGGCTCTGAAATGTGGGCGTGCAGAATCGTCGCTCAGGCATCGTCAGCGGCGTGGTAGCCGTCTACAACCGCGGGCACTTCGAATCGTTGAAACGCCACGCTCTGCAGTTGTGGGCTGAGCGGCTGGGCGCCGTCATCACGCGGGACGATGCGAAATTGTCGAGGTAAGAACGCGGTGCCACCACGCCAGGGATGGGCGCCAAAAAGATCAGTATTGCGCTCGATGAGCGTTTGGCTCGGGCAGCCGCCACCAGCGCTCAGCGGCAGTGGCCTCAGCCTGTCGGCACCGCAGTCGAGAAGTGGTCCCCAAAATTCGGACCATATCGTAAGGTGTAGCCGACTGGCTGAGGAGCCTATCGGCATGACGACGAGGAAGCAGTATTCGGCGGAGTTCAAGGCGAAGGTCGCGCTGGCGGCGATCCGCGGGGACGGGACGATTGCGGAGCTTGCGAGCCGCTACAAGATTCACCCGAACATGATCACGAAGTGGAAGCGCGAAGCGCTGGATGGGATGGAAGACACGTTCAGCCGGGATGGCAAGGGCCACCGGCATGACCCCGAAGCCGAGATCAAGACGTTGCAGGCGAAGATCGGCGAGTTGATTGTCGAGCGGGATTTTTTACAACGAGCCTTCGATCGATGAGCATCGAGCGAAGGCGAGAGCGGGTGGAGCGAGGCCACCCAGAGCTCAGTATCCGCCGGCAGTGCGAGCTGCTGTCGATCAGCCGCAGCGGCTGGTATTACGCGCCGAAGGGCGATTCGGACGAGAACCTGCTGCTGATGCGGGAGATCGACGAGCAGTACCTGAAGACGCCCTGGTACGGATCACGGCAGATGGCCCGGGCGTTGCGTCGGAAGGGTCATTCGGTGAACCGGAAGCCGATCCAGCGGCTGATGCGCACGATGGGCCTGCGGTCGCTGGCGCCGGGGCCGAACACGAGCCGGAAACACCCGGCGCACCCGGTCTACCCGTACCTGCTGCGGGACCGAGTGATCGACGGCCCGAATCAGGCCTGGCGTTGCGACGTGACCTATATCCCCATGGCCCATGGCCCATGGCTAAGTGTATCTGGTCGCGATCATGGACTGGCACACGCGTCACGCGCTGTCGTGGCGGCTGTCGACGACCCAGGACGTGCGGTTCTGCCTCGAAACGCTCGAGGAGGCGCTGGAGATCTACGGCAAGCCGGCGATCTTCAATACCAACCGGGGTAGTCAGTTCACCAGCAAGGACTGGACGGACCGGCTCAAGGCGGCGGAGATCGAGATTTCGATGGACGGCAAGGGCTGCTGGGTCGACAACGTGTTCGTCGAGCGGCTGTGGCGATCGCTCAAGCACGAGTGTGTGTATCTGATATCCCGCTTCAGGAATTCGTGTGGGTAACTTGCATGGACTTGGGATACATGTCGAGTCCGCCGCAATGGAAGTAGATGGCGTTGCGGAAGTTCTCGCGGTTGCGGTAGCCGC
>JBLRXD010000438.1:0-2229 GCA_047920935.1 Pseudomonadales bacterium | reverse complement strand
GCCCATCAAGTACCTGGACGTGGGTGGCGGGCTCGGCGTCAATTACGGCGGCGGCTACGGCGCCGAGGATACCGCCATCAATTACGGCCTGACCGAGTACGCCAACGCGGTGGTGTATTCGGTGCAGGAGATCTGCCAGGCGCGCGGGGTTCCTGAGCCCATTCTGCTGTCGGAATCCGGGCGTGCGGTGACGGCACATCACTCGGTGCTGGTGGTGCCGGTACTCGGCGTGCACAAGCCCGATGCGCCGTTCGAGGTGCATCTGGAGGCGGAACCGCCGGCGGTGGTGGCGGCGCTGCAGATCACCCTGGACGACGCGCGCGCGGCCCAGGAGGTGCCACCGCTGCTGGAAGCATTCCACGACGCGCAGGCCGGGCGCGACGAAGCGGATCAACTGATGCGCCTGGGCTATCTGAACGTGGAGTCCCTGGCGCAGGCGGACAGTCTCTACTGGAGCACCTGCCGAGAAGTGCTGGCGCGGCTGCAGGCGCTGGAGCTCGCCGTGCCGCCCGCCGAGCAGCTGCAGCTCGAAGACCAGCTCACCGACATGTACCTGTGCGATTTCTCGGTGTTCCATTCCATCATCGACCACTGGGCCATCGGCCAGATCTTCCCGACCATGCCGCTGCATCGGCTGGACCAGCCACCCCGGCGCCGGGCTCAGCTGGTGGACCTCACCTGCGACTCCGACGGCAAGGTGTCTCACTACGTTCGCGCGGACGGCATCAGCGAGTGGTTGCCCCTGCATGGATTCGATCCCGCGGAGCCGTACTATCTCGGCTTCTTCCTGGTGGGTGCTTATCAGGAGATCCTCGGGGACAGTCATAACCTGTTCGGCCGGGTCTCCGAGGTGCACGTCTACGGCAGCGTCGACGAACCCGACAACTTCTTCATCGAGAAGCTCATCGACGGGCTGTCGGTCAAGGACATGCTGGCACAGGTTCAGTACTTTCCGAACGAGTTGAACAAGCGCATGTCGGAACTGGTGAAAGCGAAGATCGATGCCGGCGTGGTCAAGCCCAACGAAGGTATGCGCATACTCAACCAGTACACCCGCCGCTTCGAAGAGAACACTTACTGCGACATCAAGGTGCTGAAACGTGAGTAAGGCCCGCAAGCTGAAGATTGGCGTGGTGCAGATGTCGATGACCGACGTGCCGGCCGACAACACCGACGCTGCCGAGCACTGGGTGCGGCAGGCGGCCGAGCAAGGCGCGGAGCTGGTCTGCCTGCCCGAGCTGTTCCGCTCGCGGTACTTCTGCCAGACCGAGGATTACGCGCCCTTCCAGCTCGCCGAGGCCGTTCCCGGCCCGACCACCGACCGCTTCGCGGAGCTGGCCCGGGAACTCGACATCGCCATCGTCCTCAGTCTGTTCGAAGAGCGCGCGGCCGGGTTGTACCACAACACCGCGGCGCTGGTGGACGGCGCCCATGGCTACGTGGGCAAGTACCGCAAAATGCACATCCCCGACGATCCTCGATACTACGAGAAGTTCTACTTCACCCCCGGGGATCTCGGCTTCAAGGTTTATCCGGCGAAGCAGGCGAACCTGGGGCTGCTGGTGTGCTGGGATCAGTGGTACCCGGAGGCGGCTCGCCTCACCGCGCTCATGGGGGCTCAACTGCTGGTCTACCCCACGGCCATCGGCTGGCATCCCGAGGAGCAGGCTGCGGTAGGCAAGGCCCAGCACTCGGCCTGGGAGACCATTCAGCGCAGCCACGCCATCGCCAACGGCTGTTACGTCGTTGCCGCCAATCGAACCGGGTTCGAACCGGACCCGTCAGCCGCCTCGGCGGCGAACAGCGGCATCCGCTTCTGGGGCCAGAGCTTCGTGGTGGCCCCCGACGGCACCATCATCGCCCGAGCCGGGGAAGACGAGCAGACCGTGCTGGTGGTGGAGCTGGATTTCGCCCGCATCGCCACCCAGCGCCAGGGCTGGCCGTTCCTGCGCGACCGGCGCATCGATGCCTACGCGCCCATCGAGCGGCGCTATCTCGACGGCGACCGCTGACGCCGCTCGGCGCAGGGCTACTCCGTCGCTGCGGCGGAACTCTGCAGGCCCAGAAACTCCCTCGCCAGCGCAGCAACCGCGCGAAAGTGGTCGGGCTCCAGGTGCACGTGGTGCGGCCCGTCCATGTAGGCGAGTTTCAGGTTCGGGTGGGCGGCTTGTCGTGCTGCCACTTCGTCCCGATACCAGCGGTCGCCGGAGTTGGCGACGATCAGTAGCG
>JBLRXD010000437.1:0-2241 GCA_047920935.1 Pseudomonadales bacterium | reverse complement strand
CGCGCTGGTCGGCATGAAACGATCGGCGTGCCGCATAGCGCAGGTTGCCCGCGACGCTGAGATGCGGAAACAGCCGCGCGTCCTGAAAGACATAGCCGACGCCGCGCCGGTGCGGTGGCACGACGATGCGGCGCGCGCTGTCGAGCCAGACGTCGTCGCCGAAGGCGATCCGGCCTGTGGCCGTTTGCTCGAGCCCGGCGATGGTGCGCAGCAGCGTGCTCTTGCCGCAGCCGCTCGGGCCGAACAGGGCGGTGATGCCCTGCAAGCCGAAGCGCTGCGTAACGGCGAGTTCGAACGCCGGGTACGCCACGCGGATGTCGACCGCAAGCTCCATCACCACTCACCCCACATGCAGCGGAAACCGGCGGTTGACGCTGTAGACGAACAGCAGCGTCAGAAACGAAAACGCCAGCAGCAACGCCGACAGCACGTGTGCGTCGGCGTAGTTGATCATCTCCACGTGCTCGTAGATGGCGATGGAGATCACCTTGGTCTCACCGGGGATGTTGCCGCCGACCATCAGCACCACGCCGAACTCGCCGACGGTGTGCGCGAACGTGAGCACCGTGGCGGTGAGGTAGCCGCGCAACGCCAGGGGCATTGCGATGGTGAAGAAGGCATCCAGCGGCGAGGCGCGCAGGGTAGCACCCGCCTCCAGCGGCGCCCGGCCGACGGCTTCGAACGCCGCCTGCAGCGGCTGCACCATGAATGGCAGGGAGTAGAGGACCGACGCCACCACCAGACCCGAAAACGAGAACGTCAGAGTGTCGCCGGTGAGGTCGACCCAGAAGGCGCCGATGGGCGCGGTCGGGCTGAGGAAAACCAGCAGATAGAAGCCGAGCACCGTCGGCGGCAGCACCAGCGGCAGAGCGGTAAGGGCTTCGAGCGGGGCTTTGGCCCGGGACCGCGTGTGTGCCAACCACCAGGCGAGTGGGGTGCCGATCACCACCAGGATCGCCGTCGTGACCAGCGCCAGGTGCAGCGTCAGCCAGAGTGGCCCGAGATCAGGCAGCAGCACGGCTACTCCAGCCCGTAGCCGTAGCGCTCGATGGTCAGGCGCGCCTCATCGGACTTCAGGAAGTCGAGAAACGCGCGTGCCGCCGGGTTGTCGGCGCCAGGCCGCAGCAGCACCGCATCCTGGCGCAGCGGGGTGAACAGCTCCTCGGGCACGTCCCAGCGGCTGCCTTGCGCCCGCGCCCGCGGGCTGAGCACGGCCGCCAGCGCCACGAAACCGAGTTGCGCATTGCCGGTCGCGACCATGGAGTGGGCCTGGCCGATGTTCTGCCCCATGACGATTCTGCCTTGCAACGACTCCCACAGGCCGAGCGCCTGCAGGGTTTCGCGCGCGGCGACGCCATAGGGCGCGAGATCGGGATTGGCGATGGCGATGTGGCGCAGGTCTCCGGCCTGCAGCGCCATCGCGCCGTCGCCGGCGATCCTGCCGGGGTCACTGCTCCACAGCGTCAGGCGGCCGATGGCGTAGGTGAACCGCGTGCCCGGCACCCCCGGCCCCTCGGCTTCGAGGCGCTCGGGTGTGGTGGCGTCTGCGGACAGCAGGATCTGGAACGGCGCGCCGGCGGAGATCTGGGCGTAGAGCTTTCCGGTGGAGCCGGTCGTCCACCGCAGCCGATACCCCGACTGCTGCTCGAACGCCGGCTGCAGTGCTTCGACCACCTCGGCGAAGTTCGCCGCCACGGCCACCAGGGTGTCGCCGGCGCGGGCCAGCGCAGCCGCCGGAAGCAGGCAGAGCAACGCCGCTGCCAGCGTGAGCAGGCCCGCCTGCATACGGCCCCGCAGAATGCGGGCCCGCAGAGTGCGGGCCCGCAGAGTGCGGGCCTGAGCGCTCATACGCTCTGCACCTGGCCGGTTTCCCGGGCGTCATAGCCAGGCAACTGACCGATCAGGCGCCGCTGGGTGCGGCTGCCCAGCAGCCGGATGAGGGCCTTGCCGCGTGGGTCGCGGGTCAGCGGCTCGGGAATGCAGAAATCCAGCAGCTCGGTGCGCAGCGGCACGAAGCCGGTGCCCGCCTCTGCCGCGACCAGCCGGATGCCGATTCCCGCATCGGCCCAGCCGGCACGAACGGCCTCGGCCACCGACGCATGCCCACCGACCATACGCCCCGAAAAGCGCCGCCGGCCGGTCACCGTTTCCAGCAGCTCCCGGGCGGCCGAACCCGGCTCCCGCAGCGCCCAGCGCCGCCGTAGCTGCAGCAGCTTATCCACCGAACGTACCTGTTCGTCT
>JBLRXD010000436.1:0-2251 GCA_047920935.1 Pseudomonadales bacterium | reverse complement strand
CTAACCCGTCGAGGACGCGCCATGGATTTTCAGCTCTCCGAGGAACACCAGCTCATTCGCGCCGCCGTGCAGAAGATCTGCAGCGGATTTCCCGACGAGTACTGGTCGGCTTGCGACGCCGAGCACCGGTTTCCCTGGGAGTTCTATGACGCCATGGCGGCAGCCGGGTGGATCGGCGTGGCGATTCCCGAAGCCTACGGCGGCAGTGGCCGGGGCATTACCGAAGCAAGCCTGGTGCTCGAAGAGGTCGCCGCGTCCGGCGCGGCCATGAACGGCGCCACGCCGCTGCACCTGTCGATGTTCGGCATGCATCCCGTGGTCAAGCATGGCTCGGAGGAGATGAAGCAGAAGTACCTGCCGGAGGTGGCGCGGGGCGCCCTGCACGTGGCATTCGGTGTGACCGAGCCGGATGCCGGCACCGACACGACGGCCATCACCACGTTTGCGCGCCGGGAGGGCGATCACTATCTGGTGCGCGGCCGTAAGGTCTGGACCACCAAGGCCCTCGAGTCCTCCCGGGTGTTGCTGCTGGTGCGGACCACCCCCCGGGATCAGGTGGCAAGGCGCACCGACGGCATGACGCTGCTGCTGGCCGAGTTGCAGCGCCCCGAGGTGCAGATGTCGCCAATCGACAAGCTGGGCCGCAATGCGGTGGCTACCTGCGAGGTGGTCTACGACGACCTGCCGGTGCTGGTCAGCGACCGGGTCGGCGAAGAGGGCAAGGGCTTCCGCTACCTGCTCGACGGGCTGAATGCGGAGCGGATCCTCATCGCGGCGGAAGCTCTGGGCATAGGTCGGGCGGCGCTGCGGCGTGCGGTGAGCTATGCCAACGAGCGGGTGGTATTCGGCCGGCCCATCGGCCAGAACCAGGGCGTGGCCTTCCCGCTGGGCGAAGCGAAGATGCGCCTGGATGCCGCGGAGCTCATGATCCGCAAGGCGGCGTGGCTGCTCGACGCGGGCCAGCCGTGCGGCGCGGAGGCGAACATGGCCAAGTGGCTGGCTGCGGACGCCGCTTTTCAAACCGCCGATCAGGCCGTCCAGGCGCACGGGGGTTTCGGCTACGCCCGCGAGTACCACGTGGAGCGTTACTGGCGCGAGGCGCGCCTGATGCGCATCGCCCCCATCTCCCAGGAAATGATCCTCAACTACGTCACCGAGCACGTTCTCGGCCTGCCACGCTCTTACTGAGCCTGCGGTCGTTCCCCACTCATGCGTTGGCTCATTCTGTTCGGGCTGTGGCTGGCGTACGCCGCGTTCGGCGTGACCGCGGCCTCGCTGGCGCCGCTGGTGCCGGTCATTCAGGCTGACCTCGCCATGAGCCACTCGGCCATGGGCAGCGTGATGGGGGCGTGGCAACTGGTCTACATTTTCGCCGCCGTGCCCTGCGGCATCCTGCTGGACCGGCTGGGCGGCCGAGCGGCGCTGACCGTTGGCATCCTGCTGGTGGCAGCGTCCGGGTTCGGTCGTGCGCTGGCGACGGATTACTGGGCGCTGCTGCTGGCGGTGATGGTGTTCGGTGTCGGTGGGCCGATCATTTCCTCCGGAGCACCGAAGATCGTCGCCGGCATCTTCCAGGGCAGCCAGCGGGGGCTCGCCATGGGCATCTACATGACCGGCCCGACCCTTGGCGCCATCATCGCGTTGACGCTGACCCATGGGGTGCTGTTGCCTTGGTTCGACGGCAGCTGGCGCGCGGTGCTGTCGTTGTGGGGTGCGTTCGCGTTTATGTCTGCGCTCGTGTGGCTGGGTATCGCCTGGTTCGTCGGCTCGGCCGTGGACGGATTTCAGCAGACGCCGGCGCTGGAGGAGCGCGTGTCGAGCGTCACCGTGATCGGCGAGTTGCTCGGCAGCCCGGCGGTGCGGCTGCTGCTGCTCATGGCGGTAGGCGCTTTCCTCTTCAACCACGGGCTCAACAATTGGCTGCCCGAACTGCTGCGCAGCGGTGGGCTGTCGGTGGTCGCGGCCGGCTACTGGTCGGCGTTTCCGCTGGTGGTGGGAATCTTCGGCTCGCTGCTGATTCCGCGTCTGGCGACGCCGCCGCGGCGCATCCAGATCATCTTTGCGCTGTGCGTCATGGCCGCGCTGGTCAGCGTGGCGTTGCAGTTCAACGATCCCGCCAGCCTCGCCGTGACCCTGTTCCTGCAGGGGCTGGTACGCTCGTCGTTGATGACCGTGCTGATTCTGACGCTGATGGAGTTGCCCGGGATCGACGAACGCAACCGCGGCGTCGCCAGCGGCTTGTTCTTCTCCG
>JBLRXD010000435.1:0-2298 GCA_047920935.1 Pseudomonadales bacterium | reverse complement strand
GTGGGACATGGGGAGCCTGAATGTCGGCGGCGATGACTGGATAACCAGCACGATAACGCGAATTCGCATCGACCTCGGCGTGGCCATCGGGGACGCCTTCGACATCGACTGGATCGAAGTCGGCCGCCCCCACACCCCGCAACTCCTCGCCCGCCTCGAAGATCCCCCGAAGATCGCCACGCAGCGGCTCAACCCCGACGAGGGGCGCGCGACCATCGGCTCGATGACGTTCGATGCCGTGGACATCGGCGGCAGCCTCACCGAGCAGCAGCGCACAAACCTGCTCGCCGGCACCGGCTGGCGCAAGGCCCGCGTCCGGCACTGGTCCGGCTTCGCCGAAATGCACCCGAACGAGTACGAACTCGAGGATACCCAGCTTCTCGACGGCGCGAACTATCAAGACGGCGTTTGGTCATTCCGCTGCCGTGACATCCAGCGCGAGCTGCGCAAAAAGGTGTTCGACCCGATCGTCATGCACTTGGCGCAGCCGCTCACGGCGACCGCTACGACCATCGAGGTATTCACCACCGCCGGGCTGCAAGCCGTCGAACACGGCGCCGGCTGGTCGGACGCGCCCTCGGCGACGGTGGCCTACGTCAAAATCGACGACGAGATCATCAGGGTTCCGGCCGCCGGCATTGGGTCGACGCAGCTCACCGGCGTGACCCGGGGCGTGCTGCAGACGCGCGCCGCCGAGCACACCACCGACGAGAGCAAGGGCAGCGATCGCGGCAAGAAGGTCACCGAGGTGATCTATCTCGAGCTCCCGGTGCCCAAGCTCGCCTACGCCATCGCCACCGGCATTCTGATCGGCCAGACGGGAACGCTCCCCGACCATTGGCACACCGGCATCTCGTCCCAGTGGATTCGCCTGTCCGACTTTCAGAACATCGGCGATGACCTCTACATGCAAGCCGACGACACGAAGGGGGTTCGGGAACGTTACGTTGTTACATCCAGCGAGGACGGCAAGCGGTTCATCGAGAAGGAGCTGCTGTTCAAGTACGGGCTGTTCATGCCGGTACACAGTGACGGGCAGCTCGGCCTGAAGCGCGGACAGTCGGTGCTGTCCGGCTCGGCCGTCGTGGGCGAGATCACCGACGATCATCTGCTCGAGACGCTCTCTCTCGACTACGACATGCCGGCCGTGATCAACGACATCGAACTCGCCTGGAACGAGATCAACGGCCAGCCGTCCCGCCGCTTGCGCATTCTCGACCAGGAGTCGGTCGATACCTGGGGAGACGCCCCGCAGCTCCGCGTGACGGCGCGCGGCCTGGTGGGAAGCATCCATACGGACTCGCGCGTGCGCGACATCTACGAGGGCTTGCGCGACCGCTACAGCGGCCCGCCGATCCGCACCTCCGCCCCGGTTCTGGCGTCACAGTCGCTGTACGAAGTCGGCGACGTGGTGCGAGTTGCGTCGGCCCATGCGCGCGACTTCACGAACGCCGAGACCTCCCTGCTTGACCGTGCCTTCGAGGTTCAGGGCGTCACGCGTGATCTGAAGAACGGAAGCGTCCGCTACGACCTTTTCGGCTCGACGCAGCGCGCCGGCCCGCTGCCGCCGCTGGAGTCCACCGCCGCGCTGCCAGACGCATTCTACGTCTCGGGCACCAACATCGCCGGCATGGCGGGCGTCACTGATTCCGGCTCCGAGCTGGTGCTGCCCGATGGTTTCACATTCACCGGGGCGGCGACCGTCGGCGGCGCAATCTTCTACGCCACCAAAAACGTGCGCGTGCCTTCGGCGACCACGACCAACTACACCCAGAACGTGCAGCTGCGCATCCGCGGCGTGCTCCAGGTCGACGGCCTGCTGTCGGGCGTCGGCGGCGGCTTGGCGGGCGTGGCGGATACGGTCAACGTGTCCGGCGTTCCGCTGTTCGATGGCCAGCCCACAAACTTCGCCACGCAGCCGGGGCAGCTCGGCTACTTCGGCACGACCCAGGCCGGCGGCGGTCTGCTCGAGCGGTTCCGGCGCCGGTCGGGTTCATCCAGCAAGTTCCGGGTGACCATCCAATCGGTGCCCGCCACGATCACGCAGGGCAAGGTTGAGGCGATCCCGTCGCTCAACCTGTTCTACGACGGCTCGGTGATTCAGGGCATACCGACCGATCTGCGCGGCACCTCTGGCGGCCCTGGAGGGGTTCGTCACTTCAACGAGTCCCGCGACAACACGACGCAGACCAACAGAGGCGGCACGGGCGGCGCGGGCGGCGCGGGCCTGCTGATCATCTCCCGCGGCGTAGTGTTCGGCGCGTCCGGTCGGATCAACTCCAGCGGGGCGGCGGGATC
>JBLRXD010000434.1:0-2314 GCA_047920935.1 Pseudomonadales bacterium | reverse complement strand
ACACCGGCCGCGAACCCGAACATTTCGCCTTCACGGTGAAGTCGCTGGAGCGCCTGGGGGTCAGTGCCGCCATCATCGAAGACAAGACCGGGCTGAAGAAGAACTCCTTGCTGGGCGTGGACGTCGCGCAGCGCCAGGATGACATCGAGGACTTCTGCTACAAGATCGCCCAGGCGAAGAAGGCGCAGATCACCGACGACTTCATGGTGATCGCGCGCATCGAGAGCCTGATTCTCGACAAGGGTATGAACGATGCGCTGATCCGCGCCAATGCCTACATCGATGCGGGGGCGGACGGCATCATGATCCACAGCCGGCAGAAGTCTTCCGAGGAGATTCTGGAGTTCTGCCGCCGCTATCGAACCTTCGACCGTACCGTGCCGCTGGTGGCCGTTCCCTCGAGTTACAACTCGATCACCGAGCAGGAACTCGCTGATGCCGGGGTCAATGTGGTGATTTACGCCAACCACCTGCTGCGCGCGGCGTATCCGGCGATGAAGCGGGTGGCGGAGTCTATCCTCACCCATCAGCGCAGCCTCGAATGCGAGGACGATTGCCTTTCCATCAGCGACATCCTGAAACTCATCCCGGGAACCACCTGAATGCTCAGCCCCAACACGTTCCTCGACGGTTTGAAGCGTGCCGGCATCGGATATTTCGCAGGCGTCCCCGATTCCCTGCTTAAGGGGCTGTGCGCCTGCATCGCCGAGCAGGAGAGCGCCGCCAGCCATACCATATGCGCCAACGAAGGCGGGGCGGTAGGCATGGCCATTGGTTACCACCTGGCCACCGGAAAAATACCCGCGGTATACATGCAGAACTCCGGCCTCGGCAATGCGGTGAACCCGTTACTGTCGCTGGCTGACGGGGAGGTGTACTCGGTACCCATGCTGCTGATCATCGGCTGGCGAGGTCAGCCGGGTGTCAAGGATGAGCCCCAGCACGTGAAGCAGGGCAGGGTCATGGTCGAGATGCTGCGGGCGATGGAGATTCCTGCCATCACCCTCGGGGGCGATCCGGCCTCGCTGCCGGGCACGCTTGCGCGGGTTCAGGAGCACTTCGCCACCCGTAGCGACCCGCTGGCTTTGATCGTGCCGAAGAACTGCTTCGAAGATTACGAACTCGCAAGTGCGCCGTCTGCATACAGCCTGACTCGTGAAGCGGCCCTGGCGCAGGTGCTTTCTGGGTTGCAGGCCACCGATCTGGTGGTATCCACCACGGGCATGCTGTCTCGCGAGCTGTTCGAACTGCGAGAGATCCGCCAGGAAGGCCACGGCAGGGATTTCATGCTGGTGGGCGGCATGGGCCATACCAGCGCCGTCGCGTTGGGGGTTGCGCTGGCGCGACCGACAGCACGGGTCATCTGCCTCGATGGCGATGGATCGGCGCTGATGCACATGGGGGCGCTCGCGATTGCGGGGCAATCGGGCGCCGGCAACCTGAAGCATGTGGTTTTCAACAACGGCGCCCACGACTCGGTGGGCGGGCAACCCACGGTAGCGATCGATGTCGAGCTGTGCGACGTCGCTCGAGCGGTGGGCTATGTGAGCATAGCGAGGGCCGACGCGGCGGCGGCGCTGGGCGACGCGCTGCCGGCCTTTCTCGCTGCTGACGGCCCGGCGTTTCTCGAAATCAGGATTCGCACGGGCGCGCGCGCCGACCTGGGCCGGCCGACCACCTCCCCCGCGGACAACAAGCGGGCCTTCATGCAATCCGTAGGATCGTAGTTTCAGCAAGTCATTCGCAAGTAAGGTACATGCAGCAAGAGTATTTCGGGTTCGGCAAGATCGCTCTGTTGCCGGATGTCCTGGCGCTGAACAATGCAACTCGGCCGCTGTTCGTCACCGGCCAGGCATCATTTTCCGGGTCGGGTGCCGAGACCGCCATCCGGTCCTGCTTGCCGGAGTTCAGCCGCTACCCACGATTCTCGAGCTTCTCGGTCAACCCCAAGCTCGACGACGCACTGACAGGCTGCGAGATCCTGCTCCGTGAGCAGTGCGATTCGATCGTCGCGGTCGGGGGTGGCAGCCCGATCGACATGGCCAAGGCGATCAGCGCCATCCACGGTGATCTGGAGCACGCCAGGGAGGTGGCGATCGGCAGCCGAGCGCTATCGGGGAACCCATTGCCGTTGATTGTCGTCCCCACCACAGCCGGCACGGGCAGTGAAGCAACACACTTCGCTGTCATCTACGTCGACGGATTGAAATACTCTCTGGCGGACGTTCGCCTGCTCCCTACGGCCACCATCATCGACCCGGAGCTGACGCTCGCCGTGTCGGCTCATCAGACCGCGTGCAGCGGATTCGATGCG
>JBLRXD010000433.1:0-2326 GCA_047920935.1 Pseudomonadales bacterium | reverse complement strand
AGCACGGCGCCGTTCATGGTCATGGAGACCGACATTTCGTTGAGCGGGATGCCGTCGAACAGAATCTTCATGTCCTCGACCGAGTCGATGGCCACGCCCGCCATGCCGACATCGCCAGCCACCCGGGGATGGTCCGAGTCGTAACCGCGATGGGTAGCCAGGTCGAAGGCCACCGACAGCCCCTTCTGGCCGGCTGCCAGGTTCTGGCGGTAAAAGGCGTTGGACTCCTCGGCGGTGGAGAAGCCCGCATACTGGCGGATGGTCCACGGGCGGTTGGCAAACATGGTCGCCCGCGGGCCGCGAACGAACGGCGCGAAGCCGGGGAAGCTGTCCAGATGCGCGATGCCATCGAGGTCTTTCTCGGTGTACAACGGCTTGATCGCGATGCCTTCGGGCGACGCCCAGGTGAGTTCGTCTGCCGGTTTGCCGCGCAATTCCTGCTCGGCAAGCGCTTTCCAATCCTTGCGCGTGGCTTTGTGTTTCTTCCCCATGAGTGCTGTCCCGACTGGCCAAATTTGCGGACGCGGAGTATAGCAATTCTCGCGGACCGAACTGCGGCCGCGCGAACAACAGGTTGCCATCGCCCCGGCGCCGGAATTTTCGTAGACTCGAACGCTTTGCGATCACGTGAGGGGGAGTCCACATGAGGGGGAGTCTATGACCGGGCAGAGCAGAACCGCCGCCATCGTCGGCGTGCACGAATATCCATCGCGGGACGTCGAGGGCGCGCTGAGCCCGCTGCAGATCAAGGCGGAGTCAGCGGCCCGGGCACTGGAGGACGCCGGCCTCAACTGGAGCGACGTCGACGCCATCTACGATGCCGGCGAGGCAGGCCCGATGAGCGGCTTCTCCATCTCCGAGTACTTCGGCCTGAAGCCCAACGTCATCGACACCACCAACGTGGGTGGCAGTTCCTACGAGTATCACGCGGCCCACGCGCGCCGCGACATCGCCGCGGGCAAGGCCCGGGTGGCGCTGCTGAGCTATGGCTCCACCGCCCACAGCAACATGTCGCGCATCGGCGTGGGCGGCCGCGGTGGCATGGGCGTGCTGCCCGGCGACAATCTGGAATCGTTCGTCGGCCAGACCCTGGTGGCCAACTACGCCATGGTGGCGCGCCGCCACATGTACGAGTACGGCACCACCAGCGAGCAGCTGGCGGAGATCTCCGTCGCCACCCGCCTGCACGCCATGCGCAACCCGCAGGCGGTGCAGGCCATGAAAGATCTCGAGTTCCTCGATATTCGTGAAACCACCATCGACGACGTGGTGAACTCGCGCATGATCGCCGACCCCCTGCACCTGCTCGAGTGCTGCATGATCTCCGACGGCGGCGGCGCCGTAGTCATTGCCGCAGCGGACGTGGCGCGGGATTGCGCCAAGCCGCCGGTGTGGATTCTGGGCAGCGGCGAAGCCACCAAGTATCCCGAAAACGGCGGCGACATCACCACCAGCGCCGCCGCTCAATCCGGCCCCCAGGCCTTCGGCGAAGCTGGCCTGACCCCGGCGGAGATGGACATCGCCATGATTTACGACTCGTTCAGCATCACCGTGCTGGCGCTGCTCGAAGATCTGGGCTTCTGCCCCAAGGGCGAAGGCGGGCGCTGGGTGCAGGGCGGGCGGCTGCGCTTCGACCGACCCGGCGATGGTCCGGCGTTGAACACCGACGGCGGCGGTCTGTCATCCAATCATCCGGGCATGCGCGGCATCTTCCTGCTCATCGAGGCCGCCCGGCAGCTGCGCGGTGAGTCGACCAGCCAGGTGGACAACGCCCGCTTCGCCGTAGCCCATGGCAACGGTGGAATGCTCGGCGCGCGTCACTGCGCCGGTACCGTCATCCTGGGGAGAGACTGAAATGGCCGAAGCAACCAGACCGCTACCCTCACTGAAAGAGCTCGACACCCTGCCGTTCTGGGAAGGCACCCGGGAACGAGAGCTGCGCTACCAGAAGTGCGACGACTGCGGCACCGTGGTCTGGCACCCGCGCCGCCATTGTACCGGCTGCACCGGAGGCACCCTGCGCTGGCACGTGGCCTCGGGCAAGGGCACGATTTACACGTTCAGCGTGGTGCGCCAGAGCTATCACCCGTTCTTCCGCAGCCAACTGCCTTACGCCGTGGCCTGGATCGATCTCGACGAAGGCCCGCGGCTGCTGTCGAACGTGGTCGGCGTCGCCGATCCCACCACGGATCTGCAGTGCGGCCAGCGCGTCGAGGTCGAGTGGGAAGCCCATGAAGAGCTGAACATCCCGCTGTTCCGCCCGACCCCGTAGGAGCGGTCTCGAGACCGCGATCCTGCCTCGTAGGAGCGACCAAGCGGCCTGCGG
>JBLRXD010000432.1:0-2410 GCA_047920935.1 Pseudomonadales bacterium | reverse complement strand
CGGCGCCGTAGGAGAGCTCGACCAGGGTCACGCCGGCCGGCACCTTGAGGTCGGAGAGGTGCAGGGTAGTACCCAGCTCGACCTCGGAGATGTCGACCTCCAGGAAGTCGGGCAGGTCCTTGGGCAGGCAGCTGATCTCGATCTCGTTGGAGAGCACGTGCAGCTCGCCACCGTCGTCCTTGATGCCCTTGGACGTCTCTTCGCCCACCACGTGCAGCGGCACGCGAATGGTGATCTCGTGGGTGGCATCCACGCGCATGAAGTCGGCGTGGGTGATCAGCGGCTTGTAGGGGTGACGCTGCAAGTCACGAACGACGACCTGGTGCTTCTTGCCGTCGACGACCAGGTTGAGCACCGAGGAGAAGAAGGACTCGTCTTCGATGGCCTTGTAGAAGGCGGCCTTTTCGACGGAGATCGGCTGCGGCGCCTGTTCGCCACCATAGATGATGGCGGGCACTTCGAGGTTCTCACGACGCAGGCGGCGGCTCGCACCTTTCCCCAGGTCGTTGCGAACGCTGGCATTGAGAGTGAAATCGGACATGATGTTGCCTCTTGCTTGAGATAAGGAAATCACGGCGGCCCGCGACCTGGCTACCGTGTTCCCGACAGCCCCCGTGGGGGCGCTTTTCCGACGCCTGGTTCTTGCTGAGAGTTGCTGAGTCTCAGTGGAACATGGCGCTGACGGATTCTTCATTGCTGACGCGACGAATCGCCTCGGCGATCAGGCCGGCTACGCTGAGCTGGCGTATCTTGCCGCTGCGCCGAGCTACGTCGGACAGCGGAATGGTATCGGTGACAACCACTTCGTCGAGTACCGAACCGGTAATGTTGTCCACGGCGGGGCCGGAGAGGATCGGGTGGGTGGCGTAGGCCACCACACGGCGAGCGCCATGGGCCTTGAGTGCGTCGCCGGCCTTGCACAGGGTGCCGGCGGTATCGATCATGTCGTCGACCACCACGCAGGTACGGTTCTCGATCTCGCCGATGATATGCATCACCTGGGCCTGATTGGCCTGGGGACGGCGCTTGTCGATGATGGCGAGATCGGCATTGAGCTGCTTGGCGATGGCGCGGGCGCGGACCACGCCACCCACGTCCGGGGAGACAACCACGAGATCATCGTAGTTCTGGCGCTCGATGTCGTCGAGCAGGATCGGTGAGCCATAGACGTTGTCCACCGGGACGTCGAAGAAGCCCTGGATCTGGTCGGCATGCAGGTCCATGGTCATCACCCGGTCGACGCCGGCCTTGACCATCATGTCGGCGACCACCTTGGCGGAGATCGGCACGCGGGCGGAGCGGACGCGGCGATCCTGGCGGGCGTAGCCGAAGTAGGGCACCACGGCGGTGATTCGCGTGGCGGAAGCCCGGCGCAGGGCGTCCACCATGAGAATCAGCTCGAGCAGGTTGTCGTTGGTCGGCGCGCAGGTGGACTGCAGGATGAAGACGTCCTTGCCGCGAACGTTCTCGTTGATCTCGACCGCGATCTCGCCGTCGCTGAACTGCCCGACCGTAGCGTTACCCATGCGGGTGTCCAGACTCTCGGCGATCTTCTGGGCGAGTTCGGGATTGGCATTCCCGGCAAAAACCATCAATTTTGACACGCGCATCCACCTATGCAGTGTTGGGGGGCTCTCGGGACTCATCGGTTCGGCACCTCGTCCGCAACGGCCGGCAGTTCGTGACCCTGGCACGATCAGCGGCCCAGAGCAGCATGTAGCGGGGAGAGGTTGAGGCCGCGCGCCGTGAATGCCATGAAGCGGCTGGGCAGGTCGGCCACGATGCGCTTCGCCTCCGCGTCGGTCTCTACCCGGGCGAAGACGCAGGCACCGGTTCCCGTCAGCATGGTCGGTGCGCGCCTGCCCAGCCAGTCAAGGGCTTCCGCCACTGGCGGATAGAGTGACCGGACCGTCGGCTCGCAGTCATTGTGCCAACTGGGCGCTCCCCCCTGCAGTGCGCGCGCCATGGTAATCGGGGGGGTATCACGTGTCAATTGCGCGGCGCCGAACACCGCCGCGGTGGCGACGGCGACTCTCGGGTGGATCACCACGAAACAGGGGGTATCCAGGGTCACCGGGGTCAGTCGTTCGCCGACGCCTTCAGCCCAGGCAGAGCGGCCGCGGACGAAGACCGGTACATCGGCGCCCAAGGCCAGACCCATGGCGGCCAGACGCTCCTCACCGAGACCCAGACCCCATAGCCGGTCGAGCCCCAGCAGCGTCGTGGCGGCGTCGGAGCTGCCGCCACCCAGGCCGCCACCCATGGGCAGGCGCTTGGTCAGTTGAATGTCGGCGCCGAGGCGGCAGCCGGTCTCGGCCTGCAATAGTCTGGCCGCCCGTACGATGAGGTTCTCTTCGCTACGGATGCCATCCACGGTCGGCGTCAGGGTGATGTCGCCATCGTTGCGCCG
>JBLRXD010000431.1:0-2531 GCA_047920935.1 Pseudomonadales bacterium | reverse complement strand
AGGCACACGGCGGGCGCCCCGGCATGGGCACCGCCGGCATGCACGCCGCCGGCCCCGGCACCCGAACGCCCACCCGCGGGCGGGCGGCACAGCGGCGCGATCAGGGCTCATGGGTGCTCTTCAAACCCATGGCGGAGAACTTCACCGAGCCACTCACGCCGATGACGGCGGACCTGATACGCCGGATGCTGCCGCCGGGATGCCGCTTCTTCGACGGGCGCCTGTACATCGACCTGGACCGCGCCGCCAGGCTTTGCCCGTTCAAGTGGTCCGAGGAGGAACTGGCGGACGTGCTGCTGCTGCGCGGGGGCATTCCGGAATTGACCTGGAACTGGCGCAGGCTGCCGCTGCTCGCGGCCGCCGGCGCCGTGGCTTACCTGCTCGAAGGCATCAGCTGGCATCGCACCAGCCGGCTGACGCCGGCATCCCTGGCTGAGTACGCGTGGACCTGCGACCGGGTGCGCAACGCGCCCGATTACGACGTCGTGCAGGGGCTCCACAGGCTGGTCTTCGGCCGGCATCCGCTCGAGCCCATGGGCCGCATGGCGTTCTACGTCAACGTCAGCTCCGGCCGCTACTTTCTGCTGCTGGGCGCCCTGATGAAGCTGTTGCAGCGCTACGCCCCCGATTTCGACCGGCACCTGATCAGCCAACTCTGCAGCGGTGACGGGCAGACCCGATCACGGCAGATGATCGAAGGGGTGCGTGCGCTGGCGGATGTCGCCCGTGGCGACGAGGCGTTGCAGCGCGAGATGCTGACGGTGGACGGCAGCCAGCTGGTGAGCTTGCTGGCGGCGCTGCCCCAGGAGCACCCATTCGCGACGGCGGTAACCAGCTTTCTCAGCCGTTTCGGTCATCGTTGTCAGCGGGAGATGGAGTTGGCGACGCCGCGCTGGCGCGAAGACCCGGCGGCCCTGTTGCTCATGGTCAGGAACTACCTGAAAGCCGGCCCGCAATCCGCGGAAGACTCCCAGGCGACCGGTGAGCGGGCCGAGCAGGCGCTGCGCGCAGCCCTGCCGCGGCGCTGGCAGCAGCGTCTGGCGGGCTATCTGGTGGCACGGATTCGCTACTACGTCGCGCTGCGCGAGAACACCCGGCATTACCACACCATGGCCATGGACGTGACCCGCAGCAAACTGCTGGATCTGGAGCAGCGCCTGCTTGCCGAATCCCGTCTGCGCTCCCCAGGCGACATCTTCTATCTCACCTGGGAGGAGGCCGACGGTCTGGGGCGGGCGAAACTCGGCTGGCAGGATGTGGCCGGCAACGTCCGCCGCCGCCGGCGGAGCCGCAGTCGAGCCGCGCGCTCCGGTGCCAGCGAAGTGCTGCAGGCCGGCAACCCCATGCCGACCCGGGTATCGGCGGCAGCCACCGCGGCGAACGGTGACACCAACGACGGTACGGTGCTGACCGGGCAATGCGCCAGCCCCGGCACCGGGGAAGGCCGCGTCCGGGTGATCCTCGACCCGTCCACCGCTGCCGACCTGGAAGCCGGTGACGTTCTGGTCGCGCCCTACACGGATCCGGCCTGGACGCCGCTGTTCCCCCTGGCCAGCGCTGTGGTGGTGGAAGTCGGCAGCTTTCTCTCCCATGCCGGCACGGTGGCGCGCGAGTACCGCATTCCGTGCCTGGTAGAGGTGGCGGATTGCACCAGCAGGTTGCGCGACGGCCAGCGGGTGCGGGTTCTGGCCAGCGAAGGCCGCATCGAAGTGCTCGAGCCGTGATGACCGTACTGATCTACCTGCTGCTGCTGCCGCTGTTCGTCTGGCTGCTGGGCAGCGTCCTCAACCTGCTCGACCACGAAGACCGCGCGGCGACGCTGCGCCGCATCGTCTGGCGATCGTTGCCATTGCTGGCCTTCGCCGTACTGTTGGGAAGCCGCGTAGCGGCGCCCATGGCGGCCGCGCTGGTCACGGTGGCGTTGCTGCACGTCGGCTGGTTTCTCGGCACGCGCTTGATCATCAGGCGGGGTTGGCTGAGCGAGCCAGGAGAAGACTGAAGGGTTCGCAAAAAAGAACCCCGGCGACGGAGAGAGGGGGAGAGGGGGATGTCGCCGGGGCACTCCAAACCCAAATTCGGGAAAACTCCACTGGGCTCTTGAGGGAAGGTAAAACTCCGCTCCTTCCCTCTGCATAATTAGAGCTTACGCGCGCCCGGATAGTTCCCGAGTCATTGGCCGGCCTGCAGCAGCTCAGCGATGGTCGGCAAGCCAATCGATGATGGCGGGATAGGCGGTCTTATCCTGGATCATGAACAGGTGCCCGCCATCGAACATCATCAGCTGCGCCGCATTGATGCGCCGCTCCATGGCGCGCAGATTGTCGGGCGGCGCGATCCCATCGAAACGCCCGCCGGCCAGCAGCACGGGCATCTGCAGTTGCTGCAGCCGCCCCCAGGTGTCGTGCCCGGCGCGGGCCTGCAACTGGGCCCGGGCGCCGGCGGCAGCGACCGGGTCCGATGGCCCGCCGAGGCCGCTGCCGGCCATTTCCAGCAGCGCGGCCCAACGATCGGGATATGCCCGGCGCCAGGCC
>JBLRXD010000430.1:0-2560 GCA_047920935.1 Pseudomonadales bacterium | reverse complement strand
ATGCTGCGGCCGCAGATGGCTACCCGCGCGCCCTGTGCAGCCAGCGCCGTCGCCGTCGCTTTGCCGATGCCGGAGCCGCCCCCGGTCAGAACCGCCACCTTGTCCTTGAACTCCACGCACTGTCTCCTGCAGGACGCACTGTAGCGCGCAACGCGCGGATGCCAATGGTCCGCGCCGTCGCCATTCGGTAACCAGCGAAGGCACGTTTTGCGCCAGAGAGCCGCTTCGCTTGCATCCACCTCGCGCTTCGGTGGCATGGCGATTGCTGCTATGCAGTGACGTTGGCGCACGACCGCGCCACGTGAATCACTAGCAACGCACGAGAATGGAGTACGAGTAATGTTGAAATCGAAAAGTATGCTGCTCGCGTTTATCGCGGTCGGCCTATACGGTGCCTCCGCAGTCGCGGAGATGCATTCGGAAGGCCACACCGGCGATACCGGAGCGCAGCCCGGCGCACAAGCCGGAACACAACCAGGAATGCAGCGCGAGCAGGAAGCGTACCGCGAAAAAGGCAAGGTCAAGCGTGTCAGCGAGCTGATGGGCGAGACCGTTCGAGACGCACAAGGCGAGGATCTCGGAACGATCGAGGATCTCGCCCTGGATCTGCAGCAGGGCCGCATCAACTACGTCGCTTTGGACACCGGCGAGTGGATGGGCCTGGACGAAAGGCTGGTAGGCATCCCCGTGGAGGAATTGCGTGCCGCGCCGGACGATGATGGCTTCATGGCCAACATCTCCCAGCGGGAAGTCGAAACCGCGCAAGAGCTGCCCGACGAGAACTGGCCTGCACAGCCGACCGTTGCTGCGCGCGACACGCGTAACGACACCGAGTTCGCGCCGTTCGAAGCCGAAGAGCCTCGCACCCACGACGACGACCATACGATGCAGCGTGACCCGCAAACGGGAACCATGCAGCGTGACCCGCAAACCACCGGGACCATGCAGCACGATGATCCGCAGACCGGGACCATGCAGCGTGATCCGCAAGCCGGCGTCCAGCCGGGCATGCAGCAGATCCACCGGGCCAGCGAGCTGATGGGCGAGACCGTCCGTGATGCTCAGGGCCAGGAGCTGGGTCAGATCGAAGACATCGCCGTGGATCTCCAGCAAGGCCGCATCAACTACGTGGCGCTGGATACCAACGGTCTGCTGACCGAGCGTCTGGTAGGCGTTCCGGTCGAGGCGCTGCGGCGCGCTCCGGACGATGACGGTTTCATCGCCGACATCTCCCAGCAGGAACTCGAAGCAGCCCGCGAGCTGCCCGACGAGAACTGGCCTGCAGAGCCGACCGTTGCCACCCGTGACATGCCCCGTGACGACGCCGAGTTCGCTCCCTTCGAGGAAGACCCGGCACGTGACGACACGGACTGGCAGCAGGACGAGCAGCGGCAGTACTGAGCCGCCTGAGTTCGGGTCCGCCGCACAGGTTTGGCGGTGGCGTAGTCCGACTCTGAATGCTCGAAACAACGCCGTCAGCCCAGCTGGCGGCGTTTTTTTTACTCCCCGCCCGGGTTGCTACGTGCTTTCCCTTGTTTCACCCTCATCGGGCCCGTACGATGATCAGAACTACAGTAGTCGAACGGGGCGCAGGATCAGACAGATGACATCGTCGGATGACCGGTCGATCACACAGCCCGACGGCGGGGCCGACCCTGTCGCTGTGGTAGCCGGCCGCCGCCATCCCGACGATGCCGAATGGCAGGCGGCGCTGGCTGCGCTGCCCGGGTATCTCGTCGTCGCCGACCGACAGCGACGGATACAGCTGCTCAACCAACCGCCGCTCGGGCGCAGCGCGCACGATTTTCGGGGCGCCGACTTCGCCGACTTCGTCGTCGCCGAACATCGAAAGCTGGTGGTCGACGCTGTGGACGAGGTATTGGCGGGCGCGCCGGCGCGCGAACTCGAAAGCCGCAGCGCCATCAGCGGGCGCTGGTTCCGCAGTCGCATCGTCGGTGTCGTCGAACAGGGCGTCGTCACCGGGCTGATGGTGCACGTGCTCGACATCGAAGACGCCAAGCAAGCCGAAAGCGAACTCGCACGACTGCGGGCCCAGGTCCAAGGCCAGACACCGGCGGGCGGGGTCGAGGCACAGGGCTACGACCACAACTTCGCGATGATGGCCGATGCGCTGCCCATGCTGCTGTCTTACGTCGATGCGTCCGGGCGCTACCAGTACAACAACCGCGCCTATGGGCAATGGTTCGGCACGCCGCACACGGCACTGCGCGGGCAGCACGTCTCCGCGGTGCTCGGCCCAGATTACGAACAGGTCAAGCCCCACATAGACGATGCGCTGCGCGGGCTGGCAACCAGTTACGAAACCATCATTGCGCCCCCAGGGTCCGGGATGCGCCGAGTGAGCGTGCACCTGATACCGGTGAGCAACCGCCAGGGCCAACCCAGCGGCTTCTACGGGCTCGTTCAGGACATCACCCAGCGCTACCGGATCGAAGCCGCCCTGCGGCAGCGGGAAGACGAGTTGCGCCAAATGCAGAAAATCGAAGCCTTGGGCCGCCTGTCCGCCGGCATGGCGCACGAATTCAACAACCTGCTGCAG
>JBLRXD010000429.1:0-2587 GCA_047920935.1 Pseudomonadales bacterium | reverse complement strand
GGCGCCGCTGGCGCCTACCACCAGAGCCCGCGGCGGCTTGGTTTCAGCCCGCCGCTGCGGCCTCGACGTAGGCCCGCATGTCCCAGTCGGGCCAGCGGGCTTGGGTCAGCGCCAGTGTGCGCGGCGTCCAGAACGCATCGCCCGGCCGCGGGATGCCGAGCGCGGCGAGCTGCTCCGGGGCCGCGTTTGCCAGGATCTGCCGCCAACTGCGTGTTGCCGACGCCTGCCACACGTGAAAGCCGATGGCGTCGTTGCCGGCGGCCTTGTAACCGACCGTCATCGTGTAGCGGTGGCCGCCCGGCGCGGTCAGATTGGTGCCGCGATGAAACGTGTCGATGCCATGCGCTACCACCGTGCCCGCCGGCGCTGCCGCCGAGCGCTCGCGCGCCTTGAGCGCCGCCTGCTGTTCGGCACTGTTGGCTGCGACCGCGCGCGGCCCGAGCACCTCCAGAACATCGGGCTTGGTCACGTAGTGCAGCGCGCCGTGCGCGTCGGTCACGTCGGTGAGGTAGACGATGAAGTCGACGGTACGCAGACGCGGCTCGTCGGCCGGCACGATCAGGGTGTGGTTGCCGAAGTCGCAGTGGAACGGTTGATCGAAGTCGGCCTCGCCGGTGAACTTCGCCCAGGTGTGCGCCTGGTACAGGTGCAGGTCGGCCACTCCCAGCGCCGCCCTGGCGAAGGCCAGCAGCGCCGGGTGCAGCGCCAGCAGGTTGGTCGCCACCGAGGCGTCGAACGGCAACGTGTCGATGTTCATGAACTGATGCTTGTCGAAACCGCCGATCTGCCCTGGCTGCTTGCGCTCCAGCGCCCCTGCCAGGCCCGGGCGGCGATCGCCGTAGAGCCGTTGGTAATCTTCCGCCACCGGCGCGACCTCCTCCGCCGAGAGGAAGTGGGGCATGATCGCAAAGCCGTCGCTGCGCCAGGCGTCGACGTCATGGCTGTCGAAGCGGCGGTGTTCGTCGGCAACGGCCGGTCTGCGTTCGCTCACGACTGTTCCTGCTCGCGCCACAGCCAGCGCAGGCTGTCGGCAAAAATGGCGCCGCCATGCTCGAGATTATGCCCGCCGCTGCCGAATTCGAAACGGTAGTCGTAGCCCGCGTAGGCCAGCGCGCTGGCCATGGTGCGGTTGGCGAGCGCCCAGTCGCCGAACGGCGTGTTGGCGTCGTGCTCGCCGCTCTGCAGCACCACCCGCAGCGGTTTGCGCGGCGTACGGCGAAGCAGCGACGGGTAATTGTGACCTCCCCAGATGTCGGTGTACGAACCGCAGTGGCTCAGCACCCGCCGGCACTGATCGGGATGCTGCCACGCCGCCGTGAACGCCGCGATGCCGCCGCTGCTGATCCCGCAGACGGTGCGGTGCGCGGGGTCGGTGCTGACGCGCACCCCCAGTTCGCGCTCCACCAGCGGCAGGATCTCGCCGAACAGAAACTCCCCATAGCGGGGCGTGAGCGCATCGTACTCGAGACTGCGCTGCGCGGTGGCCGCGTCGTAGGATGCGATCGGCCCCGCCACCGGGCCGTCGGGAACGCCAGGGAGGACGAACACCGCCACCGTCGGCTCGATCTCCCTGCGGTGGTGCAGCGTGTCCAGAACCCGCGTCGCCCGCACCGGCCCCGACCGCGACAGGTACCAGGCCCCGTCGTTGCAGCACAGGATCCTCGCCGCGGCAGCCCCACCGATGCCTACCGGTGCGTAGATCCACAGGTGGCGCCGGGTGCCGGGGTAGATACGGGATTCGGCCCAATCCTCGAGCTTGCATACCGTCCCCGCCGGCACATCGTACGCCGGATGCGCCTCGGGGCACGGATGATAGGCGGCATCCCAGGCGGGATCGTTCGTCACGCCGTTGCGGCGGCCGTTGACCTCGGCAGGAAGCGGCTGGTCGAGGCCCAGTTCGACGATGTGGGCAGGTGGTGTGGGCATGGCGGCAGAATAGCATCGGCGGGCGCCATTGGTACCCCTCAGCCCGCAGGCGCAGGCGCAGGCGATGCCCTTCGCACCGGGAACGGTCGACATCGACTATGTGGACGCAGGCAGCGGGGCCGAGGCCGTAGTCTTCGCTCAGGGTGCTCGTCCGGACGCCTTGCGCGCCGCCGCCAGAGCCGCCGCCGGCTGCGGCGAGATACCGGCATCGTTCCAGTAACCGACGGTGACGAAGCGGTAGCCCTGCTGCAGATAGTCGGCGACGTTGTCGGCGCTGGTGGTCAGGCCGCAGGGAATGTTCCGCGCCTTGCACACCGACAGCACCCGGTTCATCGCCGCCGCGACTTCGGGGTGATCGCGCTGGCCGGGCACGCCGTAGGAAATCGACAGATCGCTGGGGCCGATGAACAGCGCGCCGACGCCGGGTACCGAGGCGATCTCCTCGACATTGTCGACGCCGAGCTTCGATTCTATCTGGATCACGGCCAGCAACTCGCCCTGCGGATTCAGCGGCCAGACGTCGGCCCGCTCCATGTAGTCGGCGGCGCCCCAGTACCAGCTTGCGATGCCCGGCGAGGCGCCACGCTTGCCGATGCGCGGGCGCCCCGACAGGTGCTGCCGTCTCGATACCCGCTGACTCCATATCCACCGGCCCGATCAC
>JBLRXD010000428.1:0-2598 GCA_047920935.1 Pseudomonadales bacterium | reverse complement strand
AGCAGCGTGTAGGCCTGGTTGGCGAAGTCGAACATCGCCCAGCCGACGATTTCGCGCCGGGGCGCACGCGTGCGCGGTATCGCGGGCACGGCAGCGTGCCGCTCAGCCAGCGTTCCGAATGTCCGCCACGACGTGAACACCCGGCTTCAGCGAGTTGCTGACCAGGCAGACCTGCTCGGCCTTCTGCAGCAGGCTCTGCGCCCGTTCCACGGAGGCCCCAACAGGCACATCGAGGGTGACCGTGTGAGTAATCTCGGTGAACTGGGCAACCCGCTCGAGGCGGTCGAGCGTTCCGCTGGTGCGGCACTGCAGCGCCAGCCAGTCGAACTTCGAGGCGGCAGCCACCGCGCGGAACGACAGCACGAAGCAGTCGGCCACGGCCGCCAGCAACAGGGTCTCTGGCGACCATTGATCCCCCGGGCCGTCGAACTCCCGGGGCGGCGCGCTGGCGAGATCAACCAAACCATCACTGCTGAGGGTCACGCTACCGGTGTTGGTCGCGTGGGCGGCGACATGGTAGTGGTGTGGATAGGGATGCATGGCTGCTCCGTTGTTTCGGCACGCTCGCAGCCACTGTAAATCACAGCGGTGGAGCATGGCCATGCCGGAAAACCGTGGTCAGTTGCCGCTGCTGAGGGTCTCGTCGGGATAGGCGCGACGAAAGCTGCGCTCAGCCTCTTCCACCAACCTATTACCTTCGGCCAGCTCGCTTTGACCCAGCGCGATCTGTTCCTGGCCTCGCTGCAGATTTTTTTCCGCTGCCACGACGCGCTTTTCTCCGGCCGCAATGTTCTTGTTTCCCGAAGCGATCAGTTTCTGCCCCGAATCCCAATCCGCCGCGGATTGCTTCTCCTGATCGGCTCGACCCTGAACGACGGAGGCGTGCCCGCGCATGGTATCGGCGGCTGTGGGGTTGCTCGAACAGCCGGCAAGCGCCGCAAGCGTCAGGCCGGCTAGCAGACAGACGGAAGCTGTGTAGGTACTCATGTAGATGCGCATCCTCTCGCTACAAAACCCCACCATCCTCCTTACTGCGGGGATTAGCGAGGAACTTCGGGGTTTCATTGACGTTTGGCAAACGGTGGGTGCCGTCTGGACCTACGGCTCCCAGCCTGATGCCCGTATACTCGACCCACCGTATGCCTGGGCTGCTGCCCCGCTGGAATAGAGGACAACCACACCATGCTCAACAAGCTCGACGATTACCCGGTGCATCAGACGCCGGAGCCTCTCGCCCACCCCGCCACCAGCGATCGCAACGTATACGACCGCACCTGGTTCAACGGCTACGCCAGCGACGGCTCCTACTACTTCGGCATCGGCATGGCCGTGTACCCGCATCGGGGCATTCTCGACTGCGCCTTCAGCGTGGTGACCCCCGGAGGCCGCCAGCACTGCTTCTACGGCTCCCGGCGCGCGCCCAGCGAGCGCACCGACATGCAGGTGGGGCCGTTTCGCATCGAGATTCTCGAGCCCATGCGCCGCGCCCGGGTGGTGCTCGACGACAACGACAGCGGCATCAGCTGCGATCTGACCTTCTCCGCCCGCACGGCCTCCATCCAGGAAGCGCGGCAGACCCTGTGGAACGGCACCCGTCGCGCCATGGACGCCACCCGGTTCGACCAGTTCGGTCGCTGGTCGGGGCACGTGCGCCACCCGGATGGCGACATCAAAGTTGAAGAAAGCGTCTGCAACGGCACCAAAGACCGCTCCTGGGGCGTGCGCAACGTCGGCGAGCGGGAGCAAGGCGGCGCGCCGGCCACGCCGAAGGGCATTTGCTTTCTCTGGGCGCCGCTGTTCTGGGACGATCACGTCACCCACGCCATCTTCTTCGACGGTCAGCAGGGGGAAGCGCTGGTTCGTGAGGGCATCACCGCGCCTCTGTACGCCACCGAAGCCGAAGTGCCCGGGGTCGAGGATGGCAGCGAGGAGCGCATGGCCACGGCGCGGCATCGGGTGAAATATCACCCCGGCACCCGTCTGGCGGCGTCGGCGGAGATCGATCTGGTGAGCCTCGAAGGCGCCACCCGGACCATCAGTCTCGAACCGATCCTGAAGTTCCAGATGAAGGGGCTCGGCTATGGGCATCCGGAATGGGGTCAGGGCATGTGGAAGGGCGAACTGGCCACCGGCAGCGAATCCTTCGACCCGCGGCAGCTGGACCTGCTGGCGCCAGAGAATCTGCACGTGCAGCAGGTGGTGCGCGCCAGCGACGGTCAGCGCAGCGGCATCGGCGTGCTCGAGCAGATCGTCATCGGCCCTTACGCACCCGCCGGGTTCGAAAGCTTCCTGGACGGCGCCAAAGGTTAGCTGGGCGGCGGTTGGTAATTCTGCAGCCTCAGGGTTTGTCAGAGCGCTCATGCATCGCCGGAGCCCGCGCCTCCTCCTCGTCACCGTGGTCAGCGGCAGCTTCGCGCTGCGCTGCCGCCGCCTTCGATTCCCGCGCCATACCTTTGCCCAGCCAGCTGGTGAGCAGCGGCCCGAGCAGGCAGGTGACGACGATGACGATGATCACACCATCCACCACCACCACGTCGATGATGCCCAGCTCCTCGGCGGTGATGGCGATTGCCAGCGTCGCCTCCGCCTGGGGCAGCG
>JBLRXD010000427.1:0-2643 GCA_047920935.1 Pseudomonadales bacterium | reverse complement strand
GGGGGTCAAGCCCCACGCCTCGGCGGCGGACAGCGATTGGGGCACCAGCGGCGGTGGCGCCAGCGGGTGGGGCTGAGTGGCCGACAGGTGCTCGCCGGCAGCGCCGCCCTGGGGCACCGGGCGCTCTTCGATGTCGAACAGCGGTGTGCCCGTCTCGCGGTCGAACACGAATACGAAGCCCTGCTTGGTGACCTGCACCACGGCATCCACCGCCCGGCCATCGCGTTCCAGGGTGATCAGGCTCGGTTGGGCCGGGAGATCGTAATCCCAGACGTCGTGATGAACGAGTTGGAAGTGCCACGCCACCTCGCCGGTTGCCGCGCGCAGCGCCACCAGCGAGTTCGCGTAGCGATTGTCGCCCTGACGCAGCCCGCCGAAGAAGTCGGGGCTGGGCGAAGAGGTCGGCAGGAACACCAGGCCGCGGGCTTCGTCGGCGGACATGGGCGCCCAGACGTTGGCGTGCCCGATGCGTGCCGCCGCCTCGGCCGGCCAGTCGTCGGGGAAGTCGGCGGCGCCCCGGGCCACCGGATCGAAATCCCACGCGGGCGCTCCGGTGCGCGCGTCGAAGGCTCGCACCGTGCCTTTCGGCGCATCGACCCGGACGTTGTCGCCGATGGCGGAGCCGACGATCACGCGCCCCCGGACGACCACCGGCGGCGAGGTGATCTGGAACTCCCCCGGCCCCACCAGTTCCATGCCGGGGTCGATGGTCACGGTCCCCGCCTGGCCGAAGTCGGCACACGGCTTGCCCGTGGCCGCATCCAGGGCGATGACGCGAGCATCGACGGTGCCCATGAAGACGCGCGTGGCGCAGGCCGTGTTCGAGGGCGCCGTGGGATCGATCCATGCGGTGACCCCGCGGCAGACGAACTGGTTGGCGGGGCGGTAATCGGTGGCGATGCCGGCATCGAAACGCCAGCGCTTCGCCCCGCTTCCGGGATCCAGGGCGATCACCTCGTTGAACGGTGAGCACAACAGCAGGCTGTCGCCCAGGAGCACGGGCGTCGCCTGAAAGGCGCTGTTTTTCATGGCGTTCGGGCGGGCGTTCAGGTCGCCGGTGCGATAGTGCCACGCCTGCCGCAGCGTGCTGACGTTGGCTGGGGTGATCTGCTCCGCCTGGGAGTGGCGTTGACCACCAGCATCGCCGCCGTAGAGGGGCCAGCCGTCGGCACGGGCCCCGGCGGCGCCAAGCAGCAAGGCAACTGCGGCGACGAGGATGTTGTGGCACCGGGCCCGGCGGAGTTGCATACGCTGCAGTCTCTCGGGATGGGCTGCGGATGGTAAACCCGCGAGCGCCGTCCTATCCATAGCTGCCGGGGATGATCGGTCGGTGCCGATGATCAGAACGGTACCGTGATGTCGCAGGCATCTTCGAGCGCTTGCGGTAGCTCCCGTTCGCCGGTGTCCGGTGCGGTCTCGAACTCGGTGGGATCGACGAAGATCCTGGCTCCGTAGGTAAACAACGAGCGTGGTGGAAATGTGCCGACGCGCCGCTCGGAAGGTATTTGCGGCAGGCGCACGAACAGCACCGCCTCCACATCCTCCACCAGCCGCTGCTCGAATTCGGTCAGCTCCTCAGGGTCGGGCCGGCTGCCGACCAGGTGCAGCAGGTCGTGGCCGGCCACCTCGAAGGCCACCCGGGGGAGCAGCCGGCTGGTTTCCTGGCGGAAGGCATTGAACGCCGTGCGGCCGCTCTGGGGGCTGAGCTGCGCCACGGCGGCGATGGGCGCCGCCAGCAACGCCAGGAAGCGGCTGGTGGGTCCGGTGTGCGGTATGCGCCAACCGACGGCCCGAATCGGATCCATGGTCATGGCGGTGCTGTTGAAGCTGGCCTGGTCGAAGGTGAATTCGCGACAGTAGAAGGCGAGCATGGTCTGGTGCAGCGCCTGGTGGATGGCGCTCGCCACCTCCGGCCGGCGCAGCACCGCCACCAGCATGTAGCCGGGCCGGTAGTAGAGCTGGCCGCTGTTGAAGTCCAACAGATAGTTGTCCATTGGCACCGAGGCGGGAATGATGCCCTTCGAGCTGACGTCCCGGAGTGGGTAGAAGTTGTCGACGATCCAATCCTGCCACTCGCCGCGGGGGCCGAAGTAGCCGGTGGCGACACCGAGATGCCCTGCGAGTGAGCCATCGTCGTCGCCTTGCGCACCGCTCAGCACCATGGCCAGCACCGGCTTGCCGTACCACCGGGGTGGTGCCCCGGGATCACGCTGGAACAGCAGCCGGGCCGGGAAAGCGGTATCACCGGCGCCCGTTTGCGCTTCGATGAGGGTGCTGAGTTTTTCGTTTTTCACCAGCGGTTCGAGTGTCAGCGCCTGGCTGTCGATGCGCGCATCTTCCGGCCACAGGGTGCGTGCCACGAAGCCCGCGGGATCCGCCTCGCCGGGGGCGCCCCGCGCACGGCTGCTGCGTTGGCTGAAGAAGCGCGCGGTGGTGTGATCGGGATACGAGAGATTGGTCGGGATTCGGGGCGTCAGGGCCAGCGACATGGAACGCTCGCCGACCGTGAGGGTGCGGCCATCGGGGCTCAGCCGGGCGTCCTCGAGCACGTCCGGCGCACCGATCCACAGCAAGGCGGGGTGGGGGGGTTCGTCGGCCGGCGCGTCCACTCCGATGATCGGCAACTCCGCGCGCGGAACGGCG
>JBLRXD010000426.1:0-2649 GCA_047920935.1 Pseudomonadales bacterium | reverse complement strand
CAGCGTGAACACTACCCCCCAGGGCGCGAGCTGGGATTCCGTCAGCGCCCCGGGAGTCGCGTAGACGACGCCGCCGGCCGGCTCCGCCGGCAGCGTCAGCGCGGTCTCGCCGAGGTTGGCGTGCAGGCTGTAGCGGGCGCCCGCTGCGAGTTCCCAGGTGGCGGCGAGGCCGCTGTCGCCCAGCAGCCGCGCGTCGACCCCGCCGGCGTCGACCCCTTCCAGGAGCGGCACCAGGTCGCGGCGGCGCAGCGCCAATAGCGCCTGGTGCAGCCGCCACCAGCGCCGGTGATCGGCATCGAGGCGCTCTTCCCAGCGCAGTTTGGCCGCGGCGAACGTTGCGGCACTGGTGGGGTCGGGGATGTGCCGCCGCGCCTCGGGATCGCTGAACGCGTCGAACCGCTCGAACTCGCGGATGCGTCCCTGCTTCACCGCCTCCGCCAGCTCACCGCCGAAATCGCAGAAGAACGGAAAGCGGCTGCTGGCGCACCACTCCTGGCCCATGAACAGCAACGGCGGCATGGGGCTGAGCAGCAGAATGGCCGTGGCGGCCCGCAGTGCGGTTTCTGCGCACAACTCATGAATGCGTTCACCGTGGGCGCGGTTGCCCACCTGATCGTGATTCTGCACGAACGCCACGAACGCCGTCGGCGGCAGCCCGGCGCTGGGCTCGCCGCGAGGGTGGCCGCGGTGCGGCGAGGTTTCGCCCTGGTACGCAAACCCTTCGGTCAAGGTTCGCAGCAGATGCCGGTGGGGCTGATCGCGATAGTCGCCGTAATAGCTGTCACCCTCTCCGGTGAGCAGCACGTGCAGCGCATGGTGGAAGTCATCATTCCACTGGGCGTCGTAGCCGGGCCCCTCCGGGCCGAGCCAGCGGGCTTCGTTGTCGTCGTTCTCCAGCACCAGATGCACGCGGCGATCCCGCCCGGGGCCGGCGCGCACGCGCTGCGCCAGCTCGCTCAGCACGTGAACCGCCGAGTCGTCGTAGATGGCGTGCACCGCATCCAGCCGCAGGCCATCGAAGCCATAGTCCTCGAGCCACGCCAGGGCGTTCTCGATGAAGAATTGCCGCGTCCAGCGCCTCTCGGGCCCGCTGTCGAAGTTGACGGCATCGCCCCAGGGGGTGTGATGATGGTCGGTGAAAAACCCCTTCGCATAGGCGCCGAGATAGTTGCCCTCCGGGCCGAAGTGGTTGTACACGACGTCGAGAAACACCATCAGCCCGCGACCGTGAGCCGCATCGACGAGCTGCCGCAACTCGTCGGGCGTGCCGTAACTGCAGTCCGGAGCAAACGGCAGCACCCCGTCGTAGCCCCAGTTGCGGGCGCCCGGGAAGGCGGCCACCGGCAGCAGTTCCACGGCGGTGATTCCGAGGTCCACCAGGGTATCGAGCTTGTCGATGGCGGCCAGATAGGTGCCCTGCGGGGTGAAGGTCCCCAGGTGCAGTTCGTACACGACCGTCTCGTGCCAGGGCCGGCCGGTCCAGCCCGGGTGCTGCCAGCGGTAGCTTCCGGGATCCACCACCTGGCTGGGCCCGTGCACGTCTTCTGGCTGAAAGCGCGACGCCGGATCCGGCACCTGCAGGCCGTCGGCCAGTTGATAGCGGTAGCGGCTGCCGGCACCGGCTTCCGCCACGCGGAGTCGCCACCAGCCATCATCGTCCGCTACCATCGGGCGGCTGTCCCAGGCTTCCGCCACCTCGATGAGCAGGTCGACGCTGGCGCTATCCGGCGCCCACAAGCGGAACTCGACGCCATCCGCCAGCAGTTTCGGCCCCCAGACTCTGTCGACTCGATCAGCGCTCATTGCCGAGGTCCGGCAACTTCGGCTGGGCTGCCCGCCACAGCAATACCAGGCTGCGTTCGCGCACTTCGTAGCTCTGGTCCACCTGCTCCGGCGCCAGCGGCCGGTCATCGGCTGTGTCCACCAGGCGTATCCAAGGCCGGCCCCACTGGTCCGGCAGGCAGAACTCCACCGGATCGACGCTGGCGTTGCACAACATCAGAAACAGATCGTCACGCACCGGCACGTTGCGGGTGTCACGCTCGTCCATGGCGGAGCCGTTGAGAAGCATGCCCATCACCCGCACGCTCGGATCGGACCAGTCGGCATCGGAGAACTCATGGCCGTCAGGCCGCAGCCACAGGATGTCGCCTTCCTGATGGGGCTCGACGTGACGCCCGCGGAAGAACGAGCGCCGGCGAAACACCAGATGGGCGCGGCGCAGGCGGATCAGGAAGGTGACGAATTCGACGAAGTCGCGGTCCTGGCGCAGCTGATCCCAGTCGAACCAGCTGAGCTCGTTGTCCTGACAGTAGCCGTTGTTGTTGCCACGCTGGGTGCGGCCCATCTCGTCGCCACCGAGGATCATGGGCACCCCCTGGGACAGCAGCAGCGTGGTCATCAGGTTGCGCCGCTGACGGTCGCGCAGACGGTTGACCTCGGGATCATCAGTGTCTCCCTCTACCCCGCAGTTCCAGGAGATGTTGTGGTTCTCGCCGTCCTGGTTGTCTTCGAGGTTGGCTTCATTGTGCTTGTGGTTGTAGCTGACCAGGTCGCGCAGGGTGAAGCCATCGTGGGCGGTGACGAAGTTGATGCAGGCGTGGGGCGAGCGTCCGCTGGACTGGTACAGGTCGCTGGATCCGGTGAGGC
>JBLRXD010000425.1:0-2661 GCA_047920935.1 Pseudomonadales bacterium | reverse complement strand
GGAGAACGACCCGCCGAGCCGGCCGCCGAGCCGGCCCCCGAACAGCAACGCCAGAAAGATCCATCGCCGCGGGATCTGCTGCGCCGCGGGCTGCGGGATCTGATCAAACCGGATCCGGAGAATCAGCAATGACCGTGGCATTCTGGTGCGTATTATTTGCCGGCATCCTGCCACTGGTGTGGGTGGGCTACGCCAAGGCGACCGGCGGACGCTACGACAACCGCGCCCCCAGGGCATTTCTGGCCGGCATCGACGGCGCCGCGCAACGCGCCCACTGGGCCGAGCAGAACAGCTACGAAGCGTTCCCCCTGTTCGTCGCCGGCGTGCTGATCGCCCACTTCGTGGGTGCGCCCCAGGGCAGCGTCGATCTGCTCGCCGTGATCTTCGTCGCCGCGCGCATCGCCCATGGCATCTGTTACGTGACCGACCTCGCCACGGCGCGCTCGCTGGCGTGGCTGATCGGCTGGATCAGCACCCTGGCGTTGTTCGTGGTGGGGCTGTAAGCGGGGCTGCAAGTGGGGCTGTAAAGAAGTCGCCGACGGCCGCGGTTAACTGAAGTCCGCGGTTAACTGAAGTCATTGCGCGGAACCCGCTCAGCGCGGAAACATGACGAAACGCGTCTATAGGAGTGATCTGGTGGCCGTACCCAAACATCTGGAAGAAGCCGCAAAGCGCCTCGACGCGGCCGGATACCGCATCGAGCAGGCCCGGGAACAGCCGTTGTCGCCGGAAAGTCAGCGGGAATGGCTCGAAGGTCTCACCGAGTTCTGCATGGCCTTGAGCGACGTGCAGCAGTTCTGCAACGAGTCGCTGCACGAGAAGCTGCACGAGCTGGCGGCAAGCCTCGGCCCCGAGCAAGTGCTGCTGACCGGCAAGCCGCGCGTCGAGCGATGACCGACCTGTCGCCGCGATCCGTCCCATTGACTCCGGCTCGGCGCGCTGGTGCGGCACGGTTGCTGATGGCGCTGGCGCTGCTCCTTGGTGCGACTGCCTGCGCGGTGAACCCGGTCACCGGGCGCCCACAGTTCACCCTCATTTCCGAGGGCCAGGAAGTGCAGATCGGCCAACAGGGCGCCCAGCAGGTGGAGCAATCCATGGCGCTGGTGGACGATTCGGAACTGCAGGAATACGTTTCGCGTCTCGGGCACCAGTTGGCTGCTGCCTCCGAACGCCCCGAACTGCCCTGGTCGTTCAAAGTGGTGGACGATCCCACCCCCAACGCCTTCGCCCTGCCCGGCGGCCCCATCTACTTCACCCGCGGCATGCTGACGCTCATGAACTCCGAAGCCCAGTTGGTCAGCGTGCTCGGCCACGAGATCGGCCACATCACCGCGCGCCATTCGGTGGCGCAGATCAGCCGCGCCCAGCTGGCCCAGCTGGGCATCGGCATCGGCATGGTGGTGGTGCCGGAATTGCGTCCGTTCGCAGATCTGGCCGGGGTCGGTCTCAATCTGCTGATGCTCAGGTACAGTCGCGACGCTGAGCGGCAGGCCGACGAGCTCGGCTTCAACTACGCGCGCGAGCAGAATTACGATGTCACCGAGATGGCCGAGGTGTTTGCCGCTCTCGGGCGCCTGGCCGATCTGGAAGACCGCAGCCCGTTGCCCAGTTGGCTGGCCACACACCCGGCGCCGGAGGAGCGGGTGCGCGCCATCGAGCGGCGCGCCGAACGTCAGGAGGTGGCGCGCGATCCGGACACCATGGTCGGCCACGAAAGCTATCTGATGCAGATCGACGGGCTCGCCTACGGCCCCAACCCCCGTAACGGCTTTTTCCGTGAGCACCGCTTTTATCACCCCGACCTGGAATTCCAGTTCGCGGTGCCGCGCGGCTGGCAGACCCAGAATCTGGCCCGGGCGGTGATCGCCGCCAGTCAGGAGCAGGATGCAGTGTTGCAACTCACACTGGCCGGCGTTGCCGACCCCGAGGCCGCGCTGCAGCGCTTCATGGGCCAGGAGGGGGTAGCGCGCGGGCGCGTGGAGCGCCGCACCATCAACGGTATTTTCGCGGTGCAGAGCAACTTTCAGGCGCAGACGCAGCAGGGTGTGCTGAGCGGCCGGGCGGCGTTTCTCGACTACGGCGGCAACGTTTACCAGCTGGTTGCGTACACATCGGTGGACCGTGAAGCCCAGTACCGCGCCATGTTCGGCGACGCCATCGACAGCTTCGCGCCGCTGGAAGACCCGGAGATACTCGAAGTGCAGCCGGCAACCATCGAGATCGTGCGCCTCGACCGCGACATGACCCTCGCCGAGTTCCACCGCCAGCATCCGTCGGCAATCCCCGTCGAACGGTTGGCCCTGCTCAATCAGGTGGAGCAACCGGCCCGGCCGCTACCCGCAGGTACGTTGCTGAAGCGCGTGCGTGGCGACCCGGAGTTGCTGCAGAACTGATCACCCGTGGGCCGTGGTCGCTGCCGCTTACTGCAACAATCCCTGCCCGCCGGCGAGAAACAGCAGCAGATCGGCCACCTGCTCCGGTCGGCCGGGCGATCCACTTCTTCGTAAAGCCGCTGCATGTCGCTGCGCTCCGATATGTCGGCTCGAATCGGCAATATTTCCCCGTTGCCGGGCGTGTCTTGGCGCGCCACCCGCTCCAGCTTGTCCATGCTGCGGCCGCAGATGGCTACCCGCGCGCCCTGTGCAGCCAGCGCCGTCGCCG
>JBLRXD010000424.1:0-2706 GCA_047920935.1 Pseudomonadales bacterium | reverse complement strand
CGTGGCCATAGGCAGCCTGGCCGCGGAGCTTTGCGCCCCAGCCTGATCGCGGCGCCGCTGCGCCGTGATCAGCCGGAGTTCGACGTCTCGGTGGGGGCGGATGCGCGCCGCCGTTTGCGCAGGTAGATGATCTGGCCGGCGACGGCGGTGCCGAGTATGAGGCTGTTGGTGACGATGAAGATGGTATTGCCAAGCAGCAAGCTGTAAGTGACAAAGCCCACTGAAGCGGCGATCTGGCCGGCGAACAGCACCCACGAAACGCCTTCCACCGACTCTGCCCGCCATTGGCGGACCACCTGGCCCATGAGGGTGAACAGCAGTATGGTGGAACTCGCCCAGCCTATGATTTCAGACAACGGCATGTTCAAGGCGGCGCAAGCGACGTGCCAAGGCGGGCAAACCGCGAAAACGTGATCGTCACCGCGTTCCGGCGTCGTCGGTTTCGGTACCTTTGGTGGACGTGGATCGCAGGATGCTTTCCGCAGCGAAAGCCAGACGGCTCGGCTTGCAGGCTCTCCGGTTCCGGCTGGGCTCGCTGTCGACAACCCGCAGTATCGGATGTCGTGCAGTCAGCGTCCCCGGCTGTTTTTGGGGCGGAGTAGAAGTCGGGCGCTGTATCCCCGGATTCTTCGACGGCTCGCCCCGCTGGGCGGAACACAGAGCGAGCGCCGGCGTCACCGCGAGGTTGCGGTGGGCTCCAGGTCGCGCACCAGATGGATTTCGCGAATCGGGCAAGCCGCCCCATCAGCGGTCAGGGCATCGAAGCCAGCCCAAATGGTATTGTCGGACACCGTCACCCCCACATGCCGAGCCCACCGCAGGCCATGGCATTCGCGGTTCAATGTGAGCAGATAGTGCTGATCGGTTCCCAGCGACAGCATGACGTGCTCGTCGTCCAGCGGTTGAAAGCCGGCGATGCCGTTGGCCATGGAGATGCTGCTCACTGGTTCGCCGGCACGCAGCAAGGCGCCGGGGTCCTGATCCGTGGGCGGCAGCGCGCTCGCTGACGCAGCCATGATGCAGGCCAGCAGGCTGAAGCCGTAACGGCTGATGGTTCGACCGACCCGAGCGGTAAGTTGCATGATGAGCGGCTCCACGGTTGTCATGCTGCATGCTAGAGCGGCCAAACTTAACGCAACCTGAACGTGTCTGACAATCGCCGAGATTAACCGCAGTGCTTCGGCATTTGCGCCACGCCAGCTTCCCCGGCAAAGTGCTTGCTGATTTACCAGGCCGGGGTGGGTTGGGAATGAGTCGCTGGCAAATACGAGCGGGCCGGTGGATTGCCGTGGCGGCGTTGTGCTGGTGTGGTCATGCGGCCGCTGCCGCTGCCGCTGCCGCTGCCGCTGCCGCTGCCGCTGCCGCTGCCGGTAGCTCGCTGGTGCAGGCGTACGTGGATGACGCAGCCGACGCTGCTGTGGCCTTGGCTGACGACATCTGGAGGCTGGCGGAACTCGGCTATCTGGAGCAGCACAGCAGTCAGCGTCTGCAGAGGTTTCTCGCGCAGCGCGGCTTCTCGGTTACCCGCGGAGTCGCCGACCTGCCCACCGCTTTCGTAGCCAGTTTCGGCAGCGGCGCACCCATCATCGGCATTCTGGCGGAGTTCGACGCGTTGCCTGGCCTTTCTCAGGATGCGGTGCCGCGCCGACAGCCTCTGGAGGTGGGCGGCGCCGGACATGCCTGCGGCCATCATCTGTTCGGTGCTGCCTCGGCCACTGCCGGGGCCGCGTTGGCCGCGTGGCTGCGGCAGACGGGCCGCTCGGGCACGGTGCGCGTCTACGGCACGCCGGCGGAGGAGGGCGGGTCGGGCAAGGTATACATGACTCGGGCCGGGTTGTTCGATGACGTCGATGCGGTGCTGCACTGGCACCCGAGCGACGCCAATAATGCCTCGCCATCGACCACGACGGCCAACATCTCGGGTCGTTTCACTTTTCATGGTACCGCCGCGCACGCCGCCGCCGCTCCGGAGCGAGGCCGGTCGGCGCTCGATGGCGTCGAGGCCATGAACTTCATGGTCAACCTGATGCGCGAGCACGTACCCCAAGAGTCGCGGATTCACTACGTGATCACCGACGGTGGTCAGGCGCCGAATATCGTTCCGGAGCGCGCTCAGGTTTATTACTACGTACGCCATCCAGGGCGTAAGCAGGTGCGGGCGTTGTTCGATCGGGTGGTGGCCGCCGCCGAGGCAGGCGCCCATGGCACCGGCACGCGTATGGAAGTCGAGGTCATGCACGGCAACTTTCCGCTGCTTCCCAACGACGTGCTGGCGCGGGTGATGCACGACAACCTGGTGCGGATCGGGGGCGTCACTTACGACGCCGCCGAACGGGCGTTCGCCCGCCGGATCCAGTCTTCCCTCGGCGGTTCGCAGCCGCCGCTGGAGGTGGCGGGCATGGTGCAGAGCTATCAACTCCGGCAAAGCATGGGCTCCACCGACGTCGGCGATGTCAGTTGGCACGTGCCGACGGCGGGCTTTGGTACCGCCACCTGGGTCCCCGGCACTCCCGCTCACAGCTGGCAGGCGGTGGCGGCGGGGGGAATGTCCATCGGCCACAAGGGCATGCTGCTGGCGGCGCGGGTGCTGGCCGCCACCGGCGTGGACCTGTTCGACCGCCCGCAGCTGCTCGGCGCCGCGCGGGACGAACTGATCGCCCGGCGCGGCGCCGATTTTCACTATCAGCCATTACTCGGGGATCGCCC
>JBLRXD010000423.1:0-2746 GCA_047920935.1 Pseudomonadales bacterium | reverse complement strand
ACGCTCCAGAACGGCGACGTGCTCTGCATCGCCCAGAAGATCGTTTCCAAAGCCGAGGGTCGAATGGTTCGGCTCGCCACAGTCACACCGAGCCCGCAGGCGGAGGAGCTGGCTCGGGAAACCGACAAGGATCCGCGGCTGGTGCAACTCGTCCTCGACGAATCCACCGAGGTGGTGCGCAAGAAGCCGGGCGTGCTCATCGTTCGCCACCGGCTCGGGCTGGTGGGCGCACACGCCGGCATCGATCAATCGAATATCGAGCACGGCGACGGTGCCGGCGACGATTACGCGCTGCTGCTGCCGGAGGATCCGGATGCGTCCGCGCAACGGCTGCGCCAGGGGCTGGAAAGCGCCAGCGGCGCCCGACTGGGGGTGATCATCACCGACAGCAGCAATCGGCCGTGGCGCCTGGGCACCGTCGGCACCGCCATCGGCTGCGCCGGCATCCGCGCCCTGGACGATCGCCGGGGCGGCAACGATCTGTTCGGCCGGGAGCTCAAAGTCACCCTGATCAACCGCGCCGACAGCCTCGCCACCGCCGCGACCCTGGTGATGGGGGAAACCACCGAGCGCACCCCGGTGGCGTTGATCCGCGGGCTGCCCCCCGAGGACGCCGACGAGCCCGCGCGCGCCGTGATCCGCCCGCTGGAAGAGGACATGTTCCGGTGAGGCATGGCCAGTAACATCCTCGCCATCACCGGCGGCGTGGGTGGCGCCAAGCTGGCGTTGGGCCTGGCCAAGCTGCTCGAGCCTGGCCAGGTGAGCTTCGCAGTCAACACCGGCGACGACTTCGAGCATCTGGGCTTCGAGATCGCTCCCGATACCGACACCCTGATCTACACCCTGGCGGAACTCGCCAATCTGGATCTGGGCTGGGGCCGGCGGGACGAAACCTGGAGCTTCATGAGCGCGCTCGAGGCGCTCGGCGGCGAGACCTGGTTCCGCCTCGGCGACAAGGATCTGGCGCTGCACGTGACCCGCACCCAGCTGCTTGGCCAGGGCTTCACCCGCACCGACGTCACTGCCACCATCGCGCGCGCACTGGGCGTCCGCCACCGGATCCTGCCCATGTCCGACGACCCGGTGCGGACCACCGTGCGCACTGCGGACGGGCCGCTGTCGTTCCAGCACTACTTCGTGCGCGATCGCTGCGCGCCAGCCGTGACCGGCTTCGAGTTCCGGGGCAGCGATGCCGCGCGTCCCAATCCGGCTGTCCTCGAGTGCATCAGCCAAGCGGACGGCATCGTCATCTGCCCTTCGAACCCGTTCGTGTCGGTGGATCCGCTGCTGAGCTTGCCGGGTATGCCTGCGGCGCTGCGAGCCGCCAAGGCGCCCGTCGTAGCGGTGTCACCCATCGTCGGCGGGCAGGCCATCAAGGGGCCCACCGCGAAGATGATGCGTGAGCTGCAGGTGCCTACCAGCGCTGACCGCATCGCCGCGCACTACGGCGATCTGCTCGACGGCTTCGTGCTCGACCAGCAGGATTCCGCGCTGCAAGCACAGATCCCCGGCGCCTCTATCGTGGCCCAGACCCTCATGATAACGTTGCGCGATCGCATCGACCTGGCGGCAACGGTACTGCGTTTCATCGACGATCTGCGCTGATCCCAGGCCCCTGCCTGCAGCCATCCGAGGTTTTCAACGGGAGACCGTCATGTGGGCCATCGTCCCCATCAAATCTTTGGAGTCGGCCAAGCGCCGATTGGCCGACGTGCTCACGCCGGACGAGCGGCGCGCGCTGATGCTCGCCATGGCCAGGGACGTTCTGACGGCGCTGGCGCGGTGCCAGTCGCTCGCCGGGGTGCTGATCGTATCGCGCACCAGCGAAGCCGACGCCCTGGCGCAGGCTTTCGGAACCGAGCGTTTCACCGAAAGCCCCGATGCAGACCTGTCGGCCGCTCTGACCCAGGCAGCCGAATACCTCAAGGAGCATCTGCATGCCCGCGGGGTGATGATCGTGCCCGCCGACGTGCCACTGATCAGCCCCGAGGAAATCGATCAGATCATGGCGGGCCACGAAGCCGTGACGCTGATGCCGGACGACGAGCATCTCGGCACCAACGGCCTCATCAGCACACCGCCCGACCGCATTGCCTTTCGCTTCGACGGCCGCAGCTTCAAGCCCCACGCGGACGCGGCGTTCGCCGCGGGTGCGCCGCCGCGCATCATCCCGTCGTCGAGCTTCGCTCTCGACGTCGACACACCCGATGATCTGCGAGCGTTGCTGGAACGCGGCCCCGCCAGTCAGACGGCACACTTTCTGGAAAAAAGCGGGATCGCCGAGCGCCTCGCTGGCAGCCGCCGCCTCGCCGAACCAACCCCGAGCAGCGCAACCGACGAAGGCCTCACCAGCGAGGCGAGTAGCGGGCCGCATTCCTGAGGGTGGTGGCAGAGGTCGGCCGCAAGGTAGACGTCCGCCGCTATGACAGACACAATCAGCCACTGGATGTAACGATTCTACACACCATGATCAACGCACCCCTGCACCGCGCCACCGAACTCGCCGCCGAAAACCTGCTGCCGGATCGCGAACTGGCGCTGGCGCTGGCCGAGGTCGACGATACCGCCGCCCTGGCTTCGCTGGCGGCACAGGTGCGCGACCGCGGCTTCGGCAACCTGGTGACCTACTCGCGCAAGGTGTTCATCCCTCTCACGCACCTGTGCCGTGACGTCTGCCACTACTGCACGTTCGCTCAGGTGCCTCGCAAACTCAAGGCGGCTTACCTGACGGTGGACGAAGTGCTGG
>JBLRXD010000422.1:0-2747 GCA_047920935.1 Pseudomonadales bacterium | reverse complement strand
CAGCGCACCCGCCTGGCCGACGAGATGCTGGGCGCGCGCCTCGGCGACATCGCCGCCGCCGATACCCTCGCCGTGGCTGAGCTGCACGCATTCGGCGTCGAGGAGCAGGTGGAGCTGCTGCGCCTGTGGCTGGCGGCCCGCGGCCACCCGGCACCGCGCCGGAGCGCGCTGCAGGAATTCCTGCGGCAACTCGCCGCCAGCGACGATCGCGTCCCGCTGCTCGATCTCGGTCAGGCGCGCTTGCGGCGCTATCAGGGCCGGATCCATCTGGCGCGGCAGATGCCCGCGCTCGCCAGCGTCTACCCGGTGGCGGCGCCCGGTGAGGTGCGGTTGCCCCACGGCGTGTTGCGCCTGGTTGCGGATCCGGACGGCTTCGGGCCTACGGGAGAACTGCAGGTGCGTTTCCGCCACGGCGGCGAGCGGCTGCTCACCCGGGGGCGCCATCGGGCGCTGAAGCAGCTGTTTCAGGAGGCTTGCGTGCCGCCGTGGCTGCGGGCCGGCTATCCCTTGCTGTATGACGCCCTGGGGGTGGTCGCGGTGCCTGGCCTGGCCCACCGGGATCCGCCGTCCGCAGGCGGTGCCGCTGAGTCGGGTCGGTGGCGGGCGCAGTGGCAGCCGCAGGCGCCGTAACCGATTTTTTCTTTGAGCTTACCGGACCCTTTTGCTATCTTGCAGTCCCATCTCGCGCACGCTGATTCTCGCGTGCGACCTCTCCACCGACGGCGTTGAAGACCCCTCAAATGAGCCGATTCATCTTCGTTACGGGCGGTGTGGTTTCCTCTTTGGGAAAAGGCATCCTCACTTCCTCGCTGGCGGCCGTGCTCGAAGCGCGCAAGCTCAAAGTCAACGTGCTGAAGATGGATCCGTACATCAACGTCGATCCGGGCACCATGAGTCCGTTCCAGCACGGGGAGGTGTTCGTCACCGCCGACGGCGCGGAAACCGACCTCGACCTGGGCAACTACGAGCGCTTCTCGCGGGCGCGGATGAACCGCAAGAACAACTTCACCACCGGCAGCATTTATGCCGAAGTGCTGCGCCGCGAGCGACGCGGCGATTACCTGGGCGCCACCGTTCAGGTGATTCCACACATCACCGACGAGATCAAGCGGCGCACCAAGGACGCTGCCGAAGGCTGCGATGTGCTGCTGGTCGAGATTGGCGGCACCGTGGGCGACATCGAGTCGCAACCCTTCCTCGAAGCCATCCGGCAACTGCGCCTGGAGGTGGGCGGACAGCGGGCCATGTTCATCCACCTCACCTACGTGCCGTTCATACCCGCCGCCGGCGAGATCAAGACCAAGCCGACCCAGCATTCGGTGAAGGAGTTGCGTTCCATCGGCCTGCAGCCCGACGTGCTGGTGTGCCGCTCCGATCGTCCGCTGCCGCGCTCGGCGCGCAGCAAGATTGCCCTGTTCACCAACGTCGAAGAGCGCGCCGTGGTGTCGCTGGAAGACGCCGAGACGATCTACCAGGTGCCGCAGAAGCTGCACGATCAGCATCTCGACGTGTTCGTGGTCGAACGCATGGGCCTGGAGTGCCCGGTAGCCGACCTGAGCGAGTGGCAGCACCTGGTGGATGCTCAGTTGCATCCCGATCGCGAGGTGCAGATTGCCTTCGTCGGCAAATATCTGGATCTGCCGGACGCTTACAAGTCACTGCTCGAGGCGATCACCCACGCCGGCATTCACACGCGCACCCGGGTGCTGGTGAAGTTCGTCGACGCCGAGGATCTCGAGCGCCATGGTACTGCCGTGCTCGATGACGTGGCGGCGATTCTCGTGCCCGGCGGGTTCGGCCGCCGCGGCTTCGAAGGCAAGATTCAGGCGGTGCAATACGCGCGCGAGCGTCAGGTGCCGTACCTGGGCATCTGCTACGGCTTGCACGCCGCGGTGATCGAGTACGCCCGTCACGTGGCCGGGTTCGAAGGCGCTCACTCCACCGAGATCGAACCCGGCACCCCTTACCCGGTGATCGGCCTGATCACCGAGTGGACCGATAGTGCAGGTCAGCTGGAACAGCGCAGCGGCGAAAGCGATCTGGGGGGCACCATGCGTCTCGGCGAGCAGTTGTGCCGGATCGAAACCGGCACGCTGGCCTACAGCGTTTACGGCGGCGCCGAGATCCGCGAGCGCCACCGCCACCGCTATGAGGTCAATAACCGCTTCATTCAGCAGTTGGTTGATCATGGGCTGGTCGTCTCCGGGCGCTCGGCGGATGGCGAGTTGGTGGAGGTGATCGAGCTAAATGACCACCCGTGGTTCCTGGCCTGCCAGTTTCATCCGGAATTCACCTCGTCGCCCCGGGACGGCCACCCGCTGTTCACCGGGTTCGTCGAAGCTGCGCTCGAAAAGGCGGCCTCTGCGGCCGCCCACAATGGTGTCGACGAGCGCTCGTCCGCCCCCCATGGTTCCGCCAGCTAGCCCCGGGGTGCGGCCGGTGGTCAAAGGGTAACTCATGCAACTGTGTGGATTCGAAGCCGGCATCGACAAGCCGCTGTTCCTGATTGCCGGCCCGTGCGTGATCGAGAGTGAGGGGCTGATCCTCGAGATCGCCGGCACCATCAAGGAGATCACCGACAAACTCGGCATTCCGTTCATCTTCAAGAGCTCGTTCGACAAGGCCAATCGCTCTTCCCACGAAAGCTTTCGCGGTCCGGGCCTGGACGAGGGGCTGAAGATTCTTGCCAAGGTCAAGCAGCAGATCGGCGTGCCGGTGCTTACCGACGTGCACGAGGACACCGACCT
>JBLRXD010000421.1:0-2753 GCA_047920935.1 Pseudomonadales bacterium | reverse complement strand
CATCTCCGTCGCCATCGCCGTGCTCATCGGCCTGCTGCTGCTGCGCGACCCGGCTCAGGCGATGACGTCGATCTCGCTGCTGCTGATCGTGTTCTTCATGATCGAGGGGATCTCGAAGATCGTGTTCGCCCTGACGATCCGCCCGTTTCCCCACTGGGTGTGGCTGCTAGCCAGCGGCATGGTCGGGGTTCTGCTCGCCGGCATCCTGTGGGCCAGCCTGCCGGTGACCGCATTGTGGTTTCTGGGGGTGCTGCTCGGCGTCAACCTGATCAGCATCGGTGCCGCGCTGGCCTATCTCGCCTGGGAAGTACGCCGTCAGCGCTGACGGCGCGCACCGCTGACAGCGATCACCGCGTGGTCTCCATGCCGGTTGGGGCGAACACTTCCCCCGTATAGTAGCGACCGTCGTTGGATGCCAGGAAAACGAATGACGGGGCGATCTCCGCCGGCTGCGCCGGCCGCTCCCAGATGCTCATTGCCACGCCGAAGTCACGGACATTGTCTTCCTGCATGGTGGCAGGAATGAAGGGGGTCCACACCGGGCCCGGGGCCACGCAGTTGACGCGGATACCGTCCGCCGCCAGGTTTCTGGCCAGCGACTTGGTGAAGGTGTGGATGGCCCCCTTGGTCGCCGAGTAATCCAGCAGCGACGGATGACCCATCATCGCCACCACCGACCCGCAGTTGAGGATCACCGATCCCCGCTGCAGGTGCGGTAATGCGGCCTGCACCATGTAGAAATAGCCGAAAATGTTGGTGCGAAAGGTGCTGTCGAGCTGCTCCGGGGTGATGTCCATGATCGACGGCAGCTCATGCTGGTAGGCGGCATTGTTGACGACGATGTCGAGCCTGCCGAAAGCGCCCAGCGCCTCTGCCACGAAGCCCTTGCAGGCGTCGGGATCCTGCACGTTGAAGCGATGCGCGATGGCCTTGCGTCCAGCCTGCGCGACCCAGCCCGCGGTGTCCTCGGCATCGCTGCGCTCCTTGTCCGCATAGTAGCCGATGGCAACGTCCGCGCCCTCGCGCGCGAACGCGATTGCCGTGGCGCGCCCGATACCGCTGTCGCCCCCGGTGATCACTGCAGCCAGACCTTCGAGCTTGCCCGCGCCGCGGTAGCTGTGTTCGCCATGATCGGCCTGGGGCCGCAGCTCGCTCTCGACCCCGGGCGCATCCTGCATGGGGGTATCCGCAGCGGGCTTCGGGCCCTCGCGGGGGTCACGGCTGTCCATGAGCTACTCCTGCCGGCGGCGACGTGTGGCGTTGCCGAGGAGCGAGCAATATCCGCGCCACGCGACCGCGGCCATCTGCCGCACCGGGTCAGATCATGACGAGCACCACCCGGCGGTTGTTCTGCCGCCCTTCCGGCGTGTCGTTGCTGGCCGCCGGCTCGCTCTGCCCCTTACCCACGGCTTCCAGACGGCTGGCGTCGACGCCGAAGTCGCCAATCAACTGCTGCTTCACCGCAGCCGCACGGCGCTCGCTGAGCTGCTGGTTGGCGTCGACACTGCCAGTGCTGTCGGTGTGTCCCTCAATCCGCAGCCGCAGCCCGCCATGACCCCCGAGCATCTCGCCGATCTCCTTCAGGGTCGGCGTGCTCTCCGGGCGGATACGATCGCTGCCGGGGTCGAACAGGATGCCCTGGGTGCTGACCCGTCCATCCGTCTGCAACGCGTCGTACAACGACGGGCCGCCAGCGGCGATGCGGAAGTTGCCAATGAATACCGGACGGTGCTCGGCGACCTCTCCTGTGATGAACACGGCCAGGGTGGAGGAGCGTCGTAAGTTGGCGTTCGGTACGTTGGCGATGCGCCGCTCGTTCAGGAACACCTTCACGTAGCGCCCATCGGCCATGATGCGTACCGGGACGATCTGCTGGTGGAGCGCCGCGTGCGTGGTCAAGGCCTCGCCGCCACCGTCGCCGCGCAGCCCGGATTGGAACTGCTGCGAGAGCTGCACGTAGCTGAACGGATAGCGGTCGAGTCTCTGGTAGGCGGCGCGAACGTTTTTATAGCCACCATCCGGCTCCCCCATCGCCAGGAACAGCTGGTGCCACCAGTGCGGCAGGTGCGCGTCGAACTCGATGGTGAAACGCTCCGGTAGCGCTTCCGGCAGCCGAATCTCGAACCGACCGTCACTGGTGGCGCGTAAGTAACGCCCCCCATGGAAGTCGACGATCTCCATGGTGCCGTTGACGAACTCCAGGCGACGGGGGAAATTCCCCACCCGATCGCCGCTGAAATCGTCAGCGAACAGTACCCGCTCGCCGGGCACGAAATCGTAGTTGGCCCATGCGCCCTCGCCGATGCGGCCCTCGCCACCGGCACTCTGAGCCCCGACGTCGCTGCCTCCATCCGCGGGTGTCGCCACCACGTTGCCTGAGCCGTCGGTATAGATCACATTGCGGCCGTCGCTCTGGGCTTGGCGAATACAGTCAGCGTCGCTGGCGGCGCAGCGGATCGCCTCCTCCGTCCTGTCCAAGCCCTTTCCCACGACCTCGTCGGCGCGGGTTTCGATCCGACGGTCGACCTGTTCCTTGGCGCTCTTCAGCACGCGATCCCGAAAGCTCTGGGCATCGGCGGGTTGCGGCAGCAGCACGCAGACAGCAAGCACGACAACGGCAGCAGTCAGTCGCTGCCGGGTGCTGGTCCAAGGGGTGTCGTTCATCGGGCATCATCCAGTTGCTTGTCATTTCGAGACGCGAACTATGCCCTTGGCGGAAATGCAGGATCAAGCTCTGATGGCAATCGACCGGG
>JBLRXD010000420.1:0-2769 GCA_047920935.1 Pseudomonadales bacterium | reverse complement strand
ATGGGTGGAGACATACTGACCGGTCACCATGGTGGCGCGGGCGGGCATGCAGACGACGTTCTGGTTGTGGGCGCGCCGATAATTGACGCCGCCGGCCGCCAGGCGGTCGAGCACCGGCGTGCGCGCCACGGTACCGCCGTTGCACCCGAGCGCGTCGTAGCGCATCTGATCGGTGGTGATGAACAGGATCTTGCGGCCCATCCGGGTCTCCTCGAACCAGTCGCTAAACCGTCAGCGCGGCGACCACCGCCGTCCGGGCGCTCATGACACCCTCCGCTGCTGGCCTTTCCAGTAGGGTTCACGCAGCTCCGTCTTGAGGATTTTGCCGGAGGGGTTGCGCGGCAGCGCGTCGGACCAGGTGACCGACGTTGGGCATTTGTAGTGGGCCAGCTGGCTGCGGCAGAAGGCGATGACGTCGTCTTCGGTGAGGGCGTCGTCTTTGCGCACCACCACCGCCATGGGGGTCTCGCCCCAGCGCTCGCTGGGCACGCCGATGACGGCTGCGTCGGCCACGCCGGGATGCTTGAGCAGGGCGTTTTCCACCTCCGCCGGGTAGATGTTCTCACCCCCGGAGATGATCATGTCTTTGACCCGGTCGTGAATGTACAGGTAGCCGTCGCGCAGGTAGCCGGCATCGCCGGTGCGCAGCCAGCCGTCGGCATCGATGGTCGCCGCCGTGGCCTCCGGGTTGTTCCAGTAGCCTTTCATGTTCTGCCGGCCCTGATTCCAGATCTCCCCGACCTCCCCCTCGGGCATGTCGGTCAGCGTCTCCGGATCGACGATGCGCACCCGGTTCGGCGCCACCGGCCGACCGCAGGAACGCAGCAGGTAGGCCCGCGGCCCGCCCGGATCGTGATCTTCTGGCGCGAGAATGGTGATGCTGCCGGTGGTTTCGGTCAGGCCATACGCCTGCATGAAGTTGCAGCCAAATACTTCCATCGCCCGAACCAGCACCGGCTCGGTGATAGGCGAAGCCCCGTAGACGATGGTTTCGAGCGACGACAGGTCGGCTTCGTCGATGCCGGGGGTGGCGAGCAGGAACTGCAGCACCGCCGGCACGAACAGCGCGTGGGTCACCCCGTAACGGGGAATGGCGTCGAGGATGTTGGCCAGCTCCACATCGCGCAGCAGCACCATACGGGCGCCCTGATGCATGCCCACCAGGCCCCAGCCGCTACCGGCGATGTGAAATAACGGCATGCACACCAGATTCACCGAAGACGCCGACATGCCCACCGCGGCCAGGCCTTCCTCCATGGCGCCGAAGAAGTTGTCGTGGGTGATCTCGACCCCCTTCGGCAGACCGGTGGTGCCCGAGGTGTAGAGTTGGTAGCAGGTGTCGTCGGGATGCGCGGCAACCTCGGGATCGTGATCGGCGGTGTCGGCCAGCCACTGCTCGAAGGAAGGGTAGCCGCCGTCGCCGATGACCACCACCTCGGGGCTGCGGTCGAAGCTTATCTGCGCCAGATGGCCGAGAAACTCCTCGCCGACGAGCACCACCCGTGACTCGCTGTCGTTGAGGATGAAGGCCATTTCCGGCGGCGCCAGGCGCCAGTTCACCGCCACCGATACCGCGTTCAGCTTCGCCGCGCCGAACAGATAGGAAAAATACTCTGGCGCGTTGCGGTCGAGGTAGGCCACCCGCGAGCCGGCAGCGACCCCTGCCCGAGCCAGGGCCTGGGCAACGCGGTTCGATTCCCGGTCGAGCGCGGCGAACGACCAGCTGCGGCCGTCGTTGACGTACTCGATGGCCAGCGCATCCGGCCGTACGCGGGCGTGGTGGCGCACGATGTCAGCCAAGCATTGCATCAGTCTCCTCCCCGAAACGATTCAGAGGATGGTTTAACGCACCGCGGCGCCGCTTGCAATCCCCATCGCTCGATACTTGCACAATGAAACTCTAGCGGCGGAAAACGGGAAGCGCCGCGCCTCATACCTGACGGATATGGTAGAACGAGAGGCTTTTGCTTATTGCATTATAAGATGCGTAGCCGAATAATCGGATCGTCGAGGCCTGGGGAGCAGGCGCTGTCCGACGACACCCAACGACTCAGAGACTTATGGGGAGAAAAGTCGCGATGTCGAATTCGGCCTTACGTTTCCGCACGATCTGGTTATCCACCCTGCAAGCCGGCCTGCTTGCCGGCCTGCTGGGAGCCGCGCCCGCCTCCGCCCAGGTGATCGAAGAGATCATCGTCACCGCCCAGAAACGCGCGGTGGGGCTGCAGGAGGCCCCCGTGGCGGTGTCGGCCTTCACCGGCGAGATGCTCGAAAAAGACCGCATCCTCGATGTCGAAGATCTGGCCAAGAGCGTGGCCGGGTTCTCGATCACCGCGCTGTCGCCATTCGACCAGGAACTGAACATTCGCGGCATCACCAACACGCGACTCGACGCCCCCACGGCGGTTCCATCGGTAGGCATCTTCATCGACGAGGTTTACGTCGGCCGCACCGGCCTGCTGAACATGGACTTCTACGACATCGAGCGGGTCGAGGTGATCCGCGGGCCGCAGGGCGTGCTGCTGGGGCGCAACGTGATCGGCGGTGCGCTATCGGTGATCACCGCCCAGCCGCAATTCGAGCGCGACGCCGCGGTACGGTTGTCGGCCGGCAACCTCGACTCCTGGCTGGTCTCCGGCCACGTCACCGACGCCCTGACCGACAACGTTGCCGGCCGGCTGTCGGTGCAGGCCCGCCAGCACAACGGCTTCGCCAGAGACCGCTTCAGCAATCGCAACCTGCACGACGTCGACTCGCTGCAACTGCGCG
>JBLRXD010000419.1:0-2772 GCA_047920935.1 Pseudomonadales bacterium | reverse complement strand
ACAGCATGTGGAAGTGGACGTTGAGGTTCAACGCGCTGCCGAAGCGCTGGACCAGCGTGGCCGCGCCGGTCTGGGCCGTCTTGGGGGAAAACCCGGCCTTTTTGGTCAGGTGCCTGGCGATGCAGCGGTAGACGATGCCCAGCACCCGGCTCATGACCTCAGGCCGATGCGCGAGAATGCGGTCTATGTGATCATCCGGGTGCAGGCGGTGCAGTCCAATCCGACGATCGTCGACGTACTGGTAGACCCAGTGCAAATGCACGATGACGGTTTACTCGACTACAGCAGCCGGAACCTCCTGGTGGTGGTCGGGAAGGTGGGGCAGCGGGCCGGGTGAGCGGCGGGACACAGGGAGGAACCGATGATTGGGTCACTGATCATGGGTTACTTGGCGGTCGGTTGTGCGGTCGCGTTCATCGGACCAGGGCGACGGGAGATCGCGGGCCAAATCCGGAGCGTGCAGGGGTCGGACATCTCGAATGCGATCCTTGGGCGAGAGGCGCCGCCCAAGTGGAAGGTGGTTGCGTTCGCGGTGATCATGTCGTTGGGCGCGGTGCTGTTGTGGCCAATCCTGCTGTCGGCTCTCGTGCAGGATGGCACGCGGCGAAAAAAAGATCAGCGGGAGTGGGAGGAGCGCGTGGCGCAGGGACTCGAGTTCCAGCGGATGGGTGGGGCGGGCGAGATTCAATGCGGAGACTGTGGATACCGGCAGGAGATCACCTCATTCACCCACGGCTGCACGGTCGACGGAACGCCGTGCAGCACGTCGGGGTACCAGTGCCAGGCCTGCGGGAAATTCCACGGTGTGTTCGAGCAGGGAGGGGTCCTAACCGAGAGCGCGCCACGCTGCGAATGCGGCGGGGAGTTGTCGCGGAATCGGTTCCTGTTCTGCCCGAAGTGCAAGTCGAGGAAGCTCAAGTACGAGATGAGTTACATCACGTGAGTGAGCCGGCAGGTGTCGCAAGCTCACTCTGGGATGTCCCAGAACGAAAATCGTCGGTGTTCGGAGAAATCGCCACGCAGCCGGGGTTCGCGTCGGGCCGCGCGATAACTGGCTCTTAACGGCAGATTGTGTTGCCGCGATTGTGCATCACGATGCTATGAGGAAATTCCCGTCGCCTTGCACCATTCGTGGCAGAATCCTCTACGCGCCCCGGGTCCAGAGGCTCGGTAGTCCCACCCCTCGACGGTAGGCAGCGCAAATGTGGCAATGCAGCTGCCCGGTAATATCCCGGGCGCGGAAACGAGCAAGTTAATGGAATGACGAAACTCGAAGACATCAAGAACGGCGCCGCAGTCACGGGGATCGTACCGAACCAGATCGTCGAAGTGGTCTCGGTAGACTGGATCGGCGACCAGGCGATCAACCTGGTCCACCGGATCCCCGGCGGCTCCGTTTCGGAAACCACGCTTTACCGGGACGACGAGCATCGGCTGGCCATCGAGCATCGCGGCCGCGCCTGGTCGTTCGACGCCGACGGGTCGTTGTTGCGGCTGGTGACCGAGGCCAACCGGATCAAGCTGGCCCACTATTTCGACCCCTACCTGGCGATCCACACCAGCCTTGTGGATCCGCTACCCCACCAGATTACGGCCGTCTACGGAGAGATGCTGCCGCGCCAGCCGCTCCGGTTCCTCCTTGCAGATGACCCGGGTGCGGGCAAGACGATCATGGCGGGCCTTCTGATCAAGGAGCTGATTGCCCGCAGCGACCTGGAACGCTGCCTGGTCGTCGCTCCGGGAAGCCTCGTTGAGCAGTGGCAGGATGAGCTTGGCGACAAGTTCTCCCTCGAGTTCGACATCCTGACACGGGACATGATCGAGACGTCCCGGTCTGGCAACGCATTCAACGACCGGAATCGCCTGATCGCTCGCCTGGACGTCCTGGCCCGTAACGAGGACCTGCAGCAGAAGCTGATCTCATCAAACGAGTGGGATCTCATCATCTGTGACGAGGCCCATCGCATGTCCGCCAGTTACTTTGGCGGCGAGGTGAAGTACACGAAGAGATATCAGCTTGGCCAGCAGTTGGGGCAAATATGCCGCCACCTGCTGTTGATGACCGCGACGCCCCATAACGGCAAGGAGGAGGACTTCCCGCTCTTCATGGCACTGCTGGATGGTGATCGGTTCGAGGGTCGGTTTCGCGATGGTGTTCACTACGCGGACAGCGCCGACATGATGCGGCGGCTCACCAAAGAGGAGCTGCTCAAGTTCGATGGTCGTCCGCTGTTCCCCGAGCGCCTAGCCTACACAGTCAAGTACGAGCTTTCGCGCGAAGAGGCGGTGCTCTATCACGCCGTCACCGAGTACGTCCGCAACGAGATGAATCGCGTTCAGCGCTTTGCCGAGCAGGACGGCAAGAAGCGCAATAACGTGGGTTTTGCATTGCAGATTCTTCAGCGACGCCTCGCTTCTTCACCAGCTGCGATTTACCAGTCGCTAAGACGTCGGCGAGAGCGGCTCGAGGCCGAGCTTGGCGAAGCACGGCTCGCTCGCAGGGGCGGCCTGCCACGCGGAGAAGCTCTGAGTGTCAACGACGAGATTCTGGGAAATATCGACGAATACGGACAGGAGGAGATCGACGAACTCGAGGAACTGATCTCTACGGGCGCCACCAGTGCGGAAACTGTTGAGCAGCTCGAGATCGAGGTGCAGACCCTCAAGATGCTGGAGAGCATGGCGCTCGAGGTGCTGCGATCTGGCAAGGACACTAAGTGGACGCAACCGCCACTGCGGTCCTTGGCGCACCCTGGATGCGGTCGAATACGC
>JBLRXD010000418.1:0-2861 GCA_047920935.1 Pseudomonadales bacterium | reverse complement strand
GTCCGGTGGTGTGGGAGGGGTGATGGGCGAAATCCCATCACCCCGACCCGATCGGTCGCGGGTCGCGGGTCGCGGGTCGCCGGTCAGCCGCGGGATTCCACCAGAAACGACCACCAGCCGGCATCCCGGGGGCGGTCGGGGTCGCGGCCGAGTTTGCTTTCCCGCGCCCGCCAGGCTTCGTCCAGAACCGCCGGGTCTTCCACCCGGGTGAGGCGGACGGAATATACCGAGCCCGCGAGCCGCAGACGCGCCTCGGGCCGGGCCTGCGCCGCCGTGGACCAGGTTTTGCCGTCGCAGCTGGCGCAACTCAGATACAGGCGCCCTTCGGACGCCATGCAGTTGAGGTTGATCGCATGAGGCAGCAGCCCGCGACTCACCTGAATCTGGCACAGCGGCACGCCGTTGGCGAACGACCAGTCGCTCACCGGTTCGTCGACCTGCTCGCCGAGCAACCAGCCGCCCGGCGTCCGCTCGCAGGGACAATAGAACAACCACACGCCGATGGCGCCCCCAGCCACCGCGATGAGCAGCAGTGCCATCACGCCGAGCATCATGCCCTTCATACGCCGTTGCATCCGATCCTCTCCCGTGCTGATGTCGATGACACTACAACGGAAACGTGCGCGCCGCGAGCGGCCGATGGCGCCGTCAGCCTGGCGCGCGAATGCCGTCGATGCGCCACACGCCGAGGATCTTGCCGCTGTCCTTGCCGCTGGGCGGCAGGTTCTCGACGATGGCGCTGATGGGCGGCGGCCAGCCGAACGGCGGGCCCTCGAGATTCACCCGCCGGTGCTTACCCGTGAGTTTGTCGACGTAGCCCTGCTGGCGACGGTGGGAGGTGGTCAGCAGGTAGGTGCTGCCGCTGGCCCGGATGTTGTCGATCACCCGCGCCATGGTGGTGAGGTCGAGGTGCACCAGACAATCGCGGCAGAGGATGGCGTCTACCGCAGGCAGCGGGTCGGTGGCCAGGTCGAGGCAGACGAAGCGCCGCCCCGGCGCCGCGTGCGCGGTCTGGTTGGCGTCGACGAGCGCCGGCACGATATCGGCGCCGATGTACTCGTCCACGGCCAGCGGCGTGTGCTGCATCCAGTGGAAATCTCCGCAGGGCGCATCGAGCAGGGTCTTTACTTCCAGGCGCTGCAGCAGAGCCGGTAGCTCGGCGCGCAGGTTGCGGGTCTGCGCCAGATTCGAGCCCTTGCCGGACACCGATTCCGGGTCGCCCCATTTATTGGTGCGGTAGATCCAGTCGAAGATGGCGCGATCGTCGACGGCGGCAAACAGCCGCTTTTCGCGGCGCTTGCGCATGAGCTTGCGGATCCAGGTCTCCGGCATGTCGAGCCTTCGGTGGCGCGGTCGACCATGCTTCTATGATCCGCCGGTGGCGGTCAATGCTCACCCTCACGCTTCTGGTCGAGATAACTGCGGATGGCCTCCAGCTGCGGCAGCATGGCGCTGGTCGCGGCGTCGCCGAAGTGGGCCAGGAATGCTTCGAGGATCGGGTAGGTGGCGGCGATCGCAGCGTTCCGTGCCCGTCTGCCGCTGCCGGTCATGCGCACCAGCTTGCGGCGCCCGCTGGTCGGGTCGCCGGTCACCTCGATGAAGCCCTTCTGTTGCAGCTTCTGCAGGGTGTTGGTCATCGCGCCCTTGGTGACCTGGAACGCCGCGGCCAGGCGGCCGGGCGTGGCCTCGTCGTCCACGCGCGCGAACCAGTTCAGCACCGAGAACTGCGACAGGGTGAGGCCGTGGGGCAGCACCCGCGCCATCTCGTTGGAAGACAGCTGGGCGATGATGTTGATCTCGTTGAACAGGCGGTAGGCCTGCTCGAAGCGCTCGGGAGAGGTTGCTGTCATATAGTTCAATGATGAACAGTTTGATTTGAAACATTATAGCCGCTATGTTTGCGCGATACCCGTGGAAGAGGCTCGGATCATGAAGTGGCTCATGTGGGGCGCGGTAGCGCTGCTGGTAGGCGTGCTCGGCGTGTTCGGGCTCGAGCGGTTCGCTGCCGAAAGCGGCGAGGTGGTGGTGCTGCACGCTCGCGACGCCGGCGGCGCCGTGGTCGAGACGCGGCTTTGGGTGGTCGATCTCGATGGCGAGCAGTATCTGCGGGTCGGCGGCGACGGTTCCGGCTGGTTCTCGCGGTTGAGCGCTGCTCCGCACGTTCAGGTCGAGCGGGCGGGCATTCTCGAGTCTTACCTGGCGGTGCCCCAGGCGGATGTCAGCGCCCGGGTGAACGAGCGGATGCGTGCCAAGTACGGCTGGCGCGACGCCTACATCAGCGCCCTGGTGGGCGGCCGCGAGGGCTCCATTCCCATTCGCCTCGAGCGCCGCTGAGGCGTACCCGCCGCGGATCAGCGCGGCGCGAACGACTGCAGGTAAGGGTTGGCGTCGTTGCGTTCGATGACGATGAAGCCGTGCCCGGTTGCCGCGTGGCAGGCGTTGCAGTTCACCACCAGCTGTTCGAACGCCTGCCGGGTCGCGGTCAGGTCTGCCTCGGCACCTTCCAGGCTGGCGTCCACGGCGGCGATCTGTGGCATCAGCATGGCGCCGGCCAGCGCCCCGATGGGGTGGCCGTGGTAACTCTCCACCGCGACCACCGCCTCGCCGACCTCTTCGAGTTCGTGGACGTAGAAGCCGGCCAGCGGCCCGTTGTCCGCATCCAGCGACAGCTGCAGCTTGTGGGTCAGGGTCTGCAGGGTGCCCATCAGCATCAGCAGATCGTCGTCGTTGGCCGAGGCGGTCAGGGAAATCGTCAGCAGGCCAGCCAATAACCATCTCATGGCGTCTCTCCGGTTGGGCGCGACTCAATCGTCCTTGAAGGCATCGCGATGATACTCAGCGGCGCCGCGGACTTCCTTGAC
>JBLRXD010000417.1:0-2877 GCA_047920935.1 Pseudomonadales bacterium | reverse complement strand
CTCGGTGTCGGTATCCATCTTCAGCGATTGGCCTGACACGCGCAGGAACACCTGCTTGAAGAATTCCCCCGAGCCTTCGAAGTAGGCGCCGGTGTCGACGTCAGCCGCACCGCCAACGACGCCGGGAATCACCTCGCTCTCCAGTTCGTCGGCGAACACCCAGCTCACCTCAATGTAGTTGTAGTTCAGCTCCTGGGCATACACGGCCCCGCAAAACGCCGCAGCAAACAAGCCGGTAGAGCATTTGACGAGCATGTTGCGAATGCGTCCTCTTCCTTTGTTACCAATCGAGAGTACTGCCATTACCGCTATCTCCTGTTGGGTAGGTTGTTGATGAAGGCTGAATGCCTCGCGAGAATCTTTGCAGATAGAGTGCCAACGCTGGCGATGTTCCGCGCTCAGCCCATGCGGTTAGAATGGCCGCTGTTTTTTGGCCCGGTAATTGTTTGTGACCGACTCCCTGATCATTCCGGCCCGCTTCCGCGGGCCTCCCAATTCCGGCAATGGCGGCTACGTGGCGGGCGCTATCGCCGAACGTTTCCCGGCCTGTAACGCCGCGGCCACAGATGCCGCCATCGAGGTGACCTTGCGGGCGCCGCCGCCGCTGGATACGCCGATGAGTGTCGAGCGCACTGATGCCGATCATCTGCGCATCGTGCTGGGCGACACGCTGGTGGCCGAGGCGGTGCGGACCACGCTGACGCTGGAGGTTCCGGCGCCTCCGACGTTCGCCGCTGCGCTGGCCTCCCGTGACCGTTCGCCTTCCTTTTTTCGCAACGCCAATCCGCTGTTGCCGGACGGCACCGGCTTCCACCCCATTTGCGCCTGCTGCGGCGCTGATGTGCCGGCGGATGAAGGCCTGCATGTCTACGCGGCGCCGGTTGAGGGGTTCGACGGCGTCGCGGCGGCGTGGCGTCCCCATCCCGGGCTTGCGGGGCCGGAGGGGTTTCTGCCGGAAGACATCGTCTGGACGGCGCTCGACTGTCCGGGGCAGTTCGCCTACATGGTAGCGGGCATTCGCACCGGATTGCTGGGGCGCATGACCGCCCGCATGGTGCAGCCGGTGCGTGCCGACGCCGACCTGGTGGTGATCGGCTGGTGTCTGGAGATCGAGGGACGCAAGCATTTCGCCGCCACGGCGCTGTTCGATGACCGCGGTGCGTTGTGTGCTTATGCTCGGCAGACCTGGATAGGCCGGATGGACGGAGGCTGATCATGACGCAGGTACCACAGTCCGGCGTGCCGGTGGCGGTGGTCCATCACCCGGGCTGGGCAGAGGTGGTTCTGTCGCGGCCGGAGCGCAAGAACGCCATTACCGGCCCCATGGGCTCGGGGCTGGCGAATCGGTTTCAACACGGCACCGGCGCGCAGCGAGTGCCGCCACCGGTAACCCGCTGACATCACAGCCAGATGGAGCAGCCCATGCGCATCTCACTGACCGTGGAGCAGTCGGCCTTCAAGCGACGGGTGGAGGCGTTTCTCGAGCGGGCTCTGCCCCCGCAGCTGGCGGCCAAGGTCGAGCGCGGTGCCAGCATCAGCCGGCCCGAACTCGCCGACTGGACGCGCGTTCTGCACGAGCAGGGCTGGGCGGCCCCGCATTGGCCGGTGGCGCATGGCGGCACCGGCTGGTCGCTGGTTCAACGGCACATCTTCGACGTCGCCTGCCGGCGGGCGCACGCGCCGCCGCTTTCCGGCTTCGGCTTCAACATGGTGGGGCCGGCCATCATTCGTTACGGTACGCCTGCGCAGCAGCAGGCGTTGCTGCCGCGGATCCTCAGCGGTGAGCTGTGGTGGTGTCAGGGGTACTCCGAACCTCAGGCCGGTTCCGATCTGGCTTCGCTTGGCACCCGGGCGGTGCGCGACGGCGATGATTATCTGGTGAACGGCCAGAAAATCTGGACCAGCGGCGCAGAAGACGCCGATTGGATCTTCTGCCTGGTGCGCACCAACACTGAGGTGCAGTCGCAGCGCGGCATCAGCTTCCTGCTCATCGATCTGTCGACTCCAGGAGTCAGTGTCGCTCCGTTGTGGGCCTTCAATGGCAAACGCCTTTGGAACCAGGTGTTCTTCGATTCGGTTCGGGTGCCGATAGGTAACCGGCTGGGGGAAGAAGATCACGGCTGGACCGTCGCCAAGAGTCTGCTCGGTGACGAGCGCCTGATGGTTTCCCGGGTGGCGGAGAACAAGCGTTTGCTCAGCCGAATGCGTGCGATTCTCTGTCAGGAGGCCGACGGTGCTGGCTCACTTGCCGAGGCCGCTGCCATGCGGGCGAAGCTGGCGGCGCTGGAGATCCGCCTGAATGCCCTGGAGGCGATCAGCCTGCGGCTGCTCACCGCTGCGGATCGGGGTGATCACATCGGCGCGGAGCCTTCCATGTTGAAGCTGCGTGGCAGCACCCTGGTGCAGGCCATGGACGAGTTGCTGTTCGAGGCCGTAGGCCACTGGGTGCTGCCCCAGGATGGCGCAGGGGCCGCGCCGGCAATCGGCCCGGGCTACGCCGAGTACGTCGCGGCCGGTAGCTACCATCATCGCGGCTACACCATCGCCGGGGGCTCCAGCGAGGTGCAGCGCAACATCATTGCCAAACAGGTGCTCGGGTTGTAGCGGGCGGTCACGGCGGCGGGCTTGGCGCGGCGGGCGGATGCTGTTTTCAGCCGCTGCGCATGGCATACAGCACCCGGCCGCGCGCGCACAACTGCCCGGCATCGTTGCTGATGCTCACCTCGACGTAGCATAACTGCTTGCCGCGCTTGACCACGTTGGCCTCGGCGTCGAGCCAGTCACCGTGGGCCTGGCGCAGGTAGGTCACCTGCAGATCCGCGGTGCCGGCGGGCACGCTGCCCTCTCGCATTCCGGTGAAAACCGCTGGGATCACCG
>JBLRXD010000416.1:0-2938 GCA_047920935.1 Pseudomonadales bacterium | reverse complement strand
ACAGCATCGGCGCGTACGCCCGGTTGCAGCGCAGCTCCTCGCGACAGAAATGGGCGCGGCGCTCCAGCGTCGAGAAATCGACGAACGGGAACCGCACCGGCTTCTTCAGCTTGTAGGCTACCTCACCGGTGAGGATCACCCAGGATATGTGGGTCTCCACCAGCGTGATGGTGGCACAGCGGTGGGGGTAGGCATCTGCCTGCAGCAGCGGAGTCAAGTGGTCGGGAAGCGCCATGATCGAGAGCATAGCACTGGGGAAACTACGGATAGGCATCCGCAGGTGCCGGGACCACCATCACTGCCTCACCCCGGAGCGATCGCCAAGCATGGTCAAGCCGCACGCCACGCACCTGCTAATCTGCCTGGCCTTTGCGCTGGGCGCCTGGTTTCCACTGGCGGCCATCGCCAACGAGTCCGACCTGGACGCCGACCTGTCATTGCACAGCGGTCGCGACGCCTACGTTCGCCATTGCGCTCGCTGCCATCAGGCGGACGGTCGCGGCATCGACGGGCTTTACCCCAGCTTGCGTACCGAACAGCTGGCCAAAGATGAGCGCGGCGCGGTGATCGGCGCTGTGCTTGCCGGCCGCCGCGGCGGCAGCGACGCCCACCGCGGCGTCTGGGACAACGTCATGCCCACCCACGGTTATCTCGGCAACGATGTCGTCGCGGCGACCCTGAGCTACGTGCTCGCGCAGTGGGGGCCCGGCGGGCGCCCGTTCAGCCCGGAAGAGGTCGCGGCAGTACGTTACGAATTACTGGCGCAGCATCCGGCAACCCCCGAAACCGCGCCCGGCCTGAGCCCGCTGGAGCAGATGCAGGCAACCCAGAGAATCACCAGCGCAGGCCCGCCGCTGTCGGTGGACGAGTTCGAACGGGCCCGCAGCCTCTACTACGGGCGCTGCACCGGCTGCCACGGCGTGCTCCGCGAGGGTACCGCCGGCAATCCGCTGACGCCGGAGCTCATGGGCGCGCTCGGCACCCAGTACCTGCAGAGCGTGATCAGCTTCGGCTCGTCCACCGGCATGCCGAACTGGGGCACCAGCGATGAGCTGGTCGCAGAAGACATGAATCTGTTGGCCCGATTTCTCCAGCATCCCGTGCCGCAACCGCCCGACATGGACCATTTTCAGATTCGTGACGGTTGGCGCCAGTATCGCCCCTCCGCCGAGCGGCCCGAACGCCCCCGCCACGACTACGACCTGGACGGGTTGTTTGCCGTAACCCTGCACGACGTCGGCGAGATTGCCCTGTTCGACGGCGCCAGCCGCACCCTCATCGCCCGGATTCCCGTGGGGCACGCGCCGCACCGGCTGACCGCCTCGGCATCGGGCCGCTATCTTTACGTCATCGGCCGCGACGGTACCGTGAGCCTGGTGGACCTGTTCGCCTCACCACCGGAACGGGTGGCGTCGGTGCGTATCGGCTACGAAGCCCGGGCCGTGGGCGCGTCGCGCTATCCCGGCTTCGAGGATCGCTTCGCCCTGGCCGGCGCCTACTGGCCCCCGCAACTGGTGCTGCTCGACGGCACCACGCTGGAGCCGTTGCAGGTGGTGTCCACCCGAGGCTACGCCAGCAACACCGGCCGCTATCATCCGGAACCCCGGGTCACCGACGTCACCGGCTCTCATGCCCATCCCGAGTTCATCAGCCACATCAAAGAGACCGGGCATGTTTTTCTGTTCCCCTACGGCAACGGCGCACGGGCGGCAGGGGGCGAAGCCGCCGGGCCGCGGATCATCGATCTGGAGACCGTGACCGAACTGCGCGCGGGCAGCTTCTCGGTGGACGGCCGCTACTATCTGACCCCCGCCGACAGCAACGCGGTCAGCGTGCTGGACGTGTCGAGCCAGAGCATCGTGGCGCAGATCCCCGCGCGGGTGTTCGGTGGCAATCCAGGCGTCAGCTACGTGGATCCGCATTTCGGGCCGGTGTGGGCGGCCACCACCATGGTAGACAACCAGCTCATGCTGGTAGGCACCGACCCCGACGGCCATCCCGACAATGCCTGGCGCGTGGTGCAGCAGGTTTCCGGTCCGGCTACCGGCTCGCTGTTCCTGGCGACCCACCCGGCGTCGCGCCATCTGTGGATGGACACACCGCTGACCGCGAACCGCGAGCACAGCCAGGCGGTCAGCGTGTTCCGCAAGGGTGACCTCGCTGCCGGCTATCAGACCCTGCCCATCGCCCGCTGGTCGGGGTTGAGCGACGGGCCCCGCCGGGTGCTCGCCCCAGCCTACGCGCCCGATGGCGCCGAGGTGTGGATGCTTGTCTGGAACCCGCAGGATGAGGCGTCGGCCATTGTCGTGGTGGATGATCGATCGCTGGCGCACACCGCCACCATCCGCCTGCCCGAGCTGATCACGCCGACGCGTATCTACAGCATCGGCGCGCTGCGTGCCGCAGGCACGCCGCAGCCCACGGGCGCTCCAGAGGAAATCGGGGCCCGGCTGTATGCGGAGAACTGCGCCAGCTGCCATGGTCGCTACGGCGAAGGAGACGGGCCCATGGCGCCGCATCTGGCCACGCGGCCGAAGGATCTACGCTACCTCAGCGAGCGCAACCAGGGGGTATTTCCCGAGGAGTTCGTCGAGGCCATCATCGACGGCCGCGCCATGACCGCAGCCCACCGACCCGAGGGCATGCCGGTGTGGGGCGCGGAATTCGAGCGTCGAGCAGCACACGACCCGACGGCCCCTTCCGCGGAAGAAAAGGTGGAGGCGCTGGTGCGCTTCCTGGAACACGTTCAGATCGATCGCTGAGCTGAGCCGATCCAGCGTCAGACGTGCACGGCGAGCACGTCGCATGGCACCCGCGTGAGGATTCGCTCGGCCGAGCTTCCGAACAGCAGCCCAGTGGGGCCACGGCGCGCGCCGGTGCCAACGACCACGGCGTCCGCACCTACTTTCTCGGCCACCTCGGCCATGGCCTGACCGAC
>JBLRXD010000415.1:0-2962 GCA_047920935.1 Pseudomonadales bacterium | reverse complement strand
TCATTCGCGCCAACTCGCGTTTAAGTTCCAAACAGAATGGAACACTACACTAGCGGTGCTGCTGGAGATCCAGATCCCCAGCCGCTCCGCCGATCTGGTGATGGCCATGGAGCGTTTCGGCGCCGGTCGCGCGCCCCTGGATTCGGCCTGGGAAGCGGCCGGCTGGCTGCTGGGGACGTTCGCGCTGGTGTTCACCGTTCGGCAGATCTACCTGCGCATCTGGGTGCGCTTCGCCGCCGACGTGATGCGGCGCATGGTCAGCGACGGCTTTCGCCGGGTGCAGCGCTTCTCCTCCGACTGGCACGCCAACAACTTTGCGGGCGCCACGGTGCGCAAAGTCACCCGCGGCATGTGGGCCTACGACACCTTCGCCGACACCACGGTGGTGGATCTTGGCCCGGCCGTCATCATCCTGCTGGGGTTTTCCGTCGCCATGTTTTTCCGGGAACCGCTGCTGGGGCTGTACTTCGGCACCGCCATCGTCATCTTCATCGCTGTCAGCGTGGCGCTGTCGCTGGGTTACGTGGCGCCGGCCAACCAGCGCTCCAACGATGCCGACACCCGCCTGGGGGGCGCGCTGGCGGATGCGGTGAACTGCAACTCGGTGATCAAATCGTTCGGCGCCGAGCGGCGCGAGGACCAGCGCCTGGACGCGGTGGCCGGCAACTGGCAGGCCCGCGCCCGGGTCGCCTGGACCCGCAGCATGGATTCCGGCGCCATCCAGTCGGTGATGATCGTGCTGCTGCTGGGCGGCCTGCTGATCATCGTCCTCACCCTGGCGGAGACCGGCGAATCGCCCCTGGCCGATCTGGTGTACGTGCTCACCACCTACTTCATCGTCAACGGTCAGCTGCGCAACATCGGCTGGCAGGTACGCAACCTGCAGCGGGCGGCCAACGAGCTCGACGACCTGGTGGAGATCAGCCACACCCCGCCCCAGGTGCGCGACGCACCGGGCGCCCGGGATCTCGCGCCACGGCAAGGGGAGATTGTTTTCGACCAGGTGTGGTTCAGCTACGCCAATCAGCCGGAGCCGGTGCTGGCGGATTTCAACCTGCGCATCGGTGCGGGCGAAAAAGTCGCCCTGGTGGGCGAGTCCGGCGCCGGCAAGACCACCCTGGTGAAGCTGCTGCAGCGGCTCTACGACATCGATCGGGGGTGCATTCGCATCGACGGCCAGGACGTCGCCCAGGTCACCCAGGAGAGCCTGCGGCGGGCCATCGCCCTGGTGCCCCAGGAGCCGCTGCTGTTCCACCGCTCGCTGCTGGACAACATCCGTTACGGGCGGCCGGAAGCGTCCGAGGACGAGGTGATGGCCGCTGCCCGTAAAGCTCACGCCCACGAGTTCATCGAGCGGCTGGCCGATGGCTACCATACCCTGGTGGGCGAGCGCGGCATCAAACTCTCCGGCGGCGAGCGTCAACGGGTGGCCATCGCCCGCGCCATCCTCGCCGACAGCCCCATCCTGGTGCTGGACGAGGCCACCTCGAGCCTCGACTCCATCACCGAGCACTACATTCAAGAGGCCATCGCCCACCTGATGGAAGGCCGCACCGCGATCCTGATCGCCCATCGGCTTTCCACGGTGCGCCAGTGCGACCGGATCCTGGTGTTCGATCATGGCGAGATCGTCGAGCAAGGCACCCACGAGGCGCTGATGACACGGCCCGGGGGCATTTATCGCGGGCTGTTCGACATGCAGTCGCTGGGGTTCGTCGACGCGGCGGCGAGCGTGCGGTAGGAGCGACCAAGCGGCCTGCGGCCGCCGCGGTCGCTTGAGGAAAAGCGGAGTTTTCCATGAAAGCGAGCTCCTGATCGCGATCCCGCACCGGCTGGGGCGGCGCTGGTGCTGGTCGAGCGCCCTGTCGGCGGCCGCCGCCCGGAGCAGACGTTCGGGTCCAGCGGGCGTCAGCGCTTTGCTACCCTGCAGGAGCCTGCGTGCCTGAACGGCCCCGAACGTCTGCTCCGGTCAACGTCCGCCCACTACCGCTCTGCCACCCCCAGCGCGCCCTGCCTGCGGGAGCGATGGGAAGAGGGTATGAACCGGTCACATGGGTAACACATAAACCGGTCACATAGGTTGCACCAGGCATCGGAAGGAGGAGCAGCCGATGCAGTTGTGTGCGTCTAGTTGTGCACTTTCTTGATCAGGTATGCGATTGATTCCTCTTTGCCGCCGTTGCTGCGAAGGGCGTAGCCCGAAGCGGCAACGGCGGCGGCCGCAGTCAAGCAGCCTCTCTCAGCAAATCCTACTTGTGCTCCGCCAGCAGCGCCATGTTCAGGTAGCGGCTGCCCTCCAGCCACGTCTCGTGCGTCTCAACGCACGCTCTTCAGGTGCTTATCGTGCGCCCGCGGTAGTCGATAAAAGCTCAACGTCTCGCCGACGTTCGACTCCACCCAGTCGACCAGCTTCGGATACTTGCCCTGCCACTTGGCGATCCACGCCGCCAGGTCGCGGTTCGCCTCCTGTAGATCGCGCCGGTCGTAGATCCAGCGCAGCTCCTGCAGGCAATCGTCGTCGGCTTTCCGCGGCAGGTAATCGAGCGAGTTGCGCAGGAAGTGCACGTAACAGCGCTGCCAGGCCGCAAGTGGGTGGCTCGATACACGGTGGAGGGAGCGACTGGTGGATAAAGCCCGGGATCCGTCACGAACGCATCGAGCCGGGTCACCCGGAGCAGAACGGACGGCATGAGCGCATGCATCGGACGCTCAAGGCGGAGACGACGCAGCCACCGGCGAACACTATCCGCGGCCAGCAGCGGCGGTTTGATCGGTGGCGTCAGGAGTTCAACTACTGAGCAGCACGCTGCCCATCGCGGCGAGTAGAAACATCACTGACGAAGCTGGGCTTCCTTCGCGGCCGCCTCGCTGCTGAGGCTGCTCGCGGGCGTATCGCGCGTCTATCTTCAATGGCACTTACATAAGGACCCTGGTCGTTTCGGATCTCAGTAAGCGATTGAAA
>JBLRXD010000414.1:0-2977 GCA_047920935.1 Pseudomonadales bacterium | reverse complement strand
GCTGCGTCGGCCACGTGGAGCCCGACGCTATCCGACCACGTCGACGCCAGACAGCAGCCGCTGGGCCAGGGCCGCGCCGCCGTGACCGGCGTAATCGGCCGCTTCCCGCAGACGATGCTCGACCACTGCCGGCAGCACTGCCTGCACGTCTTCCGGCACCACGTGGCTGCGCTCGTGAACGAGCGCCCAGGCACGCGCCGCGTGCAGCAGCGCCAGTGCGCCGCGCGGCGACAGACCGAAAGCAAACTCGCTGCCCGTGCGGCTTTGCGCCACCAACCGCTGAACGTAATCGATGAGCGGGTCGGAAACCTTCACCTCGTCCACCGCCTGCTGCAGCGCCCGCAGCCCGGCCGCATCGAGCAGCGGCACGATGGTGGCAAGCGCACCGCGGCGGTCGCCGCCTCTGAGCAGTTCGCGCTCGGCGTCGGGCTCCGGGTAGCCGAGTTCGATGCGCATCAGGAAGCGGTCGAGTTGCGACTCCGGTAGCGGGAAGGTGCCCATCTGGGTGGAGGGATTCTGAGTGGCGATGACGAAGAACGGCTGCGGCAACTCGCGGGTCACGCCGTCAGCGGTGACCTGGCGCTCCTCCATGGCCTCGAGCAGCGCACTCTGGCTCTTCGGGGTGGCGCGATTGATCTCGTCGGCCAGCACCACCTGCGCGAACAGCGGCCCCTCAACGAAATGAAAGTCGGCTGTGTCGCGCCGGAACACCGAAGTCCCGATGATGTCCGCAGGCAGCAGATCGCTGGTGAACTGGATGCGGTTGTAGGATAGACCGAGCACTCGCGCCAGGGCGTTCGACAGCAGCGTCTTGCCCATGCCGGGCAGGTCTTCGATGAGCAGATGGCCGCCGGCCAGAAGACACGTGAGCGCCAGCTTCACCTGTTTGTCCTTGCCGAGCAGCACGGCGTTGAGCCCGCTGATCAGCCCCTGGATCTGGTCTTTCACCTCACGAGTGGTTGTGGAGGTCGATGACCGTTGTATCGTTGCTGAAATCGGCGTCACGGCGTTGCTGTTTCATCTGATCGCTTCTGTTGAACGATAGACGCTCCAGGTAACTATCGTCTATGTCTCCAGTCACGTATTTACCGTCGAACACCGAGCAGTCGAAATTGTCGATCTGCGGGTTTCCCTCACGGGCGCTCTGCACCAGGTCTTCGATGCCCTGGTAGATCAGCATGTCGGCGCCGATCAACCGCGCTACCTGCTCTTCGGTGCGGTTGTAGGCGACGAACTCGTTGGGGGTGGGCATGTCGATGCCGTAGACGTTGGGAAAGCGCACCGCCGGTGCCGCCGAGGCCATGTAAACCTTACGCGCCCCAGCTTCCCGGGCCATCTGGATGATCTGCTGGATGGTGGTACCGCGGACGATGGAGTCGTCGACCAGCAGCACGTTCTTACCCTTGAACTCCAGTTCGATGGCATTGAGCTTCTGCCGCACCGACTTCCGGCGCTGATTCTGGCCCGGCATGATGAACGTCCGGCCGATGTAGCGATTCTTGATGAAGCCTTCCCGGTATTTGACTTCCAACTGATACGCCAACGGCAACGCCGCGGTGCGGCCGGTGTCGGGGATCGGGATGACCACGTCGATGTCGTGCTTGCCCCCCGGGAACCGCGCCAGAACCCGGTCGGCCAGATTCTCCCCCATGCGCAGCCGCGACTTGTAGACCGAGACGTTGTCCATGATGGAGTCGGGCCGCGCCAGGTACACGAACTCGAAGATGCACGGCGACAGCGTGGTGTTTTCGGCGCAGACGCGAGTGTGGAGCGCGCCATCATTGGTGACGAACACGCACTCGCCGGGGGCGACGTCGCGCAGCAGTCGAAAGCCGAGGATATCCAGGGCGACGCTTTCGGAGGCGATCATGTACTCGACCCCGCGGTCGCTCTCGCGCTTGCCGAACACCAGCGGGCGAATGCCGTTGGGATCGCGAAAGGCGACGATGCCAACGCCAAGGATCATCGCCACCGCGGCGTACGCGCCGCGGCAGCGGCGGTGGACGCGCGCCACCGCGGCGAAGATGTCATCGGGGCCGGGAGCGTGAGCGCGCTGCGCTTCGAGCTCGTGGGCAAAGACGTTGAGCAGCACTTCGGAATCGCTGTCGGTGTTGACGTGGCGGAGATCCTCGCGAAACAGATCCGCCTGCAGGCGCTCGGCGTTGGTGAGGTTGCCGTTGTGGGCCAGGGTGATGCCGTAGGGCGAGTTGACGTACATGGGCTGCGCCTCGGCGGAGCTTGCCGAGCCGGCGGTGGGATAGCGCACATGGCCGATGCCGATGTGACCCACCATGCGCTGCATGTGCTGCTGATGGAAAACGTCCCGCACCAGGCCGTTGCCCTTGCGCAGATGCAGTTTGCGCCCTTCGGTGGTGACCATGCCGGCAGCATCCTGGCCGCGATGCTGCAGCACCGTCAACGCATCGTAGATCTGCTGGTTGACGGGATAGTTACTGACGATGCCGACGATGCCGCACATACAGGGTGTTTACTCTCGCTTTCCCAGGTGGGCGGCCCATTCCTGAGCGCGACCCATGAGTTGCAGAACTTCCTGCTCGAACGCCAGGAGTTCCGGTACCAGCACCGAAGACTGCCACCACTGGCTCGTCTCGGCGAATTGACGCAACGCCATGATGGCGACGATGCACACCAGCGCTCCCCGCGCGCTGCCAAAGAGAAACCCGAGAAATCGATCCGTTCCGGTGAGACCCGTGGACCTCACCAACGTTCCCACCAGCCACTGCACCAGCGCCCCCACGAGCAGGGTTGCGAGAAATATGGCGATGAAAGCCACCACCAGCCGCACCGATCCGTCAGCCAACTGGCCTTCGAGCCGTTCGGCCAGCAGCGGCGAAAAATACAGCGCGAGCATAAAGGCTGCCAGCCAGGATGCAAGCGACAGCACCTCCTTGAACAGGCCGCGTACCAGGCCGATGGTAGCCGACAGCAGCACTACGGCGAGGATGACGATGTCGAC
>JBLRXD010000413.1:0-2977 GCA_047920935.1 Pseudomonadales bacterium | reverse complement strand
CCGGGGCGGTGATTGATCACCACCCGGGCGCCCGCCCTGCCCAGGGCCAGCGCGCAGGCGCGTCCCAGACCCGACGTGGCGCCGGTGACGATGACCACCTGATCACGGATGCCGACGTCCAGCGCCGGCGGGGTAGGGTTCGATGTTGCCATGGCGATACGCATGCAGCATGCGTGCCGGTGGGAGCGATTCCGCCCCCGTGGGAGCGATCTCCCGATCGCGATCAGTAATGCCCCAATGCCGCCCGCAGCTGATCCCTCACCAACAGCCGCAAGGTATCCGGCCGCACCACCTCCACCGCGGCCCCGAAGCGCAGGATATCGCGCACCAGCTCCGTGGGTTCGGCGTAGGGGATGGTCAGCTCGTAGCTGCCGTCGGTGAGCCATTGGCCGCTCTGCTGGGGGTGCCAGTGCTCCTCCGCCACCCAGCGGGACATATGCGCGCTGAAGCGCAGCACGGCAGACGCGCGCGGCACGCCGGAAAAGATGCCGTAAGAGCGCGCCAGGCGTCGATCGAGTTCGGCCTCGGCGAGGTCGTCGGCGACGTCTTCCAGCAGGCTCACCTCGTCGATGCGATCGAGGGCGAAGATCCGCAACCCGTCGCGCATGTGGCACCAGGCATCCAGGTACCAGTTGTCGCGATAGTGCACCAGGCGCTGGGGCGAAATGGTACGCCGGGTCTTTTCATCGCGGCTGCGGCTGCGGTAAGCGAGCGCGAGCCGGCGCCGCAGGCCGAGCGCGGTGGCCAGGGTGCGGAACAGCGCCGGCCTGACCTCCCGCGCCCCCATGGAGAGAATGCGCAAGCGGGCGTACAGCTCGCCGGTGCCGATCTCCTGGCGCTGCAGCAGCGCCTCGATGCGGCTGCGAAACGGCGTGAGCTCCTGCGACAGCAGCCCCGGCGACAAGCCGCTCAACAGCCGTTCCAGCGCCAGCAGGGCCTGCAGCTCACCGGCCGAAAACCACAAGCCGGGCAGCTCCCAGTTGCCCGTGGGCCCATCGTCGTTCACGTAGGCGTAGCCGTTGTGCTCGCGGTCGTACTCGATGGGCGCGTCGAGAAAATTGCGCATCGAGGAGATGATGCGCTTCACCGTGGGTGCCGAGCACTCCAGCTCCTGCGTCAGCTGCTCGAGGGATATCGGTACGCGCCTGCCGACCAGCAGGCGGTGCATCTGGTAGATGCGGTCGAAACGATCCAACGAACTGTGTTCCAGCGCGCCGCGGCGGCCATGGCGGCTGCAGGCGCGTCTGACTCCCCGGTAGACAGCGGCCAGTGTGCACAAGTGGCGTGCGAGCGTCGAGCGCGTGGCACGGATCCTGAAGAGCAGCTGCCGCCATGCCGTCTGGCGATTGCCTCCGAATAGACCCGTGTTATCCGCCAGCTCCGCGCAGCGAATTATCCTCCGTGCGCATGGAACTCGAATTCGTCTGCCACGCATCGGTCATCGTCAGAACCCCAGGCGCAGCGATCTGGACCGACCCCTGGCTGTTCGGAAAGGCGTTCAACGACTCCTGGTCGCTGCTGCCGGAGCCGAGCTTCGATCTGCAGCGGTTGGACGAGATCGATTACCTGTGGGTGTCGCACGAGCACCCGGACCACTTCCACATCCCCACGCTTCGCGCCTTGCCGGTGGAGTTCAAGCGCCGGGTGTGCGTGCTGTTCCAGGATCTGACGTCAACCAAGATGATCGACGCGTTCCGGCGGCTCGGCTTCGAGCAGATTCGTACGCTGCGGCACCGGGAGCCGGTGGCGCTCGACCCGCACACGACCGTCTACTGCTATCAGGTCGGCCAGATGGATTCGTGCCTCGCCGTGATTTCGGGCGAAACGACCGTCCTGAACATGAATGACGCAGAGGTGAGCCCGCGTGATCTCGCCATCCTGCGCTCCGACCTCGGCTCGCCGGATGTGGTGCTGACGCAGTTCTCGATCGCCGGATACAGCGGTTGGGTCGATGTCGACCGCCACTTGCCCCCGAAGGCTGAGGCCAAACTCCAAGCCATGGTGGAGATTCATCGCCTGCTCGAAGCGAAGGTCACCATGCCATTTGCCTCATTCGTCTATTTCTCCTGCGCCGACAACGCCTACATCAACGACTACGCCAACACGCCGCAGGATGTGGTCGAAGCGTTTGATCGGCAGGCGCTCGCCACCGCCGTTCTCTATCCCGGGGACGTCATGAAGGTCGGTGAGGGCCACGACTCGCAGCAGGCGCTGCAACGTTACGCGGAGGATTTCGCGGACCCGAGCCGGCGGGCGTATGCCAGTGACCGCCGGGTGCCCCTGGAAGACGTCGAAGCATCATTCCGACAGTTCTGTGGGCGGATGCGGGAGAATTTTCCGTCGCTCGTGCTGCGCCTGCTGCGGCCGGTGACCATCGACGTCCCAGACCTCGGGCAGCGCGTCCGCATCTCTGTGACGGCGCAGCGGTTCGAGGTGGGCGTGACCGAGCCGCCGGCTCTGATCGTCAATTCGCAGCCGTTGGAATGCGCCTTCAAGCATCCGTTCGGCGTGCAGACGCTCGGGGTCTCGGCGCGACTCAAGCTGCTGCGGAACGAGCGCAACTGGCGCATGCACCGGCTGCTCTGCTCGTTGGTCAACGCCGACGTTTCGTTGCGCCCAAGCCGTTTGCTGACTCGCAAGAACCTGCAAGTGATGCGGCGCCGCTGGCGAGGTGCGCTGGCGCAGGTTGCTCACCGCATGGCCATCCGGCGCGCCTGAGCGGCCGCTGAGGTTCTTGTCCCGATCGCGTGCGTCCAATCGCCCTCGGCCATGGTAACGTGGCGCCTCAACAGAACACGAACAGGAGGTGGCTATGCGAATCCATATGGCCGTGCTTGCAGTGATACTTTCCATGGGCCTGGCCGCTTGCGGCGGCGAGACCCAATCCGAAGCGGCAGCAGTCGCAGCACCGGCCACCCCGGCGGCCGCATCGGTGGCCACGCGCAGGTCTTGCAGCCGCGTGCCGGCGGTATCGCGC
>JBLRXD010000412.1:0-3019 GCA_047920935.1 Pseudomonadales bacterium | reverse complement strand
ACCGACCGCGCAGCGTTACTCGTCGATTCACACTGCCACCTGAATTACCTGGAAGATCCGGAGCAGCGCCTGGACGCCGCGCGCGCCCGGGGGGTGGGCGCATTCCTGTGCATTGGCGTCGACGAAGCGGGAATCGATCAGGTGCTGGCGCTGGCCGAGGCGCATGAGGACGTTTGGGCCAGCGTCGGGCAGCATCCCGAAGCGGCTGCGGCGGATCCCGGCTGGATCGTCCCGCGGCTGGCCCATCCGCGGGTGGTGGCGGCTGGCGAGATGGGTCTCGACTACGCTCACGACCCTGGCCGCGAGCAGCGCCGCCAGCAACTCGAGCGCTTCGATTTCCAACTCGGATTGGCCGCAGACCGGAAACTGCCGGTAATCATCCATACTCGTGCGGCGGAAGCCGATACCCTGGCTCGGCTGCGGGCCCACGAGGGGGTTTTTGGGGTGCTGCATTGCTTCACCGAATCCTGGGGTATGGCGTCGGCGGCGCTGGATCTGGGTTATTACGTGTCGATATCCGGGATCGTCACCTTCAAGAACGCCGACAACGTGCGCGAGGTTGCGCGGCGCGTCCCCGACGAGCGTCTGCTGGTGGAAACCGACAGCCCGTGGCTGGCGCCGGTTCCCTACCGCGGCAAACGCAACGAGCCCGCCTATGTTGCCGAGACTGCGGCTTTTCTGGCGCAGTTGCGCAATCAGAGCCTGGCTGATTTGACAGCTTCCACCACGGAGAATTTCGCACGCTTGTTTTCGCGCATTGGCACGCCCGGCTGATCGTTGCCGGGGACGGTGCGGCGGTGCGGCTTGCGGTTACCGTGCCGGGCCGAATTCTTCTTCGTAAAGTCGATAGTGGGTTTCCGCCATGTCCAGTGAGCGATAGGTGGCCATGGCGCCGGCGTTGTCCTGCTCGACGTACAAGCGCAGGCCGCAGCCCTGCGGGTCTTCCTGGGCGCGCTTGCGCACGGTGTCGTGCATCTCGCTGTAAACCCCGAATCGACGCTGCTCCGGCAACACGTAGACGCTCTGAATCCACCAGAACCGACCGCAACGCCAGTCGCTCCACTCGTAGGTCACCATCAGGCTGCCGGCCACCTGACCATCGCGTTCGGCGATGAGGTAGAAACCCTCGGCCGGGTTCGCCAACAGATATTCGACACCACGGGTGAGCGTGGCAACGTCGAGTCCTCGGTCTTCGCTTTCCGCCGCCATGGCGCGATTAAACTCGACCAGCAGATGGGTATCCGCAGCGGTGGCGGGACGCACGTCGATGGTGGTGGTCATAGGTGCCTTCCAAAAAAATCCAGTAGCAGGTTGAATCGGTGGATGGAGACGTCACGCTCCTGCAGGGCGTGCTTCGAGCCCGGGTAGGTCATCATCTCGAAAGGCAGGGTTTTCGCCTGCAGGGCCCGGAACAGTTTGGTGGCGTGGGTGAACAGCACGTTGTCGTCGGCCATGCCGTGAACGATCAACAGCTTACCTTGGAGGCCGTCGATGTACTCGAGCACCGAACTGACGGCGTAGTTGTCGGGGTGATCCTGGGGCGACCCGAGGTAACGCTCGGTGTAGTGGGTGTCGTACAGCCGCCAGTCGGAAACCGGTGCCACCGCCACGCCGGCTTTGAATATCTCCGGCCGTTGGAGCAGACACATCAGCGTCATGTAACCGCCGTAGCTGTGCCCGAACACGCCAATGCGATCGGCGTTCACCCACGGCAGCGAGCCGAGAAAGCGCGCGCCGACCACCTGGTCGCGCACCTCCGCCCCGCCCAGGCGCTGGTGGATGGGGGCTTCGAAGCCGCGATCGCGGTTGCCGCTGCCGCGGTTGTCGAGTTCCATCACGCCGTAGCCGTGCTGGCAAAGCAGCTGCAACAGCAGCGGCGGCCACTCATTGCGCACTCGGTGCACGCCCGGGCCGCCGTAGACGTAGACGATGACGGGAGCGCCGCCGGGCGGGGCCGGGCCGGCCGGTCGGGTCAGCCGATAGTGCAGCAGCTGGCCGTCTTCCGCGGTCAGCGTGCCCAGTTCGGAGGTTACGTGGGCGTCGTGATAAGGCACGTAGGGGTGCGTGCCGGTGATCCGCTCTTCGGCCAGCGTCAGCGGCTGGAAGCGGCTGTCGGAGGTGGTTTCGAGCAGCGCCAGCTGTCCGGGGTGGGTCAGGCTGGTGCTTCGCACCACGGCGCGACTGCCGTCGGCGTTGATCACGGGTTCGTGCCAGCCCGGCTGCACCGTCAACCGGCGCGGCTGCCTGGCAGCCGTCAAGGCTACTTCGTAGAGGTGTTGCTCGGTGGGATTGTCGAGCCAGCCGGTGACCAGGGCGCGCTCGTGATCGGCCCACAGCACCCGGTTGATCCGGCCTTCTCCCGAGGTCAGGGGGCGCAACCCGCCATGCTCGTACAGGTACAACTGGCTGTGGCCGGTGCGTTCCGACGACCAGAGAAAGCGCAGCTGCTGATCGGCGGGCGCTGCGGTGTCGTTGCACGCCGTGGCTGCGTCAGGTAGTGGGGTCAGGTTGTCGTGCAGGTTGATCCAGGTTGGCGAGGTTTCGTGCAGCAGTTGCTGGCCATCGCCCGTTTCCGGGTCGAAGGCGAACAATTCGAGGGTGCGTTGGTCGCGGCTCTGCCGCTGCACCGCCAGCCGATCGCCGAGCCAGCCGACTCTGGCCAGGTAGTCGTCGTCTTCGACGTGATACGGGATCTCGCGGATCGCACCGCTTGCCAGGTGCAGCACCAGCAAGCGCACGTCGGCGTTGTCGGCGCCGGCGAACGGGTAGCGTTGCGGCACGACGGTCACGCTGTCGGCCTGAATCTCGTGCCGCAGGGTCTCGGTGACCACGCTCTCGTCCACTCGGGTGTAAGCCAGCCAGCAATCGTCGGGCGACCACCAGTAGCCCTCGAAGCGATGCATCTCCTCCTGCGCGATGAACTCGGCGATGCCGTTGCTGACGTAGCCCATGCCATCGGCGGTCAGCGGCAGTTCCTGGCCGCGTTGCAGGTCGTAGCGGTAGAGATTGCCCTCGCGCA
>JBLRXD010000411.1:0-3034 GCA_047920935.1 Pseudomonadales bacterium | reverse complement strand
GGCGAAGCGGATGTCCGCGCCGAGGGCGATCTGGCAACCGCCGCCGAAGGCAACGCCGTGGATGGCGGCAATCACCGGCATGGGCAGACGCTTCCACACGTAGGCCGGTCGCTGGGCGTGGTTCTCCGGGCGCTCGTCGCGATCGAGCAGCGTGGCGGTGCCGCCACCGCCGCTGCCGCCACCCGCCATTCCCTGGAAGCTGCCCATGTCGAGGCCGGCGCAGAAACCGCGACCGTTGCCGGACAGCACCACCACCCGCACCGCCGGATTGTCGGCCAGCGACTCCCCGGCCGCGATGACGGCTTTGAACATATCCGGGCTCAGGGCGTTGTATTTGTCCACGCGGTTCAAACGCACATCGGCGACGCCGCCTTGGATATCGATGGTCACGAGCTCTGCCATGCTGTTGGCTCCCAGCTAAATTGTTCCAGCCGCTACGTTACCACAAACCCCCGAACTCGCTGGCCGCGAGACCCGGCGACGCGCGAGCGGGGCAAGGTGATCTTCAGGCGGAGAGGACGGCGATCACCTCGCCTTCTTCCACCGCCTGTTCCGGAGCAACCAGCAGCTCGGTCACCACCCCATCCGCCGGAGCCTCCACCGGAATCTCCATCTTCATGGATTCGAGCACGACCAGAACGTCGCCCTCGGTGACGCGGTCGCCGACGGCGACCTCCACCTTCCAGACGCTGCCCTGGACGTCGCTTTCCACATCGACCCTGCTCATGACGTGCTCCTCAGTTGAACCATTCGCCCGCAGCCGGCGAGTCGAAAAAACCCACGTGAACGTCCCCGGCCAGGAAGCGTGCATCCTGCAAAGCCCGCTCCAACAGCGCGACATTGCTGGCGACGCCGCGAATCTCCAGGGCCCGCACGCCAACCAGAGTACGGCCAATGGCCTGCGCGCGGGTATCTCCCCAGCCGATCACCTTGGCGATCAGCGGGTCGTAATAGGGGCTGATGGCCTGACCCTCACGGTAGCCGGTTTCGAAGCGCACGCCGAACAGTTCCGGGGTGCGCAGCCGGTTGAGCACCCCGGTGGCCGGGAAGCCGGTGCGCACATCCTCCGCGTAAACCCGGGCCTCCACGGCGTGACCCTTGAGGGGCGGCCGCTCGGGCAGGCTCGCACCTGCGGCCAGGGCGATCTGCGTCGCAACCAGATCCACGCCGGTGACCGCTTCGGTGACGCCGTGCTCCACCTGAATGCGGGTGTTCATCTCGATGAAGCCGAATCCCTCGCCGCTTCGGTAGAGCGTCTCGAGGGTGCCGACGTTGTCGTAGCCGAGTTCGCCCATCGCCTGCGCCGCCTGCGTCGCCAGCGCCTCCAGAGCAGCGCGCTCGATGCCCGGAGCGGGGGCCTCTTCTATGATCTTGCGATGTCGCCGCTGCAGCGAGCAGTCGCGCTCGTAGAGGTGCACGGCACCGCCTCGGCCATCCGCAAGCAGCTGAATCTCAACGTGCCGGGCACGCTCCACCAGCGCTTCGAGGAACAGCGCGGAATCGCCGAACGCCCCTGCGGCCAGTTGGCTCGCCTGAGGAAACGCGCGCCGCAACTCGAAAGCGTCGCGCACCCTGCGCATGCCGATACCACCGCCACCCGCCGAGGGCTTGAGCATGAGTGGGTAACCGATGCCCTCGGCGGCTGCCAGCGCCGCCTCCAGCGTGGCCACCACGCCGCTGCCAGGCAGCACCGGAAAGCCGTGCTGGGACAGCAGCGCTCGCGCTTTGACCTTATCACCCATACTTTCGAGCCAACGCGGCGACGGGCCGATGAACGTCGCGCCAGCCGCCGTCACCGCCTCGGCAAACGCGGCATTCTCGGCGAGGAAGCCGTAGCCCGGGTGCAGCGCATCGGCGCCGCTGACCCTCAAACAGTCGAGCAGCGCGGGCACGTTCAGATAAGTATCCGCCGCCGAGTTGCCGCGCAACGGCAACGCCTCGGATGCCTCCTGCAGATAAGGCGCCCCTGCATCCGCCTCGGAATACACCACCACCGAGGCGATGCCGAGCGCGTTGCACGCCCGCACCACCCGACGGGCGATGGCCCCACGATTGGCGATCAGAACCTTGCTGAACAACCCGCCACCCCCGCATCGCCGCCGCCCCGCTCGAGATGCTGCAGATACTCGCGCCACGCCTCGACGAACCCCCCCAGCCCGCGCTTCCGGGTGCCGCTGGTAGCCGCCCCCCGCGCCACCGCACGCTCCACCGTCGCCAACAGCACCTGCGCCTCAGCCAAGCTCATCCGCACCCGAAACATATCCGTCTCACCCCCACCCCGATGATCCGCAGGCTTGACCAAAGGCTCCCCGCCCAAAGCCTCCCGCAACCGCCCCGCAACCGCGTCGTCATCCAGCAACTCCACCGTCTGCGTCAGCAACCAGCGGCTGCAAACCCCAGGCGAATCACAAAGCGCCTTATACCGCTGCCAGTCCATGAACCCTCACAACCGCGGTCGACGCCGTCGTTGCGCTGCGCCGGGCTCGGAGCGAAGACAGTAGGAGCCGGGCTGGTCCAGCGGAAAGCCATCTGCAAGCCCCTGTAGCGAAGCTAAGGGAGGCAAATTGACGGGCCCTGGCGGCAATTTGCCGAGCGCAGGCACCGCGGAGCGGCTGAGCGAGGGCTGCAGATGGCTTTCCGCTGGACCAGCCCGGCACCGCCATGCCCCCCCGCTCCGAAACCCGGCTCAGGGCAACGACAGCGTCGACCCGGTGAGCCGCTCGTAGGCCTCCAGATAACGCCCCATCGTCTTTTCGATCACCTCGTCGGGCAGCGCCGGCCCGGGCGGGGTCTTGTCCCACTTGCCGGCGGCAACCTGGGTCTCGAGGTAGTTGCGCACGATCTGCTTGTCGAAGCTGGGCTGCTCGCCGCCGGGCTGCCACTGGTCGGCGGGCCAGAAGCGCGAGCTGTCGGGGGTGAAGATCTCGTCGATGAGCAGCGGCGTCTGCTGCCCGGGCAGCTGGCCGAACTCGAACTTGGTGTCGGCGATGATGATGCCGCGCTCCAGGGCGTAGTCGCGTGCGGCGGCATACAG
>JBLRXD010000410.1:0-3068 GCA_047920935.1 Pseudomonadales bacterium | reverse complement strand
CGAGTACAACCTCCCCGGCATTGGTCAGACTCAGGTGAACACCAAGGCCGACATGACCTTCGCCCGGGGCCTGCGGGCCATCCTGCGGCAGGATCCAGACGTGGTGATGGTGGGGGAAATTCGTGATCTGGAGACCGCCGAAGTCGCCGTTCAGGCCAGCCTCACCGGTCACCTGGTGATGTCGACCCTGCACACCAACACCGCGGTGGGCGCCGTCACCCGCCTGGTGGACATGGGGGTCGAGCCGTTCCTGCTGTCTTCGAGCCTGGTCGGGGTGTTGGCGCAACGGCTGGTGCGGGTGCTGTGCCCGGAGTGCAAGACCTTCCGCGCCGCCAACAACAGCGAGCTGCAGTTTCTGCGCGTTGGCAACGCCAAGGTGTACGAACCCGCCGGCTGCGACCAGTGCCAGCACACCGGCTACCGCGGCCGCACCGGCATCTACGAGCTCATCAGCATCGATGACACCCTGCGCCAGCTCATTCACGATCGCGCTTCCGAGCACGAGATGGCCGGCTACGCCCGGCGCCGCGCCACCGGCATCCGCGAAGACGGCCGCGAAAAGATTCTCGCCGGCGTGACCACCGTGCAGGAAGTCCTGCGGGTCACCCTGGAGGACTGACGCCTCATGGCCGCTTTCGAATATGCCGCTCTCGACGCCAGCGGGCGCCAGAAAAAGGGCGTGCTGGAAGCCGACAGCATGCGGCAGACCCGGCAGATGCTGCGCGACCAGGGGCTGGTGCCGCTCAGCGTCGATGCGGCCTCCGACCGCGGCCGGGAAAGCGTCACCCGCAGTTTCAGCTTCGCACGCCGCCTCGGCCCCCTCGACCGGGTGCTGCTCACGCGGCAGCTGTCGACCCTCATCGCCGCCAGCCTGCCGGTGGAAGAGGCGTTGCAGGCGGTGGCCCAGCAATCGGAGAAGCAGCACGTGCGCGCGCTGGTCATGGGCATCCGCAGTCGCGTGCTCGAAGGTCATTCGCTGGCCTCGAGCCTGGCCCAGTACCCGAAGAGCTTCAACGAGATGTACCGCTCAACGGTGGCGTCCGGCGAGCAGTCGGGGCACCTCGATCGGGTGCTGGAAAACCTCGCCGATTACCAGGAGCGCCAGTTCGAGTCGCGGCGCAACGTCGAGATGGCCATGCTGTACCCGCTGGTGCTGACGCTGCTGGCGTTCGGCATCGTCGGCGCGCTCATGGTCTACGTGGTGCCCGACATGGTGGGCGTGCTCGAAAACATGGGCCAGGAGCTGCCGCGCTCGACCCGCATGCTCATCGGCATGTCGGAGCTGACCCGAGACTACTGGTGGCTGATGGGCCTGACGGTGGTGCTCGCCGCCTTTACCGGTCGTTGGCTGCTGGCGCAGCCCGAAGCCCGCCTGGTCTGGGATCGGCAGAAGCTGTCCATGCCGCTGCTCAGCCGCATCACCCGCAGCAGCAACGCCGCCCGCTACGCCAACACCTTGAGCATCCTCACCGGCAGCGGCGTGCCGCTGGTCGATGCCATGAACATCGCCGCCGACGTGGTTTCGAACAAGTGGCTGCGGCGCCGTCTGGGCGAGGCCACCCAACGGGTGAGCGAAGGCTCGAGCCTGCGCAACGCCTTGGAAGGGGTCGGTTACTTTCCGCCCATGCTGCTGCACATGGTGGCCAGCGGCGAGGCCAGCGGCGAACTCGACAGCATGCTCGACAAAGTGGCTCACTATCAGCAGTCGGAGGTGGAGCGCATCGTCACCACCCTGGTGCGGCTGTTCGAGCCGCTCATGCTGGTGGTGATGGGAGGCCTGGTGATGTTCATCGTCATGGCTATCCTGCTGCCGATTCTCAACATGAATCAGCTCGTCTGACGGGCTGAACCCGCGGCGCTCGTGGGAGTCTAGACTCAACGTAGACGCCGCTCATCGGAGACCAGATTCTGGATGATTAGACATAGCCCCCAAAGAGCACCGAAAAGAGCCCGCGGTTTCACCCTGATCGAGATTCTGGTGGTGGTGGTCATCATCGGCATTCTCGGCGCGGTGATCGTTCCCAACCTGCTCGGCCGGCCCGACCAGGCCCGGGTGACGGCGGCGCAGAGCGACCTGCGCAACCTGGCGAACGCGCTCGATATCTATCGGTTGGACAACTTTCAGTACCCGTCCACCGACCAGGGCCTCGAAGCGCTGGTGAGAAAGCCGAGCGGCTTTCCGGAACCGAAGAATTACAACCCCGACGGCTACGTGAAGAAGCTGCCGACCGACCCGTGGGGCTCGGAATACGTGTACGAGCGCACCCCAAGCGGCTTCAACCTGTTCTCGCTGGGGGCCGACGGCGCGGAAGGGGGCGAAGGCCTGAATGCCGACATCCACTTCCGCGACATCTGACGCCGCGCACGCGCCCCGTCTCCATGGCGGCGATTGCCGTGGCTTCACGCTGCTGGAACTGCTGGTGGTGATCAGCCTGGCCGCCATTCTGACGGGCACCGTCATCGTCGGCTTCACCGGCGCCGACACCGAGCAGCGCTTGCGGGGCAATGCCGACCAGTTGGCCTACACCATCGAGCTGGCGCGCCAGTACGCCTTGCAGCGCAACCGCGAGTGGGGCCTGTACGTAGAGCCCGACGAGCTGAGCTTCGCGGAATTCGACCCGGAGCAGGGCGAGTGGGTGACCCAATCCCAGCGCCCATTCGGCAACGTGCCGCTCATGGGGCAGGTCGTCCTGCGGGTGGAGTCCGAGGGGCTCGAGCAGCTTTCCGCCGATGCCCGCGAAGGCTTGCCCAAGGTGATTCTGTTCTCCAGCGGCGAAGTCACGCCGTTCACCGTGCACCTCGAGCCCGAGTGGGACACCGGCCCGTGGCAGGTCACCTCCGACGGTATCTCCCGCACCCAGGCGTCACGGAACGCGTTATGAGCAGGGGGGAGGGTGGTTCCCTGTTGGAGCGATCTGCCGATCGCGATCGGGAGATCGCTCCCACAGGGGAAGATCGCGATCTGGAGATCGCTCCTACAGCAGTCCAGCGCGGGTTCACTCTGGTGGAAGTGCTCGTCGCGCTGACCATTTTCGCGGTGCTCGGCTTCACCGTCACCGCCCGGGTGG
>JBLRXD010000409.1:0-3089 GCA_047920935.1 Pseudomonadales bacterium | reverse complement strand
CGTACAGGCTGCCGGTCTGGGCCCAGAAGCGCTGGATGTCCGACAGCGGCGCCTTACCCGCGGGAAGGTTGCGCACCATGATCGGCACCGCCGGGATGCCGCCGCCGTTGGCGCGTTCCGCGGCCAGCGGCTTGTCGACGATCTCGGTGAGCTCGTCGAAGCCGCGTTGAATCACCCGCAGGTTGTCCTCGACCACGCGCGCGCCGCGGCCGCCGAACTTGCGCTCGAGCTGAGCGCGGATCGCCTCCAGCAGCCGTTCCTCGTCGAAGCCCTGCTCGGCCAGCAGCGGGGTCGCGGCGAAGAACGCGCCCTGGAAGGCGATGCCCTGCATGCGCAGCTCGAGATCCGGGTCGGTGGCTTCTTCCCGGGCGATCCTGAAGGCGTCGAGGTAGTAGCAGCGGATGTTGCGGTCGACGATCTGGCGCTGATAACGCTGCGGAATCCGCGCCCACACCTGCGCTGGCTTCGCGTCGGTCGCCTGGATGATGAACAGCCCGCCGTCGCGCAGCCCGCTCAGCGCATCGCTGTGATTGAACACGTTGGGATCCGGCGACAGCACCACGTCGACGTAGCCGTACTCGCCGTTGACGCGGATGGGCTCCGGCGCCGCGGCCAGGTAGAACGTGGTCGGCTGACCCTTCTTCTCCGAGCCGTACTTGGGGTTGGCTTTGATGTGATAGCCGAGCAGGTCGAACAGCGTCGACGCCAGGTGCTTGCCGGTGGTGATGGCGCCCCAGCCGCCGATGGAGTGCATGCGCAGTGTCATGCAACCCGCGGGCATGAGGTTGGGGTTTTCGCTGCCCTTGACGGTCAGCCGGTTGAGGTGGGGGTAGTCGGCGGTGAGCTGCTGCTGCTGAATCTGCTCTTTCGGATGCAGCGGCCGGTCGCGGACGAAGTCGATGCTCAGATAGTACAGCTTGCGCCCGGCGCCATCCGGCAGCATGTTTTCCACCGCGCCGATGAGATCCCCCGGGGTGAGGTCCCGGCTGCCGAGGCCGAACGCGGCGGAGTAGATCTCCGGCAGATCGCTCAACCGGGTGTAGGCGGGTAAGCCGGCGTGGGGCGGCGCGTCTGCCCGGCGGCCGTTCTCCAGGCACTTGCCGAGGGCGGCGCGGATCTCCCGGGCCAGCGGCGGATCCACCGCCAGGGGTTGGTCGAGCCGCTCGAGCACGGTGACGCCGCGCTTGCCCTGCAGCGCGCGCGCCAGCAGATCGGCCGGAAACGGCCGGAACATCACCAGGTCGAGCACCCCCACCTTGAGATGGCGGTGCTTTCGCAGATGGTCGGCCACCGCTTCCGCGGTGGGGATCAGGCTGCCCTGGCCCAGCAACACGTAGTCGGCGTCTTCGAGGCGGTAGCCGAGCACGCGCGCGTAGCGGCGGCCGGTGAGGGCTGCGAACTCGGCGAAAGCCTGGTCCGCCAGCGCCGGGATGTGGTCGAAGAAGAACGGCCGTTGGGCGGCCACGCTCTGCATGTAGCTGTCCTGATTCTGCACCACCCCAGCCATGACAGGGTTGTCGACGTCCCACAGCTCCGGCACCCGCCGCCGGGTGTCGCCGAACAGCAGCCGCTGCGCCGGGGTCGGGCAGGCGATCAGGTCTTCCGGCCGGCCGAGATACTCGGCGACCAGCTCGCGCTCCGGCGCCAGCAGCGATTCCACCAGGTGGGTGGTGAGAAAGCCGTCCTGGGCGACGATGCCGGGATTCAGCGCAAGCTCCGCGGTGCGGTGGGCGATGAGGTTCAGATCGGCGGCGTGCTGGGCGTTCTTGGCGAACAGCTGAAAGAAGCCGGTGTCGTCGACGCAGTGGTAGTCGTCGTGCCCGGCGTGGACGTTCAGGGTCGCCTTGGTCATGGCCCGGCAACCCATGTTGAGCACGTAGGTCAGCCGTTTGCCCACCGCCGCATACAGCGATTCGTGCATGTAGGCGATGCCCTGCCCGGAGGAGAAGTTGGCCGCCCGCAGCCCGGTCATCGACAAGCCGGCGGTGACCGCGGCGGCGGCGTGCTCGCCTTCCGGCTCGATGAAGATCAGCGGCCGGCCGGCGATGTTCAGCTGGCCGGCCGCGGCCGCCGCGGCCCACTCCTCGCCCATCTGGGTGGACGGCGTGATCGGGTACGCGCCGGCGGCGTCGCTGGCGGCGCTTTCGCTGGCGATCACCGCGCTGTTGCCGTCCAGCGCGGCCCTGATGCCGGGGTACTTCACCAGCCGTTGTGGTTTGTGCATCGCGTGATCCTCAGATCGTGCTTGGTCGGGCTCAGCCCGGTCGTGGCGGCAGATCGGCCTGGCGCGCGGGTCTGACCGCCGCCGCGCCGAATCGATAACGACCGTCCTCGATCCAGACGATGGCGCCGGTGGGGCAGCGGTCGATGGCCGCCCGCGGCGCCGGCGCGGCGTTGCCGATCCGGCGCGGCAGGTTGTCCTGCATGCGCAGCCAGCCCGGGGCATCCTGGGCGCAGCGGGCGCAACCCGTGCACGCCACGCTGCAGACCTCCAGCAGCTCGTTGCCCAGCTGCGGGTTGCTGCACGCCACCCACAGCGGCTGCTGTTCCGGTTCCAGGGTAAACAGATCCTTGGGACATGCCGATACGCAATCGCCGCAGGCCGTGCACAGCGCCTCGTCGACCACCGGCAGCCCGTGGGCGTCGAGGCGGATGGCGGCGAAGTCGCAGGCGCGCTCGCAGTCGCCGAAGTTGAGGCAGCCCCAGGCGCAGGCCTTGCCGCCGCCGCCCACCGCGGCGGCGGCCGCGCAGCTGGGTTCGCCGCGGTAGTGCACGCGCGCCGGCGCGCGGTTGCGCCCGCCGGCACAGGCAAGGCGGGCAACCAGACGCCGGACCTGACCCACGGCCACGCCGAGGAAGGCGGCGATGCGCTCGTGCGCCTCGGGTGCGCTGACGGAACAGGCCGCCGGTACTGCGCGGCCGGCGAGCAGGGCTTCGGCAAAGGCATGACAGGTAGGCTGCCCGCAGGCGCCGCAGTTGACCCCCGGCAGGCAGGCCTCGACGGTCGCCAGCCGCGGATCTTCGGCCACCGCCAGCCGGCGGCTGGCGAACAGCAGCAGCGTCGCCAGCAGGGCGGCCAGGGTAGCAAG
>JBLRXD010000408.1:0-3124 GCA_047920935.1 Pseudomonadales bacterium | reverse complement strand
GTCGATCAGCGTCTGCTGCTGGCCGCGGGCCACCGGGGCGAACCCAACCCCGCAGTTGCCCATGACGATGGTGCCGACACCGTGGCTGGCGGAAGGGTTCATCTCCGAATCCCAGGTAACCTGCCCATCGTAGTGGGTGTGAATGTCGACCCAGGCGGGGGTGACGATGGCGCCGTCGGCGTCGATCACTTCCCGCGCCGCAGCCGTTATGCGACCGCCAACCTCGACCACCACGCCATCTTTGACCGCCACGTCACCCGACCCGGCCGCCCCGCCGCTGCCGTCGATGATGGTGCCTCCACGAATCAGGTAATCGTGCATTGCCGCTCTCCCTCGAATGTGTTGCCGTTCCACAGGATCATATTGTAACGTGTTTCAAACATCGCCGACCCAGCCAATCGCCCAGGCATCATTATGAGACCCGCCAGCGACACCGACCATAGCACCAGCGACGACTTCGAGGGTCAGGCAAGGCGGTTGTCCGAGCAGGGCTTCTGCATCGTTCCCGGGGTGTTGCCGCCAACGCGGGTGGCCGAGGCGCGCGAGCGCCTGCTGGCAGCGGCCCGGGAGAGCGAGCGTCGCGGCGCGCCCACCTTCATCCCGACCCTCGACCCCAATGATCGCAACGTCCGCGTGTTCAACCTGCTCGACCTCGATCCGTTGTTCCGCGAGCTCATCGCCCACCCAACCGCCCTGGCGTTCGTGCGGCGGCTGTTGGGCGCCGAGTTCCTGATATCCAACTTCACCGCCAACATCGCGCTGCCGGGAAGCCGGTCGATGGCGCTGCACTCCGACCAGGCCCTGGTGGTTCCTCAGCCCTGGCTCGAACCCTGGTCGATGAACGTCATCTGGTGTCTGGACGACGTCTACCCGGACAACGGCGCGACCTGCTACCTGCCCGACAGCCACCGCTGCGCCACCATCGATGCTTTGCCGGTGGATGCCGCCGAGCGGATGCGCCCGTTTCAGGCCAGCGCCGGTTCCATCGTGGTCATGGACGGGCGCATGTGGCATACCTCCGGCGCCAACGTCACCGCCGCCACCGAACGCGCTCTGCTGTTCGGCTACTACACCATGGATTTTCTGCGGCCCCAGGTGAACTGGAACGCGGTGCTCGGCGACGACGTCCGCGCCGGTCTGACTGCCGAGATGCGGGGCTGGCTGGGGCTGGAAGCTCAGGCCAACGTCCGGGTCGGCGGCGCCCTGCTCGAGCGCCGTTTGCAGGATCCACAGGCGTGACCACTGGCGAACCTCATCAGGATGGGCCCGCCCGCGTGCCGGCAGCAACCCGCGACCTCGGCCAGGCGCTGGACGATCTGAGCACCCAGGGCATGTGCCTGATGACGGGCGCGCTGGCGGGTGACGCGCTGCACCGCGCCCGGGCCGCGCTATACCAGGCGGCGGACGATGACGACCAGGGCCGGCAGCAAAGCGCGCGGTTCGCCCTCGACCAGGACGACGGCAACCGGCGGGTCTGGAACCTGCTGAACCGCGACCCGATATTCGCCGACCTCGCCGAGCATCCAACCGCCCTTACGCTGGTGCGATCGGTTCTGGGATGGCCGGCACTGCTGTCGAACATCTCCGGCAACATTACCGGCCCCGGCGCGGCGCACGGGGTTCTGCACGCCGATCAGGTATTCGTCCCGGAGCCCTGGCCCGCTCGCCCTCAAGGGGTGAACGTCGCCTGGTGCATCGACGAATTCACCATCAGCAACGGCGCCACCCAGGTGGTGCCCGGCAGCCATCGGTGGAATCGCGGCCCCACCACCGCCGATGCGGAAGTGAGCATGACCAGCGTGCTGGCGCCGGCCGGCAGTCTGTTCGCTTTCGACAGCCGCATCTGGCACCGCACCGGCGCCAACACCTCCGCCGCCGAGCAGCGTGCCGCCGTGTTTCCGTTCTACACCACGCCGGTCTACCGCACCCAGGAGAACTGGTTTTTATCCCTCGACCCGGCAGTGGTGCAACGCGCCTCGGACACGCTGCTGACGTTGCTCGCCTACCGCTCCGAAGGCTTCGGCCTGGTATACGGGCGCTCTCCCCACCAGTCTCGCCACCAGGCGACGCCCACTCAGCCGCGCTGGTAGGTACCCACCAGCCGGTTCATCGCCACCACGTTGGGCTCCGCCCGCTCCAGCAGCTGCCAGGCGGTAAGCCCCGGCTCGAAATCGGGCTCGTTGTCGAGCGCCAGCAGCCAGAAGAAATAGTGATGGGTGCCGTGGCCTTCCGGCGGCATCGGGCCGCCGTAGCCGGCGTTGCCGAAGTCGTTGCGCCCGCTGGTGTAGAAATCACTGCCCTGCGGCAGTTCGGTTGCGGAGCCGGGGATGTTGTAGAGCACCCAGTGAACGAACCCGTACTGCCCGGGGGTCACCAGCGGCGCATCCGGATCGTGACAGATCAGCGCGAACGACCTGGCATTGTCGGGTGCGCCCGACCAGGACAGCGCCGGCGAGACGTCTTCGCCCTCGCCCGTGTGTGCGCGAGGGATGGTGCCGCCGTTGGTGAAGTCGGAACTGCTGAGTTGCATGTCGGACAGAGCGAATCCCATGAGTGCCTCCTGAAGTGGGTTGCTGTTGTGTTACCCGATACGGTCGCGCCGAGTATGGTCGCACGAACCAGGCGAGCCGTTAACCGGGGCTAGTCGAGGCGCAGCACCCGGCCCTCCAGCGCGGTGCCGCGGCAGGCTTCGAGCAACTCGTCGTGCACGACGTCGGGGTTCGGGCCGTATCGGCGCGAGAAGTGAAACGGCAGCAATTGCCGCACCTCCGCCGCCAGGCCCATGCGCACGCAAGCTCGGGTGGTCAGGTGCTGGGTAGCGCGGGCGCGGGCGGCATCGGCCTGAAGAAACGTCGCCTCGCACACCAGCACGTCTGCGCCCCGCGCCAGCAGACTCAGAGCCTGCGCGTTGTCCGGCGTATCGGCGAAATCCGTGGCGTAGGCGACTTTGCTTCCGGCCGTCACGTCGATCAGCCGATCGCGCAGGTGACCGGCCCGTTGTCGGGCCCCGTTCGGCAACGCCACCGGCGCTTCGCTTTCATCGGCGAGCAGGTGCCGCTTCAACTCGGCCAGCCATGGGCCGGGAGCGAGGCCAAGTTGCGCAAGCCGATCCTTGCGCACGTGG
>JBLRXD010000407.1:0-3147 GCA_047920935.1 Pseudomonadales bacterium | reverse complement strand
TGATGGGCAGACCCCGCTCGCGCAGATCGGCGTAGATCTGCGCGATCTCCTTGACTGCCGAACGCAGCACCTGGATGTCGGCGATCTGGCTGCCGAGGTGAAAGTGCAGCAGCTCGAGGCTGTCGGTCATGCCGCGACGCTCGAGATCCTGCACCAGTCGAATCAGCTCCGGTATCGTCAGGCCGAACTTGGAGCGGTAGCCGCCGGATTCGAACCAGCGCCCGGAACCCCGGGTCGACAGCTTCACCCGAACCGCGAGCTTCGGCGCCACTCGGCGCTGCTCGCCGAGGATCATCAGCTGATCGAACTCCGAATACTTCTCGATCACCGGCAGCACCTGCTGGCCCAGCTGCTGGGCGTTGAGCATCAATGCCAGCATGGTGTGATCCTTGACGCCGTTGCACAGCAGCAGCCGCTTGTCTTCCACCAGCGGCAGGGTCGCAATGAGCTCGGTCTTGGAGCCGCATTCCAGACCGAGTTGGTAGCCGTTACCGGCGTCGAGCACCTCTTCCACCACCTCGCGCAGCTGGTTCACCTTGATGGGATAGATGCTCTGATAGCGATTGCTGTAACCCGACTCGGCGATGGCCTGGGCAAAGGCGTCGTTCAAACGCTGCACCCGCACCCGCAGCACGTCCTGGAAGCGCACGATCAATGGCAGCGAAGCCCCCTCCGCCAGCGCCGCATCGATCACCGCCGGAATGTCGATGGCCACATCGGTGCCAGGCAGCGGTCGCACCACCACGTTGCCCGCCTCGTTGACGGAGAAGAATCCGTCCCCCCAGGCCTCCATGGCATACAACGCTTCGGCATCGGCACTGGTCCAGCCGGTCGGTGGAATCTGGTTGGCGGACATTACTGCTCCAGCACGTAGGCGAAGATCAGCGGCGCCACGATGGTGGCGTCGGACTCGATGACGTAACTCGGGGTCGTGGCCGAGAGTTTGCCCCAGGTGATTTTTTCGTTTGGCACCGCGCCCGAATAAGAGCCGTAACTGGTAGTGGAATCGCTGATCTGGCAGAAGTAGGCCCAGCGCGGAATGTCCTGCATGAGCAGATCCTGCGCCAGCATGGGCACCACGCAGATGGGGAAGTCGCCGGCGATACCGCCGCCGATCTGAAAGAAGCCGATGGTGCTGTCGGCGCTGGCGCTGCGGTACCAGTCGGCCAGATGGATCATGTACTGGATGCCACCCTTCACCGTGTGGACGTTGTTGACGTCGCCCTGCATCACGTGGGCGGCGAAGATGTTCCCCAGGGTCGAGTCTTCCCACCCAGGCACGATGATGGGCAGGTTTTTCTCACACGCCGCAACCAGCCACGAATCCGCCGGGTCGATCTGAAAGTGCTGCTGCAGCTTGCCCGAGCGCAGCATCCGGTACATGAACTCGTGAGGAAAGTAAGCCTCTGCTGCCGCGTCCGCGGCCGTCCATTCCGCCACGATCACCGACTCGATGCGGCGGATCGCCTCCTCCTCCGGAATGCAGGTATCCGTCACCCGATTGAGGTGCCGAGCCAGCAGATCTTCCTCCTGCCGGGGGGACAGCGACCGGTAGTTGGGGATACGCACGTAGTGGTCGTGGGCCACCAGATTGAACAGGTCTTCTTCCAGATTGGCGCCGGTGCAGGTGATGGCATGCACCTTGTCGCGACGAATCATCTCCGCCAGGCTGAGGCCGAGCTCAGCGGTGCTCATGGCGCCCGCCAGGGTCACCATCATCTTGCCGCCGCCGCTCAAGTGCGCAGCGTAGCCCTCTGCCGCATCCACCAGCGCCGCCGCGTTGAAGTGCCGGAAATTATGGGCAATGAAATCCTTGATGGCCGCCAAAGCGAGCCTCCTGCGGTTGCTGTAGTGATGAGAGGCGAGGTTACGGCGCGCCCGGGGGCGACGCAATGACCGGCACCTGCTGCGTCAGGCAATGCAGGGTTCCCAGACCGACCACAACGTCGCGGCAATCGATGCCGTGGATGGTGCGCCCAGGGAAGCAATTCTGGATGATGCTCAGTGCCTCCTGGTCGCGGTCGCAGCCGAAAACCGGCACCAACACCACATTGTTGGCAATGTAGAAGTTCGCATAGCTGGCCGGCAGACGCTCGCCCCGGTTGAGCAGCGGATCCGGCATGGGCAATTCGACCACCCGCAGGCTCCGACCATCAGCCAGGCGGAAGGTTTCCAGCGCCTCCCGATTCTCCGCCAGGGGCCGATGATTGGCGTCGTCGGGATTCGGCTCCACCGCGGTGATCACCTGGTCTTCGGCGACGAACCGGGTGATGTCGTCGACGTGGCCATCGGTGTCGTCGCCGACGATGCCGTCGCCCAGCCAGAAAATCTGCTCGGCGCCCAGGTACTCGTGCAGCAATGCCTCGATCTCCCCTCGGGAGCTATCTGGATTGCGATTCGGGTTCAGCAGGCATTGAGATGTGGTGAGCAGGGCGCCCGCCCCATTGACGTCCACCGAGCCGCCTTCGAGCACGTGGTCCACGCGCACCACCGGCACGCCCAGTCGGGCTGCCATCTGTGGCGGCACCGCGTCGTCCAGATCGTAGGGGGGATACTTGTCACCCCAGGCATTGAAGCGGAAGTTCAGCGCCGTCAGCCTGCCGGCCGCATCAGCAACGAAGATGGCGCCGTGGTCGCGGCACCAGGCATCGTTGGTGGCGATGTGCTCGAAGGAGACCGCGGCGAGATTGGTCTGTTCGGGCAGCAGGCGCGCGATCTGCTGAGCGTGAGCCGCGTCCAGCACGTTCAGGTAGACGTGTTCGTGCTGGGAGAGAATTGCCACCGCCGCGGCCAATGCCCGCTCGGCGCGGGACATCTGCTGCGGCCAGGTGCCGGGATTGTGGGGCCAGGAGAACCAGGTGGCCTGGTGCGGCTGCCACTCCGCGGGCATGGTGTAGCGCCCCATCAAGGCGACCCGCCGCGCTGTAGGAGCGACCCAGCGGCCTGCGGCCGCCGCGGTCGCTTGAGGAAAAGCGGAGTTTTCCATGAAAGCGATCTCCCGATCGCGATCTGGAGATCGCTCCTACGGGTTCGGGGGGTCAGGCGCGGATGTCGAACAGCTCGGCCAGTTGATCGGTCATGGCGCCGCCCAACTGCTCGGCGTCGGTGATGGTCACGGCGCGGCTGTAGTGATGGGTGACGTCGTGG
>JBLRXD010000406.1:0-3160 GCA_047920935.1 Pseudomonadales bacterium | reverse complement strand
TCAAGGATCTGCTCATCGGCTCGGAAGGCACCCTGGGCATCATCACGGAAATCATAGCGCGAACACCAGCAGCAGCGCCAGCAGCGACAGCGCCAGCATGGCAACGTCGACGCTGCCCGGATGCGGCAGCAGTAGATCGAGGCCGTAGCCGACCAGGCGCGTGTGCTGCCCGAACAGGCTGTTCAGCGCGAACCACAGCGCCAGATTGGCAATCACCCCCACCACCGCGGCGGTGATGGCCGCCAGGGCCGCTGCCAGGCGACGATGGCCGCGCAGACGCTCCACGTAAGGCGCGCCGGCGAAGATCCACAGGAAGCAGGGCAGGAAGGTCACCCAGGTGGTGAGCAGCGCCCCCAGGCTGGCGGCCAGCAGCGCAACCTCCGCGTCGGCGAAGCGCAACGCGCCGAGAAAGCCGACGAACTGGGTGACCAGGATCAGCGGCCCGGGCGTGGTCTCGGCGAGCCCCAGGCCGTCCAGCATCTCCCCGGGTTGCAGCCAGGCGTAATGCTCCACGCCCTGCTGGGCCACGAACGCCAGCACCGCATAGGCGCCGCCGAAGGTGACCACGGCCATCTCCGAGAAGAAGCGGGCGATCTGGGTGAAGACGCTGTCCGCTCCCGCAAACAGATACAGCCCGGCCACGGTGCCGACCCACAGCAGCAGGCAGATCACCGCGGCGAGCCCGGTGTGCGGGCGCACGGTGACCTGCTCCGCAGGCGCGGCGACGTTAGCCGCCGCCGACCGCGCCCCCCGCAGGTAGCCGATCACCCCGGCGCCGATCACCACCAGCGGAAACGGCAGGCCGAAGGCGAACAGCGCCAGGAATGCCGCCGCGGCGAGGGTGACACCAAAAGCGCCATCCAGCGCGCGACTGCCGATGCGCAGCAGCGCCTGAACGACGATGGCCAACACCGCGGCTTTCAGGCCCAGGAACAAGCCCATCACCGGCTCCAGGTCGCCGAGCAGCACGTACAGCCACGACAGCGCCATGATGGCCGCGGCGCCGGGAAGGATGAACAGCACCCCGGCCGCCAGCCCGCCGCGCACGCCGTGCAGCAGCCAGCCGACATAGGTGGCCAGCTGTTGAGCCTCCGGACCCGGCAGCAGCATGCAGTAGTTGAGCGCGTGCAGAAAACGCGCCTCGTCGAGCCAGCGCTTCTCGTCGACGACGATGCGGTGCAGCAGGGCGATCTGCGCCGCGGGCCCGCCGAAGCTGAGCAGGCCGATGCGCCACCAGACGGCGAGGGCTTCGGCAAAGGGCGCGGAGGGCTGCATGGGCGTCATGGGCGCATTGTTGCAGCATCTTCACCGTGACCATGAAGTTTTCTGCCTGGGGCGGGCTTGCGCGCTGCGCTACAATACGCGCCCTTCCAGGCCCACCACGGAACCACAGGAATGTTTGCAGCAGATCAGCGCATAGCCGGATTCGACGACGAGATCGCCGCCGCCATCGGCGAGGAGAACCGGCGCCAGGAGCACCACATCGAGCTCATCGCCTCGGAGAACTACGCAAGCCCCAGGGTGATGGAAGCCCAGGGCAGCGTGCTCACCAACAAATACGCCGAGGGCTACCCGCACAAGCGCTACTACGGCGGCTGTGAGTACGTCGATCAGGTGGAGGTTCTGGCCATCGATCGGGTCAAGGCCCTGTTCGGCGCGCACTACGCCAACGTCCAGCCGCATTCCGGCTCCCAGGCCAACGCCGCCGCCTATCTGGCGCTGCTGCAGCCGGGTGACACCATCCTCGGCATGAGCCTGGACGCCGGCGGTCACCTGACCCACGGCGCCAAGCCGAACTTCTCCGGCAAGATCTACCATGCGGTGCAGTACGGCCTGAAAACCGACACCGGCGAGGTCGACTACGACCAGGTGGCGGCGCTGGCCCGGGAGCACAAGCCGAAGATGGTCATCGCCGGCTTCTCCGCTTACTCGCGCAAGCTCGATTGGCAGAAGTTCCGGGACATCGCCGACGAGGTCGGCGCCTACCTGCTGGTGGACATGGCCCATGTGGCCGGTCTGGTGGCGGCCGGGCTCTACCCGAATCCGGTGCCCATTGCCGACGTCACCACCTCGACCACCCACAAGACCCTGCGCGGGCCCCGAGGCGGCATCATCCTGGCGCGCGACAACGCCGACATCGAGAAGAAGCTGAACTCGGCGCTGTTCCCCGGCTCCCAGGGTGGGCCGCTGATGCACGTCATCGCGGCGAAGGCCATCTGCTTCAAAGAGGCGGCCTCCGAGGAATTCGTGGCCTATCAGCGTCAGGTGCTGGCCAACGCTCAGACCATGGCGCGGTGCTTTCAGGCCCGGGGCTACAACGTGGTGTCCGGCGGCACCGATAACCACCTGTTCCTGCTCGACCTGGTAGACAAAGACATCACGGGTAAGGATGCAGACGCCGCCCTCGGCCGCGCCAACATCACCGTCAACAAAAACGCGGTGCCAAACGACCCGCGCTCGCCGTTCGTCACCAGCGGCCTGCGCATCGGCTCGCCGGCGGTGACCACCCGCGGCTTCAAGGAGGCGGAGTGCGAGACCCTCACCGGTTGGATGTGCGACGTGCTCGACGACATCGGCAACGACAACATGATCGGCAGCGTGCGCCAGCAGGTGCTGGAGCTGTGCAGCCGGTTTCCCGTTTACCGGGCGAACGTCGCCTGAGCCCGAGCAGCGGGTACTGAACAGCGGGTTCTGAAGCATGCATTGCCCCTTTTGCGGCGCAGACGACACCAAGGTCATCGACTCACGGTTGGTGGCTGATGGCGATTCGGTACGTCGGCGCCGGGAGTGCCAGAGCTGCGGCGAACGCTTCACCACCTTCGAGACCGCTGAGCTGGTGATGCCGCGGATCGTCAAGCGCGACGGCACCCGCGAGCCGTTCGACGAGGGCAAGCTGCGGCGCGGCCTGACCCGGGCGCTGGAGAAGCGCCCGGTGGCCATCGAGCAGATCGAGAGCGCCATTCACCGCATCATGCACAATCTTCGCTCCACCGGTGAGCGCGAGTTGCCGTCGCTCAAGGTAGGGGAAGAAGTCATGCAGGAGTTGCGTGGCATCGACGGCGTCGCCTACGTGCGCTTTGCGTCGGTGTACCGGGATTTCCAGGACGTTTCGGAGTTCGAGGCAGAGATCAAGAGCTTGACCCGCAGCGCCGACCACCCG
>JBLRXD010000405.1:0-3221 GCA_047920935.1 Pseudomonadales bacterium | reverse complement strand
GGTGCAGGATCACCGCGATCCGCAACAGCGCCAGCAGCCGCTCCAGTTCCGCCCGCGGCGCCGCCTCGTAGGCGCGAAACGCCATTCCGGGGAAGCTGCGCCGATGGCCGCGAACCAGCAACGCCAGCTGCTCCTGCTCGGTGCGCGAGAAGGCGCGCAGATCGGAGTTCTGCAGCACGTAGGCGCCGTGGCGATGGTAGTGGCGCGGCGCGATGGCCATGCCCAACTCGTGCAGCTCCGCAGCCCAACCGAGCAAGCCGCGCCAGCGTTCGGGGTCGGGCCACCAGCTGCGGCAACCGTCGAACAACGCCAGCGCCGTGGATCGCACCCGCAGTGCCTGAGCTTCGTCTACCCGGTAACGGCGCTTCAGGTCGGCCACCGCCAGATCGCGCTGATCGACGCCCTCCGGCGGCGGGCCCAGGTCGCGATGCAGCAGGCCGTCCTGCAACGAGGCATCGACGAAGCGCATGGAGGCCGCCTCGAGGACGGCAAACAGGGCAGACACCAGGGCAACGCCGGCCGGAAAGATGTCCACCCGGTCGGGAGGCAGGCCGGGCACGCCGGCATCCACCAGCCAGCGCCCGCTGACGATGGCGTCCGTGAGCGCGCCGAGACCCTCGGGGGTGATGGCCTCTGCGCCCCAGCCGTTGGCCGCGAGCACCGTCTGCACCGACTCGACGGTGCCGGAGGTGCCGATGACGGCGCAGTCGCGGCCCACCGGGCCGAGGCTGGCAAAACCCTCCAGCGCCACGTCGCGCGCCGCCTGGAACGCCTGCCGCTGCCCGACCTGCGCGGCGAAGTAGCGATCGGTCAAGGACACACAGCCGAGCTTGAAGGAGGCGGTGCGGCCAGGCTCACCGGGCCTTTCGGGTGGGCCGCTCCACGCCAGCTCGGTGCTGCCGCCGCCGATGTCCACCACCAGGCGCGGCTGCCGCGGATCCCAGGGGGCATGATGAGCCACGCCGAGATAGATCAGCCGGGCCTCCTCGGTACCGGGAACCACCTCCAGAGGCGTACCCATGATGCGCTCGGCCGCGGCGATGAACTCGCCGCGATTTTCCGCCTCGCGGAGGGCGTGGGTGCCGACCATGCGGATGTTGTCGCGAGGCAGGCCGGCCAGGCGCTGGGCGTAGCGCGCCAGGCACGCCTCGCCCCGCGCCATGGCCGCCGGATGCAGCAAGCCGTCGCTGAAGCCGCTGAGCAGCTGCACCTTTTCCTTCAGGCGCTCGACGGTGGCCAGGCCCTCGCCGGCGCGGCGCGCGAGCATCAGGTGGAAGCTGTTGGACCCGAGGTCCAGAGCCGCGAACAGGTCGGTCACGAAAATTCCGTCATCGGCAGGTCGACTTTCAGAGTAGCCACATTATCGGCGGCAGAAAACCCGAAAAAAACCGCCAACGCCCGCTTGCTTTTCCCTGTCCCGCCCTCATAGTGACGGCAACGGTCAGGCCACGTTTCGTCATGCGGGACGCCTTCGAGGTCGTGATACACTCGCCGGTCGGAAGCCACTTGGAGATCATCGATGAACGACAAGATCGTGCATACCACGGACGCGGACTTCGAGAAGGACGTCCTGCAGGCTGATAAGCCGGTCCTGGTGGATTACTGGGCGGAATGGTGCGGGCCATGCAAGATGATTGCTCCCATTCTCGATGAGATCGCCGGCGAGTACGGCGACAAGGTCAAGATCTGCAAGCTCGACATCGATGCCAACCAGGAAACCCCGCCGAAATACGGGATTCGCGGCATCCCCACGCTGATGCTGTTCAAGAACGGCGAGGTCGAAGCGACCAAGGTGGGCGCACTTTCGAAGTCGCAACTGGCGGCGTTCCTCGAAAGCAACATCTGAAGCAAATTCGCTCCTGCGGGCGCAACCGCCCGTAGGAGCGTTCTCCAGAAGGCGATCTCTCCCGAAATCCACGGTAAATCGCGATCTGGAGATCGCTCCCACAGAGAGGAGGATCGCTCCTACGGAACCCTGCGGCGCTAACTGCTTGACGGCGAGGCGCAAACCACTAAACTTGAGTTCGCGTACCAGGACGAACCCACCTCGTCTACCCGCCACCGGTTCTCGGCCCCCCTCTTCGAAACAATAAAACCGAGAATCTCCGTTCCCTTTCTTCAATCACGCATTTGGTCAACGTATAACAAACCTATGAACCTAACAGATCTGAAACGTATGCCCGTGGGCGATCTCGTCGACATGGCCCGCGAGATGGGCCTCGAGAATCTGGCCCGTCAGCGCAAGCAGGAAGTCATCGCGGCCATCGTCCGCAAGAGTGCGAAGGACGGGGAGGACATCTACGGCGAAGGTACTCTCGAGATCCTCCAAGACGGCTTCGGCTTCCTCCGCTCCCCTGACAGCTCCTACCTCGCCGGCCCCGACGACATCTACGTCTCGCCCAGCCAGATCCGGCGCTTCAACCTGCGCACGGGCGACAGCATTGCCGGCAAGATCCGGCCGCCCAAGGATGGAGAGCGGTACTTCGCGCTGCTGAAAGTCGACGAGATCAACTACAGCGAGCCGAACACCAAGAAGCACAAGATTCTCTTTGAAAACCTCACGCCGCTGTTCCCCAACAAGCGCATGCAGCTCGAGCGCGGCAACGGCAGCACCGAGGATCTCTCCGCCCGCATCGTCGATCTGATCGCACCCATCGGCAAGGGTCAGCGGGCGCTCATCGTCTCGCCGCCGAAAGCCGGTAAGACGCTGATGCTGCAGAACATTGCGCAGTCGATCACCGCCAACAACCCCGACGTGACCATGATCGTGCTGCTCATCGACGAGCGGCCCGAGGAAGTCACCGAGATGCAGCGCTCGGTGCGCGGCGAAGTGGTCGCCAGCACCTTCGACGAGCCGCCCTCGCGGCACGTGCAGGTGGCCGAGATGGTGATCGAGAAGGCCAAGCGCCTGGTGGAACACCAGAAAGACGTGGTGATTCTGCTCGACTCCATCACCCGGCTGGCCCGCGCCTACAACACCATCGTGCCGTCGTCTGGCAAGGTGCTCACCGGCGGCGTCGACGCCAACGCCCTCGAGCGGCCGAAGCGCTTCTTCGGCGCAGCGCGGAACATCGAAGAAGGCGGCAGCCTGACCATCGTCGCCACCGCCCTGGTCGATACCGGCTCGAAGATGGACGAAGTCATCTACGAGGAGTTCAAGGGCACCGGCAACATGGAAATCCACCTGAGCCGCCGCATCGCCGAGAAGCGCATCTACCCGG
>JBLRXD010000404.1:0-3242 GCA_047920935.1 Pseudomonadales bacterium | reverse complement strand
AGCCCCCAGTTTCCGGGCCGGTTTGTTCCAGAAAAGCGATCTCCAGATCGCGATCGGGAGATCGCTCCTACAGACAGGGGCCAGATCACGACCTGGTCACACCCACGCCAGCGTTTCGTCCAGGGCAATCTCCAGCTTGCTGAACACCTCGTCCACCTGGGCTTCGGTGATGATCAGCGGCGGACACAGCGCCACGCTATCGCCGAGGGCGCGGACGATCAGGCCGTTGTGCTCGCAGCGGCCCATGGCGTAGGCACCCACGCCCTGAGCGGGCTCGAACGGGGTTTTGCGGTCTTTGTCAGCCACCAGTTCCACCGCGCCGATGAGCCCGATGCCGCGGGCGTTACCGACCAGCGGATGGGCCGACAGGGCATGCAGGCGCTGCTGGAACACCTCGCCGACCTTGGCCGCATGCGCGAACAGCGCCCGCTCTTCCATGATCTCCAGGGTTCGCAGCGCCACGGCGGCACACACCGGATGCCCGGAGTAGGTGAAGCCGTGGCCGAAATTGCCGACCTTGCCGCTGGCCTCGATCATGGGTTCGTACATGTACTCGGGAATCAGCACCGCGCTCATGGGCAGATAGGCGGACGACAAGGCTTTCGCCACGCTCATGGTGTCCGGGCGGATGCCCATGGTCTGGGCGCCGAACGGCTTGCCGGTGCGGCCGAAACCGCAGATCACCTCGTCGTCGATGAACAGGATGTCGTGCTTGGCCAGCACCGCCTGCACCCGCTCGAAATACCCGGTGGGCGGCACGATCACCCCGCCCGCCCCCATCACCGGCTCGGCGATGAAGGCGGCGATGGTTTCTGCGCCCTCCTGCTCGATCAGCGCTTCGAGATTGCCGACGATGCGCTCGACGAAATCGGCCTCGGACTCGCCGTCATGAGCCTCCCGGTAGTAGAACGGGCAGTCGGTATGCAGGATGCCCTGGATCGGCAGGTCGAAATGCGCGTGGAATACCGGCAGCCCGGTGAGCGAGCCGGCGGCGAGGGTAACGCCGTGATAACCGCGGCGGCGGCTGATGATCTTCTTCTTCTCGGGACGGCCGATGACGTTGTTGTAGTACCACATCATCTTGATCTGGGTGTCGTTGGCATCGCTGCCGGAGACCCCGAAGAACACCCGCCCGGCGTCGAACGGCACCATCTGCTTGAGCTTCTCGGCCAGCAGAATGCTCGGCTCGTTCGACTTGGAGCCGAACAGCTGCGAGTAGGACAGCTTGCGCATCTGCTCCGTGGCAACGCGCACCAGTTCTTCTTCCCCGTAGCCCAGCGCCGTACACCACAGGCCCGCCATGCCTTCGATGTACTGCTTGCCGTTGCTGTCCCACATGTACACGCCCTTGGCGTGGTCGTGAATCCGCGGGCCGGTCTGATGATGCAGCTGCAGATTCGTGGTGGGGTGGAACAGATGCTCCAGATCCCTGGCTTCGAGAGAACCCGCGGGGAATTCATTGTGCAAGGGATCGGCCATGGCGGCTCCTGGATCGAGTGGGCGTACCCTGACGCTATCGAAGCGCCGCCCCTAGAGCAAGCCCGATCCCCCTGCAGCCTGCTCCTAAGCCACCAGACGCAGCGGCACCAGCTCGAAGCCCAGCGCCTCGGCCACGGAGGCGTGGCGGATCTTGCCTTCATGCACGTTCAGCCCGGCAGCGAAGTACTGATCCGCCGCCAGCGCCTGCTCCCAACCCTGGCTGGCGAGCCGCAGCACGTAGGGCAGCGTCACGTTGTTGAGCGCGAGCGTCGAGGTGCGCGCCACGGCCCCGGGCATGTTGGTGACGCAGTAGTGCACCACACCCTGCTCGACATAGGTGGGATCGGTGTGGGTGGTGGGCCGGCTGGTCTCGAAGCAGCCACCCTGGTCGATGGAAATGTCCACCATGGCGGCGCCGTCGACCATCTGCCCCACCATCTCGCGGGTCACCAGTTTCGGCGCGGCCGCACCGGGCACCAGCACCGCGCCGATCACCAGATCCGCACCCAGCACGTGCTCGCGCACGCTCTCGCCATGGGCCATGAGGGTTCTGGCGCGACCACGGAAGTGATCGGCAAGCCAGTTAAGGCGCGCCACGGATTTGTCGAAAATGGTCACGTCCGCCTGCAGCCCCACGGCCATCAATGCCGCATGAGTACCGGCGGTACCGCCGCCGAGGATCACCACCTTGCCGGGGGCCACGCCCGGCACGCCGCCGAGCAGCACGCCACGCCCACCGCTGGCTTTCTGCAGCGCCGCGGCGCCCACCTGAATCGACATGCGCCCGGCCACCTCGCTCATGGGCGTCAGCAGCGGCAGCCCGCCTTTCGCGTCGACCACGGTCTCGTAGGCAATGGCGGTGACACCCGAGCGCATCAGCGCCTCGGCCTGAGCTTTGTCCGCCGCCAGGTGCAGGTAGGTGAACAGCACCTGACCGGCGCGCAACCGTTCGCACTCGTCGAGCTGCGGCTCCTTCACCTTCACGATCAGATCGGCGGCGAAGGCATCATCGGCACTGCCGATCCGGGCGCCAACCGCCTGGTAGTCGGCATCGTAAAAGCCGATGCCGGCGCCGGCGTTCTGCTCCACCATCACTTCGTGGCCCGCCGTGGTGAGCTCTGCCACCGCAGCCGGGGTGAGGCCGACTCGATACTCGTGAACCTTGATTTCGCGGGGAACGCCGATACGCATGTGTGCAGCTCCAGCAGTGGAAGTTACCTGCCATCATGCTAGCCGAGACGCCGCGCAATCGGTTTGCAATATCCGCCCGGATTCGGCTCAATGCGCAATTTTGGGTCGTGAAATTACCAAATGACGCAATCTTATGTCGACCTTGACCGCACGGACCGGTCGATCCTTCACGAACTGCAGCTCAACGCCAAGCTCTCGAACCAGGCTCTGGCGGCCACGGTCAATCTGTCGGAGTCCGCTTGCCTGCGCCGCGTCCGCCGCCTGGAAGAGTCGGGCATGCTGCGCGGCTACGTGGGGCTGGTGGATCAGTCCATGGCGGGCTACCCCGACAACGTGTTCGTGCAGATTACCCTCACCAGCCAGCAGCAGAGCGATCTGGCTGCGTTCGAAGCCGCGGTGCGGGAGATCCCCGAGGTGATGGAGTGCTACCTGATGTCGGGCGCCGCCGATTACATTCTGCGGGTGATCGTCGAAGACGCCCGCGACTACGAACGCGTCCACAGCCAGCACCTGACCCGCCTGCCCGGCGTCGCCCGGGTGAACTCCAACTTCGCCCTGCGCACCGTGATCAA
>JBLRXD010000403.1:0-3250 GCA_047920935.1 Pseudomonadales bacterium | reverse complement strand
AAACAGGGTGATGAACCCGATCATGGAGGCGATGGTCACCACCCCGCCGGTGGCCCACACCCCGGCGACGCCACCGATGAGCGCCAGCGGCAGATTCAGCATGACCAGCGCCGCATCCCGGGCGGAGCCGAACGCGGTCACCAGCAGCAGGAAGATGCCGCCGATCACCACCGCGCCCAGCAACAGCAGGCGCTGGGTCGCCGACTCGGCGCTTTCGAACTGGCCGCCGTATTCGATGTAGTAACCCTGCGGCAGGGTCACGTTGGCGGCGACCGATTGCCGGATGTCCTCCACCACGCTGATGAGATCGCGTTGCGCTACGTTCGTCATGATCGCCAGTTTGCGCTGCACGTTCTCGCGGGTGATGGTGTTCGGGCCGCGCTCACGGCGGATGTCTGCCAGCGCAGCCAGAGGGACCAGGGCGCCGGAGGGCCCGGTGATCATGGTTTCGCGCACGGTCTCCAGATCGTCTCGCGCCGCTTGCGGAAACCGCACCACCAGATCGAAGCTGGCCTGGCCTTCCAGCATCCGGCCCACGACCGTGCCGCCAAATACCGTCTCGAGGGCCTCGGCAGCCTGTTGCACCGTCATGCCGTGACTGGCCAGCGCCGGGCGGTCGAAACGCGCGGAGATGAATGGAATCTCGGCCTGCTGGTCCATGGCGACGTCGACGGTCCCGCGCACCTCACGGACGAGCGTTTCGATCTCGCTGCCCAACCGTCGCAGCTCGAACAGATCTTCGCCGAAGATTTTGATGGCGATGTTCGCTCGGGTTCCCGAGAGCATGTGATCGATGCGATGAGAGATGGGCTGGCCGATGATGACGTTGGTGCCGGGCACGGCCGCGAACCGCTGGCGCAAGGCTGCGAGCAGCGCCTCCTTGCTGCGCGCTCCCATGGTCAGCGTCACGTCGATCTCGCTGGCGAATACCTGCTGGGCGTGGGGGTCGAGCTCAGCGCGCCCGGTACGGCGCGTCGTCGCCACCACCTCCGGCTGATCCAACAGAATGCGCTCGACCTGCGCGCCGATCGAATCGGACATCTCGAGGGACGTTCCAGGCAAGGTCACGGCACTCACCGTGAGGCTGCCTTCGTTGAACTCGGGTAGAAAACCTCTGCCGGCGAGGCCGAGACCGACCCCGGCTGCCGCCAGCAGAACCAGCGAGCCGGCCGCGACCGGACGCCAGTGTGCCAGCGACGCCTCCAGCATTGGCCGATAGGCCCGTTTCAGCCCGGCGATCAGCTTTGAATCATGATGGACGCGCACCGTCCGGCTGCCGGGTAGCGCCAGCAGACAAAGGACGGGAGTGACGGTCAGCGCCACCAGCAGCGACGCCGCCAGCGACACGACGTATGCGAAGCCGAGGGGCTCGAGCAGCCGACCCTCGACGCCCGTGAGGAAGAACAGCGGCAGAAACACCAGAATGATGATCAGGGTCGCGAACACGATGGAACCTTCGATTTCCCGAGTGGCGTCGAGCACCACGCGGACGGCGGGCCTGCGCCCAGCCGAGGCCAGCGCCGCATTCTCCCGCAGCCGGCGCACGATGTTCTCCACGACGATGATGGCGTCGTCTACCAGCGCCCCCAAAGCGATGGCCATGCCGCCGAGGGTCATGGTGTTGAGGCTGCCGCCGAGCCAGCGGATGAAGAGGACGGCCACCAGCAGGGACAGGGGGATGGCCAGCAGCGCGATGCCCGTGGCCCGCACACTGAGGAGAAAGATGAACATGATGGCGACGACCAGGAGGGCGCCGTCCCGCAGGGCCGCCGATAGATTGTCGATGGCGACCTCGACGAAGCTGGCCTGACGGAACGCATCCGTGGCGATCCGCATGCCCTCCGGCAGTGACGCCTGGATGTCCATGAGCACGACGTCCAGGCGGTCAGTGAGCGCCAGGGTATTCACACCCGGCTGCTTCTGAATGCCGAGCACGACGGCCGGCGCCCCCTGATAGGCGCCGGTGCCCCGCCGTAAGGCGGGCCCCACCTGCACGGTCGCCACGTCGCGCACGAGGATCGGCAGACCCTCACGGGTGACGACCACGGCTTGCTCGACGTCAGTCGTGGTCTGCGCGCGGCCGACGCCGCGAAGCAGAAACTCCTGGCCATTCTCGGTCACGAATCCAGCGGCGGCGTTGCTGCTGGCAGCCGCCACGGCAGCGCGCAGCTGCGACAGCGTGATGCCGTAGGCCGTCAACCGTTCGGGGTCGGCGATCACCTGATACTGGCGGGTCTCACCGCCGGTGGGGATGACTTCGGCCACTCCCGGCACGGCCAGCAGACGCCGCCGAATCACCCAGTCCGCCGCGGCTTTGAGCTCCATCTCGCTGTGCACCTCGGAGGTGAGCGCGACGAACAGGATCTCGCCCATGATGGACGTGACCGGCGCCAGAATCGGCGGCGGCAGGTCGGCGGGCAGCGATGCACTCGCCGCCTGCAGCCGTTCGGCAACCACCTGTCGGGCCTGATAGACATCGGCGCCCCAGTCGAACTCTACGGCCACGACACTGATGCCGACCCCGGTACTGGAACGAACGCGTCTGACGCCGCTGGCGCCGTTCAGCGCGCTTTCGATGGGAACCGTCACCAGCCGCTCGACGTCCTCCGGCGCCATCCCGTGGGCTTCGGCGACCACCGTGACCGACGGGGCGGTGAGGTCCGGAAAGACGTCCACGGGGGTGTCCAGCGCCGTCCAGCTGCCCCAGACGAGCAGCAGCCCCGCCGCCGCCAGCACCAGCAGGCGATTGGACAACGACCATTCGACGATGCGGTCGATCATGAGGGTCAGTGCGCGTGGCCGTGGCCGAGCTCGTCACCGCCTGTGGCGGCGAGCTTGACCAGATAGGCGCCCTCGGACACCACCCGCTCGCCGGGCGCCAGGCCATGGCTCACCTGCACCCAGCCACCGTCGACCACGCCGAGCTCCACTGGGCGGCGCGAGAAGTTCTCGCCGCCGGTCTGCACGTACACGACGCTGCGCCCGCCGTCGTCGATGACCGCCGACCGCGGTACCGCCAGGCGCTGCATCGGCAGCTCGGTAAACACGCGAGCCGCAAACCGCGCGCCGATGAGCTCCGGACCAGCGTGGGCGGGATACTCCACCGTAACGGCGGCCGTGCGCGTCGTCGGATCGATGCTCATGTCGGTCTGAACCACCCGCGAACCGTTGGCGGCATCGAGGACAACGGGGTCACTACCGGCGGACTCGAACCACGCGCCCGCAGCATTGCCGAGCACGCCGGCGAACC
>JBLRXD010000402.1:0-3289 GCA_047920935.1 Pseudomonadales bacterium | reverse complement strand
GCTACATCCTAAATCAACACGCAGCATCAGCGCTCATGAATAATGCAGGCTAGCCTCCCAATTCCTGCAACCGCGTGGCCTTGTCGGCCAGCTCCACCCGGAGTTGGTCCAGCTCCGCCTCCAGCCTTCCTTGCTCCTGGCTCAGCTCGTTGGCGGTGAGCATCATGGCGGCGCGTTCCGACGGGGTATGCCCGCCTGCATGGCAGCGGGGCAGACGTTGCCGTAGCCGGCGCCGCGGGCTCCTACCGAGAAGGCGTTGCCCGGGTCGCAGTACTGCACGATGCCTTCGTTCCAGCCATCGAGATAAGCGGCGCGATCTGGCGTTACCCCGTGCTTGGTGCACGCGTCCTGGTAGCGTAGCAGTGCTGCAGGCTTGGCCCCGGCGAGCCCGTCGCGATGCCCCACGGTTTGCCAGTCATATCCCAGGCATTGGCTCTTGCTCATGCTCGAGCAACCGCTGAGGGTGAACAGGGCGGCGACGAAACCAAGCGCGATCAACCGTTCCACGAGTTACCTCCATTGCCCAAGCATTGCCCAACGTCCCGCCGGCGGCGGGGCGCGGCAGGTCGGTGGAAGCATAGGCAAGGTGGTGATCGGGAACTGCCGCCCGAATCACAGAAACACCCGCGTGGTCGGTTCCGACGTTGGGAGGTACGCTCACTGGGCTTCGGCTGCTTCCCGGTCCTCGGGGAATTGATACTGGGGCTCGGCGTGGCGGGGGACGCGATCGTCCTGTTGCCCCTCGGCGCCCTCCGGGCGCGGGCGCATGGCGCTGTCTTTCCAGGCGTCGTCATCGGCCCAGCGGTAGGGCAGGGTGCGAATCCCTGGCTGCTCCATCTCCCGCAGCGCGGCGAGGGCGTCGAGCATGATGCTGCGCTGGTTCTGCTCGTCGCCCCGCTTGCCCGCCGTGCGCCCCAATGGGTAGTCGACGAACACGGCTCGCGGCGGGTTCACGGCGGCGGTGATGGAGTAGGCGCTGGACAGGCACACCGTGGCGATACCACGACGCTCGAGTTCCCTGGCTACCAATCCCACGGATTGGTGGCAGACGGGTCAGACGGGAACCAGGATGGCGAGGTCTACCTCGTCCTTCTGCAGCCGTTCGGCGATGGCCGGGGCAAGTTCTTCGCGCACCCGCCGCGACGAGTAGATACCGCCCATGAAAGCATAGGCGTGGGGGCCGACCTCGCCCAGGTAGCCGTCGGCGGCCAGACCGCGCAGCGTCTGCAGCGGGAACACCACGTTGGGATCGGCGCGGGCATCGGTAAGATCGTAGGCGAAGTGGGTCACCCGCAGGTCGCGATAATCGACATCGGCGGGAATCTGCCGGTAGCTGGTGTCGTCTTTGAAATGGAAGGCCACCTGCCCCTTCACATAGATGCCGCCCGAGGCGACGAGACCGGCCCGGCACTCCGAGAGAGGCTTCGTCAGCCGGGCGAACGGCGGCGGATCGTCGTTGTGTACCCAGTGATACGGCGGGTAGCCGAGGGCCTGGTACTGGGCGCGGCTGCGCTCGAGGTAGTCGATCGGCTTGCTCATGCGGCAAAGAATATCACGTGCTGGCAGGGGGCTCTCGCGTGCCGGTATGATGGGAAGCATTCAATGGGGAGAGAGCAGATGTCCGAGCAAGTGTTGAAGTACGAGGTTCACGACCACGTTGGGGTGATCACGTTGACCCGGCCCGAGGCGATGAACTCGCTGAATTATCAGCTTTACGCAGAACTCGAAGATACCGTGCGTGGCTCCACGGCGCGCGCCTTGGTGATCACCGGCGAAGGGCGCGCGTTCTGCGCCGGCGACGATGTCAAACAGATTCTCGGCAGCAAAGAGCCGGCCCCGGTGGAGATGGCCGAGCGCGGCAAGCGCACTGGCGGGCTGACGCCGGCCGCCGATGCGCTGCTGTACACCGACATTCCGGTCATTGCCGCGGTCAACGGTGCGGCAGTGGGTTGGGGGATGGAACTGGCCCTCATGGCCGACATCCGCGTGGCGTCCCAGCACGCCAAGTTCGGTGAGCTGTTCGTCGTGCGTGGGCTCTGCTGCGACGCTCCCGGCCTTGGGCGCCTGGCGCAGTTGGTGGGCCGCGAGCGGGCTGCCGAGTTGCTGTTCACCGGCGACATCATCGATGCCGAAACGGCTCGCGCCATGGGTCTGGTGTCGCGCGTGGTGCCGGCGGCGGAGTTGATGCCTACCGCCATGGCTCTGGCCGGCAAGATCGCCGGCAATCCGCCGCTGGCCGTGCAGGCTTTGAAGGCCGGCTTGCGCCGTACCGTCGAACCCGATTGGCGCGACACCGGCCGTTGGGCCATCGAGCAGATCACCCGGTTACGGAAGACGGAAGATTCCAAGGAGGGCGTGCAGGCGTTTCTCGAGAAGCGCACGCCCGTCTATACCGGGCGCTGAGCCTCGCCACCGGGCGTTAAGCCTCGCCGGCCACTTCCAGGCGCACGCGGTCGCGGTAGAACGCGTAGTAACCGGCAAGCGCCCGGAACTCGTCGTAGGGCGTCAGGTACGCCCAGACGGCGTCGTCCAGCGTAGCGCCTGGCGTGACGATGGACCAGTAGCTGGCGTGGCCCTTGAACGGGCAGTAGCTGCTTCGGTCGCTGGGCTGCAGACTCTGCTCGACGACGTCGTTCGGGGGGAAGTACCAAACCGGATCATGGCGGCTCTCTTCCACGAGAATCGCGGCGCGACTGTCGGCGATGACGGTGTCGTTCACCAGCACCCGCACGTGCCGAGGGGGCTGCGCCGCGACCACGCGGTGATCTGGGTAGCTGGTATATCCGGGCGCTGAGTTGCTCACCGAGGCCTCCGGGGCGGGGTCAGATACGAAAGGAGTAAAAAACATGGTTGCACAAGCCAAGCCGGTGGGAAAGCAGCGCTACCGGGAGTCCTACGGGCGCTATCTGGAAGATTTCACCGTGGGCGACTGCTATGAGCATCGCCCCGGGCGCACGATCACCGAGACCGACAACACCTGGTTCACCCTGCTGACCATGAATCAGCACCCACTGCACTTCGACCGCGAGTACGGCGCGAAGAGCGAGTTCGGCCAGGTGCTGGTGAATTCCTGCCTGACCCTGTCGCTGGTTACCGGCATGTCGGTTTCCGATGTGAGTCAAAAGACCATTGCCAATCTGGGTTGGAACGACGTCAAGCTTACCGGACCGGTGTTCATCGGCGACACGATCTACGCCGAGTCGGAGGTGCTGGCCATACGCGAATCGCGCTCGCGCCCGAACCAGGGCATCGTCACCATTCGCACCCGGGGGCTGAAGCAGGATGGCAG
>JBLRXD010000401.1:404-3339 GCA_047920935.1 Pseudomonadales bacterium | reverse complement strand
CGCGTCGTCGCGAAAGTGCAGCCCGGCGGTGGTGATCAGCGCGATGCGGCGCTCGACGAGGCGCTTGCCGTCTGCCACCCAGGGGGTCGGACCCAACGGCGCCATGTTCTTGTCGAGCAGATGCTCGCGCTCGTACGCCGGCAGGTCGGCGAGCCGCACCACCTCAGTACGCCCCGGCGCTGGCGGCGGGCTCCCCGCGGGCGGTGGAGCCCGGGGCCAACACCTGGCAACGCTTCAAAAGCCGACGCGAGTTCTGATCGAACTCGTCGCGGCGATGCAGGGTGCAGCGGTTGTCCCAGACGATGACGTCCCCCACCGCCCACTCCTGGGTCAGCACGAACTCGGGGCGTGCCGCATGGCGCCACAGCTCGTCGAGCAGCGTTTCGCTCTCGGCCAGCGGCAGGCCCACCACGTAGGCCCACTCGCGACGGCCGAGGAACAGCGCGCGGCGACCGGTTTCGGGGTGCTCGCGGACGATGGGATGCACCGCGCCCGGCGCTTCCCTGGGGTCGCTGAACGGGCTGTAGCCGGGGCGCAACTCGCCGACGCTGGTGTGCGCGGCGTCGTGCTTGATCGACAGCCCCGCGATGCGCGTCTTCAGCCCGGCAGGCAACGCCTCGAAGGCCGCGTACTGGCTGGCGAAGTGGGTGTTGCCGCCCTCCGCCGGAATCTCCACGCTGTACAGCACGCTGGCCGTCGGCGGATTGTCGATGTAGCTCATGTCCGAGTGCCAGGCCGCTTCGCTGTTGCCGAGCCCGCCGATGGCTTTGCCGTCCACTCGTATGTTAGAGAGCACGGTGACGTACAGGTTGGTGATGCCGCGGGCGCGCGCCTCGTCGTCACTGAGTTTGCCCAGGGGAATTTTCTCCAGCGGCCCGAAGCGCGCGCTGAAATCCTGCAGCGCCGCGTCGCTGAGCGACTGGCCGCGAACGCGGATCACCTGATGTTCGAGCCAGGCAGCGTATATTTCAGCAAAGCCGGCTGCGTCGAGCCGTGCCAGATCGACGCCAACGAGGTCGGCGCCGATGTGCGGGGTCAATCGGCGAATGTCCATCTACCCTCCTCTCACCTCACCTGTAGGAGCGATCTCCTGATCGCGATCTGAAACGGCCGCGCAGGCATCGCGATCTGGAGATCGCTCCTACGGCGGGTGGTGGTGTGGGGATCAATTTGGTACGTACACGAACTCATCCGCCGGATCCTGGGGCTCGGCCAGGGTCTTATCGATCAGCACCGGCATTTCGGCGCGGGACGGCCACATCGGCTCGACCTGGGCGGCGTTGTGCTCGTTCAGCAGTGCCAGCAGCTCCGCCACCTTGCCCGGGTGCGATGCCGACAGTTCGCGCTGCTCGGTGGGATCATTGGTCATGTCGAACAGCCACACGCGCTCTGGACGCGCGGTGCGCTGCAGCTTCCAGCCCTGGGACTGCACCACCTGATAGTGGCCGCTGCGCCAGAACAGCGCCTGGTGAGGATCGCCGTCGCGCTCGCGGCGGGCGTAGGGCAGCAGGTCGACGCCATCGATGATGCGATCCCCGGGCAGCGGGACGCCGGCGGCGCTTGCCGCGGTGGCATAGATGTCGAAGTGGTGAACGGGGCGGTCGAACTCCGCCCCGGCCGGAATCACCGCTGGCCATTGCATGAAGAACGGCACCCTGATGCCGCCTTCGAAAAAGGTGAGCTTCCAGCCGCGATAGGGTTGGTTCACCTCGGGCAGGCCGAGATAACCGGCGCCGCCGTTGTCGGAGGTGAAGATCACCAGGGTGTTTTCTTCCAGGCCGTGCTCACGCAGCGCCTCCATGACGCGCCCTACCCCGCGATCCAGCGACACCATCATCGCCGCGTACACGCGCTCGCGGTGATCGTCGATGTGGCCGAGCGCGTCGTAATCGGCTTTCAACGCCTGCAGCGGCGTGTGCGGCGCCCAGTGCGCCAGGTAGAGGAAGAACGGCCGATGACGATTGGCTTCGATGGCGGCCACCGCCTGGTCGGTGTAGTAGTCGGTGAGGTAGCCGTCGGGGCGGAACCGCGGGCCGCCGTTCCAATCGGCGGCGTGGCGCAGGTTGGCCCACAGGAACCGGTCGATGGGGTCGAAATCCTGCATGGAGTTGACCACGTTCGGGTCGTCCACCGGCAGGTACAAACCGCTGGCCATGTTGAGGCTCTCGGCAAAACCCTGATCATTGGGCGCGGAACCGTTCTCGTAGCCCAGATGCCACTTGCCGATGTGCATCGTGTGATAGCCGTGACCCTGCAACAGGTCGGCGAGGGTGATCTCGCTTTGCGGCATGCCCATCTCGGGGAAGCCGGGCGTGGGGGCGTCGCTCGGCACGTCCGGCCGGTAGACGGGATGGATGTTGTTCGGGTCGGCGCTGTACAAGCGGGCGATGATCGGCGCCATGCCGTTGGGCGTGGGGGTGAACTCGAACCCGAAGCGGGTGCCGTAGCGGCCCGACATCAATGCCGCCCGGGACGGCGCGCAGGTGCCGTGGGCGGCGTAGCCCTGGCTGAAGTGCACCCCGTTCGCGGCAATGGCGTCGATGTGCGGGGTCGGCACCGAGCCGCCGGCGACGCCGCCGCCGTAGAAGCTGATGTCGTTCCAGCCCATGTCGTCGGCGAGGATCAGCACGATGTTCGGCGGGCGCTCGCCCGGCTGCTCGGCAGCCTGCTCCGGGCCGCGACTCCAGTTGACGGGCTGGTTGGGTTGGATGGGGCTGCGCCAATCGGTGAGCAGGCCCGGAATTCTGATGGCGTAACGGTCGAACACCAACCAGCCGCTGACGGCCAGCAGCGCGACGACGCCCAGCGCGATCAATCCCCCTCGACGCATTGTCACTCTCCCCTGATGTTCATGTGGTGGCGGCTGTGGGAGCGATCTCCCCTACTGTGGGAGCGATCTCCTCTACTGTGGGAGCGATCTCCTCTACTGTGGGAG
>JBLRXD010000401.1:0-394 GCA_047920935.1 Pseudomonadales bacterium | reverse complement strand
GATCGCTCCCACAGACTGGAAGCGGCGCAGCGAAAGCCGACATGCATGTGCGATGAATCCGGCGTCGACTTGCCGCGGGCGGATACCCGGAAGCCATGACAGCCCTCGGGGCTGCAGAGAAACGAACCGCCGCGCTGCACCCGCTCGGTAGCGGTCGCCTCGCCGGCCTTGCCGTAGGGCAGGTACCAGCTATCGGTCCACTCCCAGACGTTGCCGGCCATGTCGGTCAGGCCGGTGGGCGAGTGGCCGAGCAATCCGGCGGGCGAGGTGTACAGCCAACCGTCGGCGCCGGTGTTGCGCTGCGGAAACGGGCCCTGCCAGAAATTCACCAGAAACTGACCCTCGTTGATGATCTCGTCGCCCATGGCGTAGGTCGGCTCGACATCGTGGCCCA
>JBLRXD010000400.1:0-3438 GCA_047920935.1 Pseudomonadales bacterium | reverse complement strand
TACAGCACCAGATCCTTGATGTCGTCGAGGTTCACATCGCGGATGAACTCGCCCGACAAGGCGGTAATCGCCAGCGGAACATCCGACAGCGCCTCGGCACGGCGCTGCACGGTGACGACGATTTCCTCGATCATCCCTTGAGGGGCCTGCCCGTAGACGGGCACGCTCGCAAGCGTCGCCACGGTGGCGGCAGAGATGGAACGGGAGAGCAGCCCCCGACCGGACAGCTCGAACTTCTGGCCCATGTTCGACCCCTTGTCTTTATGTTTCTTTGACGGGAATGACACCACACAGGCACAGCTCGAGCAAGTGCAGCATGGCGGCAATCAGCGCTTTCATCGTTCAGCCGCCGACGCCGGCCTCCTCCAGGATGGCGCACATGGGCGCGAGCCGCGCCTCATAACGCCGCCAGCGGCCGATGGAGCGGGTGTGGGCGGGCTCGCGGACCTGCACCGCGCTGGCAGTGGCCACGGCGCCCTGCTGACGGTGGAAATCCAGTACCGCGTCCTCCCAGGGCAACTCGAGGTAGTCGAGCAGGGCCCGGGCCGCGGTCTCGACATCAGCGGCAACGTCTTCGTAGCGGATGTCGAGGAAGCGCCCGGGAAAGCGCTCCCGCCACACGGCCATCAGGCGGTGATAGCGCACGAAGTGCCTGGCCATCTCCCCCTGGTCGTAGGAGTGGGGATACGCATCGGCGAACAGCTGCTTGAAGCTGGCGAAGCAGGCGTCCATGGGATCGCGCACCAGATGCACGATGCGGGCCTGGGGCAGGGCCTTGAGGATCAACGGGATGTAGAGGAAGTTCGACGGCAGCTTGTCGACGAAGCGTCCGCCGGACGCGGCGCCGCGCAGCCGGGCGGTGGCGTTGAGGTAGGCCCGGCCCAGCGTCGCGCCCGGCAACTGCGCCGCCTGCTCCATCAGCGCCGCGGAAAAGCGCGCCGTTCCCTGGTATTCCACCAGGCGCCGCACGGACAGCCCGAACTGCTGCAACTCGCCGGCGGAGCGCACCCGGGAATGGGCGCTGATGATCCGCTCCACCAGGGTGGTGCCGGTGCGTGGCTGGCCCACCACGAACACGGGCGCCGGCTCGTCGGCGAATTCGTGGGGCGCTGCGGCCAGGCCGTCACTCAGCCAGGGGGCGGTGAAGGTGCGCTCCAGAGCCTCGTAGGTGGCCTGCTCGTTGGCCTCGTCGTAGTCGACGGTGCGCCGCCGGTAAGCGGCGCCGCGGGCAAAGGCTTCGTAGGCGCGGTCCCACTCCTGCAGATCTTCGAGCTCTTTGCCCAAGGCGTAGAAGATGAACGCCAGCGCCTGGGGCGGCTGGCCGGGACGCGCCGCCAGGCGCACCAGGGTCTCGACGTGGGAGCGGTCGCGGGCCTTGTGTACGCCGGACAACAACCAATGCGCCTGGGCGTTGTCCGGCGCCAGCGCCAACGCCCGCCGCAGTTCCGCCTCGGCGGCCGCGGTGTCGCCGAGAAACACCAGGGCGTTGGCCAGGTTCACCCGATGACCCACCCGCTCGGGGGCGCCCGCTGCCGCTTTCGCATACCAGTCCCGTGCGGCCGCTTGATCGCCGAGCAGGGAATGGGTGATGCCGATGAGATCCTGCACCAGCGGATCGCCCTGCTCGTGGTTGATGGCCTCGGCCAGCGCCCGGTCGGCGCGGCCGGCTTGCCCGGCCTGCATGAACAGCCGCGCCAACTGCGCCCAGGCAGCCGCATGCCGCGGCCGCAGGCGGGTCACCGAGCCGAACGCCGACACGGCGGTGCGGCGATCGTGCAAAGCCAGCGCCGCCAGCCCGACCAGGAAGTGCGCCTCCGCCAGTTCGGGCGCTGCTTCGAGGATGCGCCGGCAGGCGGCAGCGGCGGCCTCCGGGCGGCCAGCACCGAGGTCGGCGAACGCCTGCTGCAGCGCCGTGCGGATCCACGCCGACGGCGGCTCCATGGAGTCGGTGTCTGGGGGCCGGCTGGTCACAGCGCCAGCTGCTCGCGCACCGCCCGATGGGCTGCATCGATGGCGCCGTCGACGTAGGCGTAGGCTGCGGAATCGGAGTTGGCGATGGAGATCCGGCCGATGCGCTGACGACCCACCACGTGGGGCCCGGCGTCGCGACTCCACGCCGGGTCGTCCCACAGATCGGTGTACTCCCAGGCATAGCCATGGGGCCAGCGATTGACGGTAATGCCGGCCAGGTCGCGGTCCGGATCGAACCCGTGGCGGCCGAAGGCGGCATCGAGCTGCAGCCTGGCCTCGGCTTCGTAGGCGGCAAACGGCCGCGCCAGCATGGCGTGGCGGCCGCGCCGCAGGCGCTCGAACACGTGCAGGCTGGTATCGGCATCCACGCCCGCATGCCAGCAGTCGAGCACCACCGGCTGATCCGGGTCGGCGCTGAACCGGTAACCGCCCATGCTCACCGGGAAGTCGAGGCCCATGCGCACCAGGAATCCGCCCGGCGCATAGACATGATTGAAGCCGGATGCGGCGATGGCGCACCAGTTGCGCAACGCCAGGTTCATCACCACCAGGGGGATCTTCTGCGGATAGCCCAGCGCCTGGCGCTGGGCGGCGCCCAGCTCCGGGCACATGTGGGGAATGATGTTGTTGTAGCAGGCAAGGATCGCATGGCGGGCCCTGACGCGCTCGACGACCGCGCCGCGCAGGTAAACCACCTCGACGCCGCCGCCGACGTTGCGCGCCTCCACCGCGGTGCTGTGGAGGCGGATGCGAACCGGGTTCTCCGGCCGATCGAGCCGCTGGTAGTTGGCAGCCGCCAACACCGCGTCTTCCATGGTGGCACCGGGCACCGCCTCGGGAATCAGCGCGCGCACCAGCAGCCGGGCGATGCCGGCATTGCCGTCGGGGAAGTGAAAGATGTACGGCTCGACGCGTTCCGCGCCTGACCGGGCTGCCGCGCCCCGCGCGCGCGCCGCCTGGTTCAACGCCGGGCCAAGGGTCTGGCCGTCGAGGACCTCCTGCAGCGACAGCCCGTCGAGACCGAAGCCCCAGAAGGTCAGCGTGGTATCGCGCAACACCTGCAGGGCATCGTCGGGCATGGCGAACGCCGCCCGCAGGAACTGCTCCACCGGTGTGCCGGTTGGGTCCGCCAGCGCCGCACGCACTTCGGCGGAGTCGCTCAACTCGCCGGTGTAGAGCCTGGCCAGCGACCGCCGGGCATCCTCCGTCACCGGGTATGCGGCGAGCCAACGGGCGCGCTCGGCGGCATCCGCCGCGTGCTGAGCGTGGCCGGTCAACCGCGTGGCGGCGAACCGCGGCGTCTGAAACAGGATGCCGCGCCGCAGCCCATGGCGCGCGTCGAAGCCCTGATCGTAGTAGTCGTAGAAACGTTGGGTGTCGATGCCGATGTCGCGCATCAGCGCCTGCGCGGACGGGGAGTAGCCGGCGGGGCCGTCGATGCTCTGACTGCCGCCGTAGCCGAGCAGC
>JBLRXD010000399.1:0-3451 GCA_047920935.1 Pseudomonadales bacterium | reverse complement strand
GCACCCGGAACAGATAGGCAGCTGCGAGCAGGCCGCCGAGCAGAATGACGGCAGCCGACAACCAGGCCCCCCCGGCCAGGGCGGCGGTGAGCAGCAGATACTTGGCGGTGAAGCCGCCGCTCGGCGGCAGCCCCATGAGCGAGACCGATGCCAGCGCAAACGCGAACACGCTCATGGGTACCGCGTGAGCAACGCCGCTCAGGCCTTCGATGCGGTCGTGCCCCATGGCTTGAATCATCATCGCCGCCGCCAGAAACATGGCGGCCTTTGCCGGCGCGTGGGCGAGCGCATGAAAAATACCCCCCGTCCATGCCGTCGCCGCCCACGGCTGCTCCTCGCCGGCGCCGCCGGCCAGGGGGAACATCAGAAACAGGTAGCCCAGTTGCGCCACCGTCGAGTAGGCCACGACCAGCTTCAGACGGCTTTGCCGCAAAGCGAGCAACGAGCCGAAGACGATGGCGATGCCGCCCAGCGCCCCCAGCAGCCAGGTGAGTTCCACCGTGGCGGCCATCGGCAGCACGTCGAACCACAGGCGCACGATGATGTAGAACGACGCCTTGACCACCAGCGCCGACAGCAGCGCACTGGCCGGCGCCGGCGCACCGGCGTGAGCCGGCGGCAGCCAGGCGTGCAGGGGAAACAGCGCGGTCTTCGCCATGAGACCGGCGGTCATCAGCGCCGCCGCCGAGATCGTCAGGGGGTCGGTGACCGCCAGCGATCGCAACAGCGCCATGTCCAGAGTGCCGTAATTGGCATAAAGCAGCACCGCGCCCAACAGGTAGGCCAACGACCCCAGCAGTGCGAAAGTCAGGTAGCGCATGGCGGCAGCCAGGGTTTCGCGGCGGCCTTCCAGCGCGACCAGCGCCACCGCGGCGAGCGTGAGCAGTTCCAGGGCAACGAACAGATTGAACAGATCCGCGCTGACGAACACCGCGTTCATGCCGGCCCAGACGAAAAACATCAGCGGCCAGAAGGCAAAACCGGCGCGGGTCTCGTGACCGGAGTCGGAGCGGAACATTCCCCGCGAAAACAGCATGACGGCCCCGCTGACCACCGCCGTCATGACCAGCAGCGCCGCGGCGAGCCCATCCACATGCAGCCGGATGCCCAGCGGCGCATCCCAGCCCCCCAGGGCCACGGAGGTGGCGCCGAGGTCGAACACCGCAGCCGCGGCCAGCACGGCGACGCCGAGACCAACGATGGCCGTGGGGATGCCCAGGTGAACGGCGCGGCGCCCCAGGGGCACCGCCAGCAGGCCGGCCGCGAGCGGAACGATGACGCTGAGCGCAGCCCAGGGCGAAGCCAGCGAACCGGGATCAGTCGCGATGGTCATCGCCCGCCGGCTCCTCTTCCGGCATGAACGGTCGGCCGGTGAGCTCGAACAGCCGTACCGTGAGCGTCAGTGCCAGCGCCGTCGCCGCCAGCGCGACGACGATGCCGGTAATGACCATAGCCTGGGGCACCGGATCCGCGTTGGCGCCCGGCAGCCCCTGGGTCAACCCGCCGAACAGCAGAAATACCCCGCTGCCGATGAGGTTGAAGGCGAGAATTCGCCGCACCAGATTGCCGTGGGCGATGAAGCCGTAGACGCCAATGGCGATGATGACGGCGGCGCCGAGGCTGAATACCAGGCTGCTGGTCATGCCTGCCGCCTGGGGATGCCGAGCACCAGCAGACTCAGGGTGATGGCGATCGACACCGTCAGGCTGAGCTCGATCACCAGGATGATCGGGTAAGCCAGATTCGGTGGGTAGTGAAGGAACACGCTGACCAGCGCACTCGCCAGGCCGAACAGCAGAAACAGCGCCGGGCCGGCGACCAGCAGCAGCCGCACGCGCCATCCGCTCACCGCAGGTACCCCGGTCAGCCCAGCCATGGCCACCAGCAGCCACACCGCGGCAAGCACGGTAGCCGACTGGAACGCACCGCCCGGGGCGTGGGCGCCCGCCCACAGCAGGTGCACGCCCACCAGCAAACCCACCACCGGCAACAACCGCCCGAAATATGCCAGCACCCCGTCGGGGCGCGCATGCTGTCGCAGCCCGGGTATACCGCCCCAGAAACGGTCGTCGGTCAACGACCACACGCCGACCAGCGCCACCACCAGCACCATGGCCTCCAGCAGGGTGTCGTAGCTGCGAAAATTCAGCAGTACGGCGGTGACGGGGTTGCTCACCCCGGACTCCGCCAGATGCGCATCAACCGTGGCGCCAAGCCCGCCATGCAGGCGCGGCAAACCCAGGACCACGGCGATCAACGCCACGCCGAGTGCCAGGCACAGCGCCAGCCTGCTTACCGCTTCCACCCTGCGAAGCAGGGTGTTCGCCGCCCACGTGCTCATGGCCGGCCCGGCGCCAAAACGCGCCCCGGCACCCACCAGCAGAATACCGGTCAGACCGGCGCCGATGGCTGCCTCGGTCAGCGCCACATCGATGGCGTCGAGACGCACCCAGGCGATGGCCACGAACACCCCATAGACGATGAAGAACACGATGGCGGCAAACAGGTCGCGCACCGTCACCGCGCACAAGGCGACACCCGCGATGAGCACGCAGAGCAGCAGATCGAACAATACCGCAGCGGTCAAGGGTCGCCCCGATTCAGCCTCTCCATCCCCGTCAGGGCCGAGCGCGCGATCAGTTGCGAAACCGTGGCCGCCGCCAGGATCGCCAGCAGCCACACCAGCACCAGCTTCGCCATCACCCACGCCCCGTCGGCCTGGGGCATCAGCCCGAAAACGATGAAGCCGAGACCGAGGTTGTCTGCCTTGGTGAGGGCATGCAGCCGGCTGTGCGGGTCGGGAAAGCGCAGCACCCCCAAGGTGCCGGCGAGAAAGAACACCATGCCGATGGACACCAGCAGCAGGGTTGCAGCATCGGCAAGGTTCACGGTTCGTGCTCCTCGGGATCGCCGGCGCCATCCGGGCTTGCCGCTTTGGCAAAACCGACCACGGCAAAAGCCGCCAGCAGCGCCAGCACCAGCGCCACGTCGAGAATCTCGAAGCGCTCCGTCGCTGCCGCCAGCAGCAGCAGAATGGAAATCCCGCCAGTGCCCGCCAGTTGCGCACCCATCATCCGATCGGCCGGCGTCGGCCCACGGAACATGCGCACCAGGCTGGTGCCGATGGCCACCAGCAGCAGCGCGGCGAAGATGTGCAGCATGTCAGCCACCATCGTTCTCCAGGCGGATGCCGATGCTGCGCGCTATCCGGGCTTCTTCCTGCGCGATCTTCGGGCCCAGGCTTTGGGAACCATCGAGGCAGTGAATGAACAGACTTTCACGGTGCTCGCCAGCCGCCAGGGTGCCGGGCATCAGGCTCAGCAGGTTGCCGAGGGACACCCGGGCGGCGCCAGGCGGCAAGCGCAGCGGGTAGTTGTACCAGATCGGCGCGACCGGAACCCGGGGATGGAACGCCCTGCGAGCCACGTCGATACCGCCGCGCAACGACTCC
>JBLRXD010000398.1:0-3481 GCA_047920935.1 Pseudomonadales bacterium | reverse complement strand
CGCAAGCAGCGGCAAGGGATTCAGGGTAAAGTCATGGAAAACCACACATGCGCTCAGCCCAAAACGATCCGCTTGCCCCTCCAAGCGAGTTCGCAGTGGGCCATCCCCGACAATATTAAGCACGAAATAGCCCGGCCGCTCCGCCTTGAGGACGATCATCATCTCGAGCAGGTGGTCGACCTGTTTTACCGGTAACAGGCGGCCCAGAAAACCGATCGGGATGCGGCCGCCAGATATCAGATCAGGCGCCGATGCCTGTGCCGCCTGACGGATCGCTTCGACATCGACGCTATTCGGAATGACGATGGCATGGCTGCGGCCGCCGGGTAACTCGTCGGCCAGATCATCGGAAACAGCAATCAGGCGATGATGGTCGCGGGCGAGGATCGTGCTTTCAAGACCGTGCAGCACCCGCTGACGTAGGTTCAATTTTCCCGCAGAGAACTCGCGACGCCCGTGTGCGGTGCCGACGAGCGCCGCGCTGCAGACCCTTGCAGTCAAGGCACCGAGTAGGTGTTCCTTCCGGCGGTGAGTGTGGATAACAGCCGGCTCCAGCTGCGAGTTAGCTTGCCGAGCTCGCCGACCAGGCGTGAAAAAGCCAGCCTGCTCTCGTCGAGCACGGTGACGGATACTCCGTCTGCGATGAGCCGATCCGCCAGCTCTCCGGGATTGAGGACCACGGCATGAACGTCGAGGCTCTGGAGATGCTGGGCGGCCCGTAGCAGCTGCCAGATCTGCACCTCGGCACCAGCCCAGAGGTCGCCTGAGGCGACGTGCAGTACCCGCAGAGGGTCAGGAGGTGGCGAATTCGAGCGGTGCTCAGGCATTGTTACGAGTGTAATGCGTCGTCCCTTCAAAGTGACCATTCAGTTCACATTTCCGGCACGAATCCCCGGAAATGCGATCTGGTTCTCGTGGGACAACTCAGTCTGGGTTAGCATTGCCAATTGAACTTCCTCCCAGCCAAGAGACGCCCCCAGCTCGATGTTTGCAGCCTACAAGAAGATTTATTCCCTGCTTGATACCCGCGAGCGGCGCCGCTCGGTATTGGTACTCGGACTGCTCATCCTGGTGGCCTTCGTCGAGACGCTCGGCGTGGCATCCATCATGCCGTTTATCGCCGTACTTTCGAACCCGGGGATCGTAGAGACCAACCCCTACATGGCTGCCGTTTACGAGGTCTTTGGCTTTCAAAGCCAGCAAGATTTCTTAGTGTTTCTCGGACTGGTATTTTTTTCCATTCTTGTAATTTCGCTAGCGTTGAATGCGCTTGGCATTTGGGCACAGCTTCGCTTCTCTCATAACCGCGAGTGTAGCTGGAGTGGACGGCTGGTCGGGGGGTACCTGCGCCAGCCCTACGAGTGGTTCCTTAATCGTAACAGCTCGGATCTCGCGACGGCCGTGCTCGCCGAGGTCAAGCAGGTCATCAACGGTTCACTTTTCCCGGCGATGCAAGCGATCGCCCACGTGCTGGTGGCTGTATTTCTTCTCGCGCTACTCATCGCGGTGGATCCTGTCCTTGCGGTCGTCATCGGTGGGGGGGTGGGCGGCGGTTTTATGCTGGTTTCAATGGCCTTGCGCCGGCGCTTGCGGCGGATTGGCCAGGACCGGCGGAAGGCTAACAAGCGCCGATTTCATATTGTCCAGGAAGCTTTCGGCGGCATTAAGGAAGTCAAGGTCGCAGGGCTCGAGGAATCGTTCGTGCGGCGCTACCTTAAACCCGCCCAGGTACTTGCGGCTCGGCAGATTAGCTCGGGCGTGATCGCCCAGCTGCCGAGCTTCGCCATGCAAGCATTGCTGTTTGGCGGCATGTTGCTCGCGCTGGTGTATCTCATCGGGAACTACGGCGGCTTCCAGGAAGCCCTGCCCGTGATCGCGCTGTATGCCTTCGGCGCTTATCGGCTCATGCCGGCCTTGCAGAATATCTACCGCGACGTGTCTCAGCTGCGGTTCTCGGAAGCTGCACTCGATGCCCTGGTTGCCGATTTTGCCTCTCTGCAGACTCAACCACCGGCCGGGCGTGGCGCTGGCTTCCGGGACGAGACCCGCTGGCCGCTGCGCCAATCCCTGGTCTTCGAAGGGGTGAGTTATCGATACCCGGGTGCCGAGCGGCGTGCCGTGGAGGGGCTCTCGCTCACGATCCCGGCGTTCAGCCGGGTGGGACTGGTCGGTTCGACGGGCTCCGGCAAGACCACGACTGCGGACCTGGTCCTAGGGCTGCTCCGGCCACAGGAGGGCTGTCTTCGAATCGACGGGGAGGAACTGAAGGACGAGCGCGTGCCCGCTTGGCAGCGCTCGCTGGGCTACGTGCCGCAGCAGATTTTTCTGTCCGATGACACGGTGGCGGGCAATATTGCCTTTGGCGTCCCGCCCCGGCAAATCGACCTTGGGGCGGTCGAGCGTGCGGCGCGGATCGCCAACCTGCACGAGTTCGTCGTCAATGAGTTGCCTAAGGGCTATGACACCGAGGTGGGCGAGCGCGGGGTGCGGCTCTCGGGCGGGCAGCGCCAGCGGATTGGCATTGCACGCGCCCTCTACCACGATCCCGATGTGCTGATGCTCGACGAGGCGACCAGCGCGCTGGACAACCTTACCGAGCAGGCCGTGATGGAGGCCGTGAACAACCTCGGTGGGCGGAAGACGGTCATCATGATTGCGCATCGTCTCAGCACGGTGCGGGCCTGCGACCGGATCTTCCTGTTGGAGCAGGGGTGCTTGGTCGCGGAGGGCACGTATGACGAGTTGGCCGCCACCAATGCGCGTTTCCGAGCCATGGCGGAAATCGCATGAGTGCTGTGCGCCACCGCCGGCGCGGGTTGAACGGTGGGGCAGGGGAGGTGCACGAGGGATCAGGACTGGTTGATGGCAGCTGGCACCCCAAGGTGCTGTGGCGTGGATTCACAGCGCAGAGCCTGGCGTTCCAGCTGTCGTGCCTGTACATCATCTTCGAGTACATCCGGCCACAGACCCGTTTCCCCTCCATCGACGTGCTTCCCTGGCCAATGCTGGTGATTCTCGTCGGATTCGCTGCGTTGGTGCCCGAAGCGGGGCGCCGAGGGTGGACACACAGCCCTGTCAACGGGGCTTTGATCGCCTATTTCATCATTGCGGTGATTTCCTTGGTCTTTGCCGAGTTCCCGGTTTACGGCTTGTCAAAGTGGAGCTCACTTGTTCCCTGGCTGGTCATCTATTTTTTGCTCACCAACACCGTGACCAGCCGCGACCGGTTCTTTCTCCTGTTCCTGGTTTTCGTGTTGTGCAACCTGAGGTTGTCCCAGTTCGGCCTCCGCTCATTCGTATTCTCGGGCTTCAGCATCCCGGGATTCGGGTTTCGCGGGCCGGCCGGCTGGTTCGCCAACCAGGGTGAGCTTGGCGTCCAGATGGCAATGTTTGCCCCGCTCACGGTGCTGATCGCTTATGCGTTCTGGTCGAGGTTCGGCTGGATTGGTCGGGGCATCCTGGCGGCGTTGCCGGTGTCGGC
>JBLRXD010000397.1:0-3482 GCA_047920935.1 Pseudomonadales bacterium | reverse complement strand
TGATCAACGTCAGCGCAAGGCCCGCGAACAGCAGTCGCGTCATCCGGTCGGTCTGGCCGTCGGCATCCGCCGCCGCAGGCAGCAGCCGCAGCAGCACCAGGTGTGCGGCGGCCAGCGCGAGGGTGGCGAAGGTGGCGGCCCAGCGATGGTCGTCGTACAGCAGCGTCACCACCGCGACCAGGAAAGCCAGACCATTCATCAGCACCAGCAGCGCCTGGTCGCCGGTGAGGGCGCCCCAGCGCCGCGCGCGCACCACCGACAGCGCCGAGAACTGGGCGAAGAACAGCCCGGCGAAGGCGAGCGTGCGCACCAGCGGTTCGGCGACGTGATAGAAGCGGCCGTACCAGCCCCAGAAATAGATCATCGTGAAGACGAAGGCCGGCAGTTCGAGCCAGCGCCACGACTTCTTCCACGCCACCGCCAGCAGGCTGGCGTTCAGGACGGCGATGTAGCCGAACAGCGCAACCTGCGCGTCGGTGCCCGTGCTCACCAGCAGCGGCGTGACAAAGCCGCCAATCAGTGCGAGCAAGGCGATGCGCTGCGAGTCGCGCCCCATGGCGATGGCGATCGTCGCGGCGGTCACGCCGAGCATGGCGACGAACGCCACCTCCAGCGAGAACACCTGATAATAGGTGCTGCCCGCCCACAGCGAGAGATACAGAACGCCGGCGCCGAGCGCCGTGATGCCTTCCGAAAAGTACTCGTAGCCGCGGCCGAGCAGCCACTGGCTGAAGGCAAGCAGGCCCGCGCCGGCGACCACGCCGAGCGCCACCTGACCGGTCGGCCCGATCCACGCGTTGTCGATGACCAGCTTGAGAAAATAGGCGATCGCGATGAGTACGAGCAGCAGACCGATACGGTTCAGCCACCGCCCGGCGATCAACGCCTCGAGGTCGCGACCGCGCTGGACCGGCGCGGTCGCGACGGTGGGTGGGGGCGCGGGCGGTGGCACCGGTATGGGTTCCGCGGCCATCGGCGCGGTAGGCGGTTCCGGTGCGATCGACTCGCTCGACAACGCATCGGATGCCGGAGCGCGGCCCTCGAGTTGGTTCAGGCGCCGTTCCAGAGCCTCGATGCGGGCGAGCAGGCGGGGTATCACCTCGGTCGTCGGCAGTTCCCGTCGCAACTCGCGAACCTTCACCCAGGCGATGATTCCGAGGATCGGTCCCACGATAAGCAGGATGATCAGTTGGACCGCGAAGAATTCCAGGCCGTACATGGTGGATGTTCCCCCGGCAGCGGGAAGCGTTGGCGGCAGCTGACCGGCGACCGGGCTGAGAGCTGAACCGCCCCGCCGGCGCTGGAAGCTTCAGGTCAGGTGATCAGCCACCAGCAGACGACCCAGAACAACGTGCCGAGCGCCATGCCGTTGCACAGGCCGATCAGCAGGCGCGGGCTCTCTGCGGCCGGGGTAGCGCTGGTCGTGCTCGTGCCGGACATGCTCGTGCCGGACATGGGGGGCGCTCCTGCGAAGGAAATTCGGCGGGAGGTATACCAGTTTCCCGGTCACCAGGCTACCCGAATTTCGGTATGAACCGCCGCGAGGATCAGGCCCGATGCTCGGGATTCTCGTAGTCGAACCGGCAGCCGGCCGCCCAGGCGTTGCGGTCGTTGCCGTGGTTGGGAAGCCCGCCGGCTTGCTTCAACATCCGCGCCAGGTGCAGCAGATTCCAGGTCATGATGGTGGTGTTGCGCTGGGTGAAGTCGTTGTCGATCCCGGCGCCGTCATCGCCGTAGCTCGGCCCTGGCCCGGCTTCGCCGATCCAGCCGCAATCGGCCTGCGGCGGAATCGTGTAGCCGAGGTGTTGCAGCGCGTAGAGGATGGTCATGGCGCAGTGCTTGATGCCGTCTTCGTTGCCGGTGACGACTGCGCCGCCGACCTTGCCGTAGAAGCTGCTCTGCCCTTTATCGTTCAGAATCGCCGACATCGCGTAGAGCCGCTCGATCATCAGCCGGCAGACCGAGCTTTCCTCACCGAGCCAGATGGGCGTGCCGATGATGAGGATCTCTGCCGCCGCGATTCTGCGCCAGAGCCCGGGCCACGCATCCTCGGGCCAGCCGTGCTCGGTCATGTCGGGCTGAACGCCGAAGGCGATGGGCATCGTCGCCGGCCGGATCACCGTTACATCGACGCCGCTGCGGCGCATGATCTCCGCCGGCACCGAGAGCAGCCTCCCGGTATGCGAGTCGGTGTCGTCCCGCTTCAGGGTGCAGTTCAGGAAGACGGCGGAGAGGCCGGAGTAATCGGTGGTATTGCGCTTGCAGAGCGTGGCCTGCTGGTCGTTCAGGATCATTTTTTCATCTCTCAGTACCGTGCCACCTCAAGCAGACAAGTTTCGTGCCGTCGAGCCGCAGCATCGGTGCAGCGACGGTGCGAAGCTCACCGGGCCTGCATCAGGTCCATCATCGCACGGTGCAATATCGGCGCCGTCTCCGGGCCGAGCGAATTGATCTCGCCGTAGGGTGGGCGATCCTGTCCGTAGGTGTGCGGCGGCCGCTGGTCCCACTGACTCTTCGGGATGATGTAGCCGACCATGTCATTGGACAAACCGGAGATGAACCGGAACTGCCCGGTCATCACCGAGCGAAGCGGCGGGGTTTCCTGCGGCGCCAGTTCGAAATCCTGCCCTGCGGGCGCCTCGATGCCACCATCGGCTATCTCCGGGTAGAGCTCGCCGGGATGATGCAGGAAGTCGGCCGGGCCGAGCTGCCAGAAGCTGATCTCCGAACGAACCTTCATCCATCCGCTGAGGCCCCGGTCGAACAGGCCCGCGACCGCGGCGAGGCGATACAGCCAGTTATCCATGGGCAGCTCGACGGATTTCGCCCTCAGGGCGATGGCGCCACGCTCGATGTCCACGGCTGCGTCCGATCGCAGCGCTTGCATCGACAGCAGTGCGAGCGTGAGACCCTGGGCCCGAACCTTGGCGAAGGAAGGCTCCAGGTGCGCGCCATCGCCGAAGGGGTCGGAAATTTCCAGCGAAGGATCGGTGGTCATCAACCCACCGATATTTCCTGGCGCAAAAATCGCCGTGCCGCCGAGCCCCTCTGCAATCAGCGTATCACCGTGCCAGACGCCCCTCTCGATGCCTTCACGCAGGTAGTGCGGGAAGCCGGAGGTGATCATGAGGTTCCTGTTCCAGATGGTTTCCGGGTGATTGTCCCAGGAGACGAGGGTGCCAAGCGTTTTGCCGCTTCCGGCATCGACGGCCTGCATCATCCGCAGCGCGCCATGGATGATGATTGGTTCGCGGGTGTCGGCGATCATGGATTCGGCGCCGCGTTCATCCACGGCGAAGCGAAACCGGGCGGGGCGCAGCGCGGCGACCGCCTGGACGATGGCATCCACGGCCGCCGCGATGACCCGTTCTTTGTAGGCCGGATCGACCCCGGTGGAGAATCGCCCCGGCCCCCACAGCCCCACCAGATCCGGAGCCGAGTGGGTGTGCGTGCTGGAGACGATGGCGTAGTCGACGCCGATC
>JBLRXD010000396.1:0-3493 GCA_047920935.1 Pseudomonadales bacterium | reverse complement strand
ACCGCCAATTCCCTGAATACCATAACCGCCGGCTTTGTCGGCGGCTTCACCGGTGTTCCAGTAGGCTCGTGCCTCATCAACGTCGATGGCCCGGAAGCGCACTCGAGTGGTCACGCAAAGGCTTTCGATGCGGGCATCGTCACAAACGGCCACACCGGTCATCACCTGGTGAGTGCGGCCCGACAGCGCCAGCAGCATGGCGACACCTTCGGCTTCGTTGCCGGGTTTGCCGAGCACCCGATCATCCAGCACCACGCTGGTGTCGGCGCCGATGATCACGACGCCTGGCGCCGTGCCGTCGCCGGCTACTTCACGTATTCGGCTGCGCACCGCCCGAGCCTTGGCTCGCGCCAGGCGGAGCACGTAACCGGCCGCATCTTCCCCGGGCACCCAGGTCTCATCGACGTCGGCAGCCCGCACCTCGAAAACCAGCCCCAACTGAGCCAGCAATTCGGCGCGGCGCGGTGATCTGGATGCGAGGATCAGCCGCATCAGCGCTCACGTCACCCGGAACTGCAACCGCAGCCTGGTCAGCAACAGCGCCACGAACGGCCACGCCAGCATGCTCAACACCGCCGGGCCGAACAGCCCCCAACTCCAGCCCCGGCCGGCCACCAGCTCCAGCACCAGCGCCCGCGTCAGCTCGGCGCCCACCACCAGCAGGAACACCACGCCGCACTGCTGGAGGATGCTATACATCCGCAAACGCTCGTAAAAGCGCCAGCCGACGTAGGTGACGGTTGCCAGGATTACGCCGTTCAAACCCAGCGGCTCGGCCTGCAGCACGTCCACCAGGATGCCGAGCGCCCAGGCGGAGATCAGCCCGATTCGATGCGGCAGCTCGGTGACCCAATAGAAGATGACCAGCGCCACCCAGGCCGGGCGCAGCCAGCCGAGCCACTGGGGCCAGGTTTCCGGCAGGTGCACCACGGCGAGCACCATGGCGGCCGCCAGGGTCAACAGAATCAACCAACCGCCCTGGAATGGATTCACGGGCCAACCCCCATTGCGCTCGAATGCTGCGGCGGATCCGCCGGGCTCTCGGTGGCGGCCGGCTCAGGATCGAACTCCAGCTCGGCAGGCGCGGCGGCGGGCGCGGGCATCACCACCAGCACGTGGCGCGAGCGATCGAGCTGCGCCAGCGGCCGCACCGAGACGTTAGCGAACGCGGCGGTGGGCTCGATGCTCACCCGCTCGACATAACCCACCGGATAGCCGGGAGGAAATCGCCCACCGAGCCCGGAGGTCTCGAGCCGATCGCCCTGCTGGATGTCCGCCGTCACCGATACGTTCTCGAGTTGCAGCACGTCGAATTGCCCTGTGCCACCGGCGATGCTGCGCACGCCATTGCGATTGATCTGCACCGGCACCGCGTGGTTGACATCGGTGACCAGCATGACGCGGCTGGTGAAGCGGTTCACCTCGACCACCTGGCCGAACAGCCCGTGAGCGTCGATCACCGCATCGCCGACACGCACCTGGGCATCGGTGCCCTTATCGAGGATCACCTGGTGGGTGGTCGGCGCCGGAACCACGCCGATGATCTCGGCGATCAACACCTCCTCGGGCAGCCGCGCACGACTGCCGAGCAGGGCGCGCAGCCGTTCGTTCTCGGTCTTCAACGCCTGGAACTGCTGGGAAATCTGCGACAGCTCGAGCACCCGACGTTGCAGTTCCGCGTTGCGCCCGGCCAGGCTGTCGCGCGTCGCCACCACGTCACCTACCTCGCCCGACACCAGGCGCGGCAACGCGGCGATGGTCTGAATGGGCACTACCAGATTGCTCAGCGGCCCGCGCACGGGCTCGAGCAGGCGGGTGGCGGACTCGACGGTGATGAGAATCGCAGAAACCAGGGCGAGCGCTACCAGCAGGTAGCCCGCTCCGGATTTTCTGACGAACAGTGCCTTAATGAGCTAGCTCCCGAGCATCACTCCGTGGACAGCAGGTCGGCATTTCCTGCGCGATCCATCATCTCCAGGGCTTTGCCGCCGCCTCGGGCCACGCAGGTCAGCGGGTCTTCGGCGACGATCACCGGAAGGCCCGTCTCCTCCTGCAGCAGCACATCGACGTCGCGCAGCAGCGCGCCGCCGCCGGTGAGCACCAGCCCGGTCTCGGCGATGTCCGACGCCAGTTCCGGCGGACACTGCTCGAGCGCGCTCTTCACAGCGGTGACGATCATCGACAGAGGCTCCTGGAGCGCTTCGAGAATCTCGTTACTGTTCAAGGTGAAGCTGCGCGGCACCCCTTCCGCCAGGTTGCGGCCGCGGACGTCGATCTCGCGCAGCTCCTTCTGCGGATAGGCCGCGCCGATCTCCTGCTTGATGCGCTCTGCGGTGGCCTCGCCGATGAGGCTGCCCTGGGTGCGCCGCACGTAGGCGACGATGGCCTCATCAAAGCGGTCGCCACCGACCCGCACGGTGTCTGAGTAAACGATGCCGTTCAACGAGATGATGGCGATTTCGGTGGTACCGCCGCCGATATCCACCACCATCGTGCCCACCGCCTCGTGCACCGGCAGACCGGCGCCGATGGCTGCGGCCATGGGTTCCTCGATCAGCCGCACGTCTCTGGCGCCAGCCGACAGCGCACTCTCGCGAATGGCGCGCCGCTCCACCTCGGTGGACTTGCAGGGCACGCAAACCAGCACCCGTGGGCTCGGGCGCACCAGGCTGTTTTCGTGCACCTTGCCGATGAAGTACTTGAGCATCTTTTCGGTGACGAGAAAATCGGCGATGACGCCGTCTTTGAGTGGTCGAATGGCGGTGATGTTGCCGGGTGTGCGGCCAAGCATGCGCTTGGCTTCCAGACCGACGGCGGCGACGCTCTTCTGATTACCCTGGACCCGGATGGCGACTACGGATGGTTCATCGAGCACGATGCCCTGATCGCGAACATAGATCAGAGTATTCGCTGTGCCCAGGTCGATGGATAGATCCCGGGAGAACAACCCGCGAATTTTCTTGAACATGTGTGAGGGAACTCAGCCTTTGATGAAGTATAGAGCGCGCGGAGCGGCGGTACTCTAACAATTTGCGTGACTACCGGGAACTGCTGCACAGCCTCGGAAGGGCAATAGTCTCCGAGCCGCACCGGTGTGCTGGAGATCGCTCGTGGCTTGCATTAGGCTTGCCCGCCATGGCTGACATCGACCTGACACACCTGTGCAAGCTGGCCCAACTGGCGCTCGACGACGACGAGCGGCAGGCCGTGCGCGAGGATCTCGAGCGCATCATCGCCATGGTTGATCAGATGCAGACGGTGGCCACCGACGGCGTCGAGCCATTGGCGCACCCACTTGGCGATGCAGCGCGACTGCGCCCCGACCAGGTTACCGAAACCATCGACCGGGAGCGCTTTCAAGCCCTTGCCCCGGCTACCCGGGACGGCATGTACCTGGTGCCGAGGGTGGTGGAATGATCGACCCGTTCGCTTCGCTCGACCTGCTCGGCCAGGGGCTGCGGGACGGCAGCTACTACCTGTCCACCGCCCAGGC
>JBLRXD010000395.1:0-3505 GCA_047920935.1 Pseudomonadales bacterium | reverse complement strand
CGCGCTCCGTGCGCTATGGCTCCTGCCGCAGGTGCCCGTAGATCAACTCTTCCACGAACGCTGCGCACTTGAGGGGGTGGATGCGGGCATCGTCCCCGACTCGCCGATACAGGGTCATGCGCATGGTCCACGGTCGGGTATAGACCTTGACGTCTTCGAGCGTCGCCTGGTATTCGAGCGTGTAGGCGCTGGTGGGGGTGAAGCGCTCGGTCACGATCAGGGCGTCGCTGTGAAAGTTGCCGGCGCGATCGAGCCAGGTGCGGCCGTTGAACCCGGAGACCACGATGACCAGGGTGTCGTCTTCCCAGTGCGCCACGGACTGGCCCATCCATGAAGGGCGCGGAGGCGGGCCGGGATCGACGAGATGGACGTTGCGCACCGCGCCGGCGTACTCGTAAGCGAAGTACAGCGAGCCGCTGCCTTGCACGATCTGGAATGGGTAGGGCATGTAGTGGGCGCGGGGCACGCCGGGGAGAAAGCAGCGAATCTCCGGGTCGCGGTTGATCCAGTCGCGCTGGTTTTCCTGCTGCCGCTCGAAGGCCCAGCCCTGGTAGGGGATCTCGCCGCCTGCCACCACGCCAGGACCAGCCGGCACTGCGCCCACAGCGCCCAGCGGCGCCAGTTGTGGCGCGGGCACCGGCCCGGCGGGGCCGTCCACCAGCATCAGGGCGGCGCGGGCATCATGGGGCCTGATGTCATAGTTGGCGGTGTTCAGCGCCTGCCAGACGCCGTTCAGGTCGGGCCTGCCGTCGGCAAGCCGCGGCCAGTCCCCCGCGCCCCAGGCGGCGCCCGCCAGCAACGCTGCCGCCGCCGGCAGCCAGCGGCAAAAGCTCGAGCAGATGATTCGCCGGGGCCAACTCATGGTGCTTCTCCAGGGTGCGCGATCAAAGCACCAGGCTCGCGCGTCGTCAACTCGGTCGGATGCATCCGGTCGGGTGCTGTGTCATCCTAACCGGCTCGACTCGATATGAACGACCCGCTAGATCGGCAGACAGGAGGCAGGAAAGCCATGAGCAACAATTACCGAAAATTCTACATCGATGGCCAGTGGGTAGACCCCATCGGCAAGGGCACGCTGGATGTCATCAACCCAGCTACCGAGGAGCCCATCGCCAGCATCGCCATGGGCAACAAGGAAGACGTAGACCGCGCCGTAGCCGCGGCCAAGAAAGCATTCGCGAGCTTCTCTCTCACGTCTCTGGAAGAGCGCGCCGCTCTGCTGGAGAAGATCATCGCGGCTTACAAAGAGCGCATGGGCGACATCGCCGCCATCGTCTCCCAGGAGATGGGCGCGCCCATCGGTCTGGCCAACGCCGCCCAGGCGCCGGCGGGGCTCGGCCACCTGATGTACTCGCTGAACGCCATGAAGGAGTTCAAGTTCGAGCGGCAGGTAGGCAAGAATCTGATCGTCCGCGAGCCCATCGGGGTGTGCGGGTTGATCACGCCGTGGAACTGGCCGCTGAATCAGATCGCCGCCAAGGTTGGTCCGGCCATCGCTGCCGGCTGCACCATGGTGCTCAAGCCTTCGGAGATCGCACCGTTGAACGCGGTGATCTTCGCCGAAGTCATGCACGCCGCCGGTGTGCCGGCCGGGGTCTTCAACCTCATCCATGGTGACGGTCCCGACGTCGGCATACCGATGTCGTCGCACCCGGACATCGATATGATGTCGTTCACCGGCTCCACCCGCGCCGGCATCTCGGTGGCGGAGAACGCCGCCAAGACCGTGAAGCGCGTCGCCCAGGAACTGGGGGGCAAGTCGCCCAACGTGATCCTCGACGATGCCGATTTCGCCAAAGTGGTAGCGCGCGATACCTTCGGTGTCTGCATGAACACCGGGCAGTCGTGCAACGCGCCGACGCGGATGCTGGTACCCGCGGCCCGCATGGAAGAGGCGGCTGCCATCGCCAAGGCCACCGCCGAGCAGATCAAGGTCGGCGATCCCAGCGATGCCAACACCCAGATCGGTCCGGTGGTCTCCAGCGTCCAGTTCGACAAGGTGCAGACGCTGATCCAGAAGGGTATCGACGAGGGCGCGAAGCTCGAGTGCGGCGGCGTCGGGCGTCCCGACGGCATGAACCGCGGCTACTTCATCAAGCCCACCATCTTCTCCAATGTCAGCAACGACATGAGCATCGCCCAGGAGGAGATCTTCGGGCCGGTGCTGTCGCTCATCGGCTACAGCGATGAAGAAGAGGCGGTACGTATCGCCAACGATACTGTCTACGGCTTGTCGGCCTACGTCAGTTCCGGTGATCTCAATCGCGCCGCTCAGGTGGGCCGCCGCATCCGCGCCGGTAACGTGCACCTCAACGGCGCCGGCGTCGACCCGGGCGCGCCCTTCGGTGGCTATAAGCAATCGGGCAACGGCCGCGAGTTCAGCGAGTGGGGCCTCGAGGAGTTCCTCGAGACCAAGGCCATGCTGGGCTACAGCGCCGGCTGAGGCCGCGGCTGAGGCCACCGGCCGACACCCAAGGCGCGTCTTCGGATGCGCCTTGGGTCAGTTACCTTGCTTGCGATTGGTAACGCGGGTGATTCCAGAGCCTGCGGCCACCTCTCTGCCCCGCGTCCGGCATTCGCTGACGAGGCCGGCAAGGCGGGTGACGTCAGGCGCCGGGCGCGCCATCAGCGGATCTCCGGCAAATGCCCGTTCGAGCGCCGCCGCGGCAGCGAGCAGTCGCTGGTCCCCGTACATCCGCCCGACCACTTGAATGCCGAACGGGGTACCGTGGTCGTCGATGCCGCAGGGCAGGGCGACCACCGGGTGCCCAACGACCGTGAGCGAGGCGGTCAGCGCCAGCCAGGCCATGTAGTTGTCGACCGGCTGCCCGTCGATCTCCTGCGGATTCAGTTGCGTCCAGGGGAAGGGCGGCACGCTGACGCCGGGGCAGATGACCAGATCGAAATCGTCGAACAGGGCAGCGAACGCTTGATACAGCGCCATCTGCGTGCGGCGCGCGGCGGCGATCTCGGCCATGGGCGTGCGCAGCGCCGATTCGTAGGTCGCCCGCACGTTGGGGTTGAACCCGGCGTCCCACTGCGGCGCGTCGAGATGATACTGGCTGACGAACAGATCTTGCCGCAGATGCCAGTCGACACCTGGGGCTGCGCGCAGGTCGATGGGGGCTTTCTCGAGCAGCGCGACACGTCCGGCCAGCCAGTTTATCCGTCGATCGAACGCGCGGCGTACCGTCTCCGACACCAGCACGCCACCCAAGTCGGCTGTCACGGCGATGCGCAAGCGGCCGAGGTCGACGCTCTCGAGCTGCGCGAGTATGGAAGCATCGAGCGGAAACACCATGGGATCGCGCTCTGCCCCTTCGGTGCGCTGCGCGATCACACTCAGAAGCAGCGCCACGTCGGCCACTGATCGCGCCATCGGCCCCTGCAGGCTGTAGAACGTCTGCGGCGTGGTACGCGCCTCGTGGGGAACAACGCCGGGGCTCGCCCGGTAGCCGACGACGCCGCAGTAGCAGGCCGGGATACGCAAGCTGCCGCCGTGATC
>JBLRXD010000394.1:0-3526 GCA_047920935.1 Pseudomonadales bacterium | reverse complement strand
ATTCGGCAACGGCCTGCCGCGCTTCCTCCACCGCCTGTTCCTTCTGCTCGGCGCTGTAGGTCCGAAGCGCGTCCGCCAACTCGCGAGCCTCCCGCTTCACGTCGTCGCTGTCGGCCGGCTTCGACTCCTCGGCACAGCCGCCAATGAGCAGACCGGCGCAGAGTACCGGCAGGGCGAGCAGCCGTTTGATGTCGATCATCTCGTTGTCTCCGAACCACAGATGGCGGTCATGGTCGCATACGGCGGATGTGTTCTCATGAAGACGATTTTCCAATCCTCTCGGGCGCGATGCCGAAACCGCATCAGCTTCATGCCGGGGCCCGGGTCGGCGGCGAATTCGGGAAGGTGAGCTCGCGCGTGGGGCTCAGCCCCAGAACCACCGATCGAACTCGAGCGTCTCGACCCGGCGTGCCCTGCTGCGGGCGGTGGCCGGGAACCAGGCCAATTCGCGGCCGGCGCCGTCGGGGCTCTGAGCCGAACGCGCCCGCACACCGCGCAGACCCGCATCGTTGATGCTCTGACCGATCGGCTGACAGCGGGCGTGCGGCACCGGCTTGCCATTCGCATCCAGCGGATAGGTGGCGGGCAGGTGCAGCGCGGCGACGCCACGGGGGCTGTGTGCGTCGGCCACGTTCTGGCCGCGAGGCAGGGTGGCGCCAATGAGCAGCGGTCCGTTGTCTGCCCGCAGATCCTCGGGCTCGTACGGCCAATCGGCGATGAAGCGGCGCAGGTTGAGCCGGGCGGTAACCCGATCTTCGCTCAGATACAGGGTGGGATGACTGCCGGGCAGGTTCCAGCGGCCGCCGCGCGCCTGTGCGTGCCGGGGGTCGAGGGGGTCGCTCCAGCCGCGCTCGGCGATGCGCCACCAGCAGTGGCCGTTCGGCAGTGGCTCGACGACGGGTTTCAGTCGCGGGCCTCGCCAAACGCAAACATGTCGCGGCAGGCCTCAAGGGCGGCTCGGAAGTCACGACCCTCGACCAGTGCGAGCAACGAGCGGTCGCCGAGCGCCCGCGCGGAACGCCTCACGACCGCAGGGATGCGCTCGCGCTTGAGATACGTCACGAGCAGGTCGGTGGCCGCGGCCAGCGTCGCCACCGCCTCGGCGCGATCTGGCGGAACCCCCTGATTCATCCACTTGCTGATGGCTTGGCGGCTCACATCGAAGATGCGCGCAGCGTCGGACTGGTTGAGATCCCACACGGCGAGGATGCGTGCCAGCGTGTCGGCGTTACGCTGCCGGTCGAGTTGCGCGGCGAACTCGTCCAGCCAGTCGTCGCCGGACTGCGCTTCGATCAGGCGCCGCGCCGCCGCCTTCGGGTCGAGCCGCGCGATTTCCTGCATCAAGCGTGCTGGTGATTGGGTCATGTGGGTCTGCCGGACGATCTGGCAACCGTATGTCAACCACCATGATTCGTCAACCTGCATCTTTAACGCGCGCCCGGTGCGCGCCCGGAGCTACAGCCCGATCTGTGCCCCGATGTCCCCATAGAACGACTGGCGGACTTCCGGTGCATAGCCGGCTAACTGCCGCTCGCAGATGGCGACGGCAGACGCAGTACCCTCCACGTGCGGATAATCGCTGGAGAAGCACAGCATGCCGGCTGGCACCCGATCGAGCACCGGCTGCAGCGGTTCGTTCACTACCAGCGGCGTCACCTTGACCTGACGGGCAAGGTACTCAGACGGCGCCAACGGCAATCGATAGGCGCTGCCAGCGAAATCCGGGCGGAACTCGCCGTCGGCGAGCTGTTCACGGCTGCCACGCCCCACCGCGTGATCGAGCACGCCGACCAGGTGCGGCAGCCAGGAGATGCCGACCTCCTCCACCACCACCGCAAGCTTCGGGTGCCGCTCGAGCACGCCGTCGAACACCAGCGCGCCCAGCAGCAGCTGCGGGCCAAGCTGCGGGGCAACCACCATGCTCAGCAGGCTGTAGGTGGTGAGATCCTTCGCGCCGTTGTTGGCCCAGCCGAACTGGATACGCTCGCGGGAGAATCCGACGTGGGCGATGGCCGCCATCCCGAGATCTTCGGCCGCCGACCAGAGCGGCTCGAAATCCGGGTGGGTGAGCGAGCGGCCGATCGCGCCGCGGCCGTCAGCGGTGGCGCGGCCGATGCCCACCGGCGACTCGCCGATGGCGAAGCCGCGGCTGCCGAGCGCGCGCATGCGGGTCATCTCGGCAATCGATCCCGGTACGTCGTTCAGGTCGATCTGGGTTACCGGCATCAGCCGATCGGTATGCCCGTGCACCATATCCATCGCCCAGCGATTCCAACGCTCGCGGATCTGCGGGATGAGGTCGGGGCGACGCGCGCGCGCCGCCTGCACGATGGTATTCACCAGAAACGACGGGTTGAGAAACTGCACGTCGATGCCTTCCGCGTCGCACGCTTCGAGCCGCGCCTGCGGGTCGCAGACGGGGTCACCCGCCAGATCGGCCTGATGGGCGGGCTGCCGCGTATCGGTCATTTCGAGGTGCTGCACGAAGCCGGGCAACACGGTATCCCAGGTGGCCTGCGGCTGCTGCCACTCGGGCAGTTGCGAGATCGCCGGGTTGTTGATGCCGAAGACGGCATCGGCGATGTCGATGAAGCGAGGCGGCGGCCCGAGCTGCCCGGCGAGTGCGGGATCAGTGCTCTGCAGCCAGTCCACGGGTTCGTGAAAATGAGCGTCGACGTCGATGATGCGCACAGCGGTTGCTCCTCCCCCGGTTTCTTTCGAGTATACGCGCGTCGGGCGCTTGGCGGGCAGGCCTGCTGGAGCCAGTCGTAGAAGTTGCCGAAGCCGGCAAGAGTCTTCCGGTTCATGAGCGTCGCCTTTGCATCAGCGTGCGCTGCTGCTGCGGCTACCGCCAGGATCCTGGAAAGCGACGGATTTCACCAGCGCATAGACCGCCATGCCCGGCGCCAGCGACAGCTCGGCCACGGCCGCGCGGGTTATTCGTGCGCGCAGCCTGGCCCCACCGACGTCCACCAGCACTTCGGCGTAGGCCGAATCCGGCGCTGCTTCGATGCGCACGACGCTGCCGGCGATGATGTTACGCACCGAGATTCCCTGCGGCCGCACCGTCGCCAGCGATACATCGCGAGCGCGGACGAGCAGGCGCACGTCGCTGCCCACCGGCAGATCCACCATGGGAATCTCGATCGGCTGGCCATGATGGTCGAGCCGTGTCAGCCGATAGCCGTCATCGTGGCTGAGCACCCGGGCGGCGAGGACCACACCGTCCTCGAACCCTCCGGTAGCGCTCTGCAGATCGAGGCGCTCGAGAACATCGGTCACGGCGCCGTCCGCGAGCGCGCGGCCCGCGTTCAGCACCACCATGTGGCGCGCCAGCCGCGCGACCTCGTCGATGGCGTGGGTGACGTAGATCACCGGGATGCCGAACGCCTCCGGAAGCCGCTCGATGTAAGGCAGGATCTCCGCCTTGCGGCGCACGTCGAGGGCGGCCAGGGGTTCGTCCATCAACAGCAGCCGTGGGCGGGTCAGCAGCGTGCGGCCGATGGCGACCCGCTGCCGCTCGCCG
>JBLRXD010000393.1:0-3546 GCA_047920935.1 Pseudomonadales bacterium | reverse complement strand
GCGACCCCAACCTTGGCAAGGTTGTGCTCTACCAACTGAGCTATTCCCGCTTGGGCCGCGTATTTTGCCCAAATCAATCTGAAATACAAGCCCGGGTTCCAACGCATGGCTTCAACTCACATCTACGCTGGCGATCGAAGCGGCGTAGCGGATGATGCGCCTGCAGGCTTCTTCGAGCACCGCTTCCGAGGCGGCCAGGCTGAGGCGCAGATGGCCTCGGGCGCTCGGCCCGAAGGCCTCGGCCGGCAGCAGCGACACCCCTTCCTGCTCGAGCAGGCCCCAGGCGAAGTCACGGCCGCTCAGCCCGCTGGCGCGCACGTCGATCACCACGAACATCCCCCCTGCCGGGCGGTGGCAGGACACAGGCGCCCCGTTCGCTTGTCCGGCCTCGAGCCGCCCGCAGACCAGATCGCGCCGGCGCCGGTAGCTGGCGCGCATCTCGTCCTGCTCCGTCATCTCAGCGGAGAGCGCGACGATGGCCGCCTCCTGCACGAAGCCGGGCGTACCGTAGAGCATGCACAGCAGCAGCGTCTCCAGATGGGCGGCCAACGCTCTGGGCGCGACCACCCAGCCGACGCGCCAGCCGGTCATGGCGTGCGACTTCGACAGGCTCGAGATCACCACGCTGCGCTGCGCCATTCCCGGCAGTGAAGCCGGGCTGACGTGCTCGGCTTCGAACGTCAGTGCGGCGTAGACTTCGTCGGTGATCAGCCATAAATCGTGGGCGCGGCAGATGGCGGCGATCGCCTCGAGAACGTCGCGCGGAATCATGGCGCCGGTGGGGTTGTGCGGGGTGTTCAAGAGTATCGCCCGGGTCTGGCTGGTGACGGCGGCGGCGATGGCTGCCGGATCGGGCCGGAAGCCGTTCTCCGGCGCCAGGGGAACCACCACCCTGGTGGCGCCCGTGGTGCCGATGACGGCTTCGTAGGTCACGTACGTCGGCTCGGGCACGATCACTTCGCTGCCAGGCTCGAGGATGCACTGTGCGACAGCGTACAGCGCGTTCTGTGCGCCCGCCGTCACCACCACCTGCTCCGGCGCGACCTGCTGGCCGGTCAGTTGCTGGTGATTGCGGGCCACCGCCTGCCGCAGCCGCGGCAAGCCGGCAATGGGCGTGTAGTGGGTGTCACCCTGCCCCAGACTCTCGACCGCGCGGGCGACGATGGCGGGCGGCGTGGCGAAATCCGGATCACCGACGCTCAACAGGATGATATCGGCGCCTTCGGCCTGCAACTGGCGCGCTCGGGTGTGGATCTCCCAGGCGCGCGAACCTTCCCCCGCGATCCGCTCCACCAGGGGAGCAAAGGGCGGCGTCTTGTCGGTGGTCGTCATCAGCTTACCTGCTCTGGCCTGCCGCCAGCATATCGATGAAAATGTCGGCCCTGAAGCGAGAGCGCCCTATGTCCAGATCCGTGCAAATTCTGCTCGCCATCGCCATCATTCTGGCGGCGGGGTTACTCGTGGTCCGGCATCTGCCCATGGCCGGGTACGACTCCGACGTGACCCAGGTGGGACAGGGCCGGCCGGCCGCGGTGCTCGTGTTCGAAAGCTTTGCCCCGCCGAGCATCGACGCCATGGCGTTGTTCGACCAGGTACGGCCCGACTACGCCGATCGCCTGGACTTCTTCGTTGCTGACAGCGGCACGCCGCGCGGTCGGGAATTCATCGCCCGCCACGACGCGCACGTCGGCCAGGTGCTGACGTTCCGTGGCGACGGCACCCGCGTGCGCGCTGCTGCGCTCGATGGCGATGCACAGGCGCTGCGCGAGCGTCTGCGAAGCGACCTGGGGCTCTAGCTCACTCGGCGGTTGGCAGCCCATAGCGATCGCGCGCGGCCTCGACGGAAATCAGGCCCGCCTCGAGATCCATCCGCACCAGCCGCTGATCGCGGTTCGCAGCGTCACCCATGCCACCGCCGCCCGGTGATTCCATCACCAAGGTCGCCCCGGCGGGCACTTCGTCGCGCCCCTTGGCGCGCAACTCCACGTCGGGCTGGGCCTCCTGGCGCAGGTAAACCCTGCCCGGGGCGCCCGCGTCACCGCCCTGACGCCCCCGAGCCGGGTGCTGCACCCGATCGAACATCTTAGATACCACGAACGGTGCGCCGTAGCGGTGAGCCACCTCGATGATCTGCCCCAACCCGCCCCGGTGCTCGCCGGCGCCGCCGGAATCGGTGCGGTACTCGCGACGCCAGATCACCAGCGGCGCGGTCACCTCGTTCACCTCGGTGGGCGTAGTGCGCACGCCCGATGGAAAGGCGGTGGTGGAAAGGCCGTCTTTCCCCGGGCGCGCCCCGGTGCCGCCATTGTAGATGGGGTTGGTGACGAAGCTGACATGCTCCCGGCCGTTCTTTCCATCGCCCTCCTCACCACCGGAGGCGGCGTGGCTGTTGCGGAACACCGGGTTCCAGATGCACGAAGCGCCCTCCGCCGGCACCCGCCCCGGGAGCACTTGATCGAGACAGCCGAGGATCACGTCGGGCAGCATCTGGCCGATGGCGTGGCGTGCGGAAACGGCTCGCGGCGGCCGGGCGTTGAGGATGCACCCGGGCGGGGCCGTGACGCGCACGGCGGCCAACGAGCCGGCGTTGTTGGGGACGTCGTTGCCGACGATACAGCGCACGCCGAACGAAGCGTAGGCTTCGGTGTAGGGCAGCGGAACATTGATGCCGAACGGGGATTCCGGCGACGTTCCGGCGAAGTCCACGAGGATGGCGTCGGAGCGGATGCCGACCCGACACACCAGTTCCACCGGCTCGTCGTAACCGTCGATGCGCATGCGGTTGTGGTAGTCGCCATGAGGAAGGCGGGCGATCTCGTCCAGCATGGCGCGTTGCGACGTCTCGAGAATCTCCCGGCCGGCCTGTTCGAGCCCGCTGAGGCCGAAGTCGTCGAGCATTTCCAGCAACTGCCGACCACCGCTGTCGTTGCACCCTGCCAGCGAGTAAAGGTCGCCTTCCGCCACCACCGGGTCGCGCACGTTGCGGGCGATGATGGCCATGAGCGTCTCGTCGCGGCGGCCCTCCCGGAACAGGTAGGAAATGGGAATCTGCAGGCCTTCTTCGAACAGATCGTTGGCGTCGGGGCCGAAGCCGCGCCCACCCACGTCGGCGATGTGACTGGTGGACGCAAACAGCGCGACGCAGCGCCCGTGATGGTAAACGGGCGTCACCACGGTGAAATCGTTGAGATGGCCGGTGCCATCCCACGGGTCGTTGGTGAGCAGGGTGTCACCCGGCTTCAGGACGTCCAGGGGATAGCGCTGCAGGAATTTTCCCACCGACGCAGCCATGGCGTTGACGTGACCGGGCGTGCCGGTCACCGCCTGGGCGAGCATCCGTCCGTGGGGGTCGAATACGCCCGCCGACAGATCGCCGGCCTCGCGCACCACGGTCGAGAACGCCGTGCGCATCAGCGTCTGGGCCTGCTCCTCGACGATGGCGAGCAGGCGGTTCCACACCAGCTGAGTGGTGAGTGGCTGCAGGCGGGTCGCTCGCGTCATGGTCTTGCTCCTGATGCGGCGCTGCGGCGCTCGAGAATCAGCGCG
>JBLRXD010000392.1:0-3551 GCA_047920935.1 Pseudomonadales bacterium | reverse complement strand
GTCGAGAAATTCCACCCAGCTACCTTCCTTCAGGGTCTGGATCTGCTCGACGAAGCTGGCGTCCGCGGGCTCACCCGCATAGCCTGCGTCGAACTCACCGGGGGCCGTGAGGACGATCTCTTCCATTTCCACGTAGTCATCGCTGAGATCGCCAGCGCCAGCGTCGGTGAGGAAGCTTCGATCGCTCTGGCTCACCTCTTCCAGTTGAACCCGGATGCTTTCCAGCCACTGATCCTGCTCCCGCTCACCGAGCTGAATCACCCCCATGCCGGCGCCGAGGCGCTGGAGCAGGGTGTCGCGCGAATCGTCGCGAAGATTCATCTGTTGCGGATCGTCCAGCGGTTGCACGCTCCACAGCAGATCTTGAAGGGTAGACGTCAACGCCGACCACGCCGGGGATGCCTGGCCCTCGGTGAGGCTGGCGTAGACCAGCACCCGGCTCCAGACGTCAGAGAGAAATCTGCCTATGTCGCGCGGAAGCCGCAGTCCGGCGGCCCGCTGGTTGATGAACTGCTGTACCTCCTGCTTCGCGGCCAGGGTTCTTGCCTTGCCGGATTCTGTTTCCTTGACGCGTTGCTCGATGCGCGCGCTGCGTGCCGAATCCTGGGAGCGGAAGGCGCGCAATTCGTCCAGCAGTTGAGTGAAAATCTGAGGGTTCTCGTTGAACCCGTTCATGACCCGGATAACGATCGACTCGACCTTGTCGTATACCGCGTCGCGCTTGAGCTCGTTGGCCGAGCTCCAGCCAATGCCCGCGCTCGACAACTCATTGAGCAGTTGGCGCGCGGGATGCGAAGACTGTTCGAAAAAGGCCTTGTCGAGGATGGCCAACTTGACGATCGGGATCTGCAAACGGGCGATCAGAGCCTTCATGGGGATCGCCAGATTGCGATCGTTGAGGATGTAGTCGAACAGCATGCCGATGAAGTTGACGACGTCTTCATCGCTGCGACTGAGATGGTTCTGCGCCCTGCCGGTGAGATCTGACGCGCGGGTGGCGAGAACCTGGTGCAGATCCACCAGCGGGGGCACCTGCGCCACGCCCTGATGCTGGTCGCCCGCTTCCGCCTGCACCGCGCTGAGGACCCGCAGCAGCTGTGGGGTCGCGATGATGGTGTCCGGCGCGGGCGGATGCCCGGCGTCGCGGAGTCCGGCAAGCAGCATCTGGATCGTGCCGAAGTCACCGCCAGCGCCGGCCGCTGCAGCACCGCCGTTCATGGGCTGGCCGCTCGACCCCGGGTTGTGGCCAGTGGCGCCGCCCGCATGGGTCGGCGATTCCGATTCGGCGCCCCGAGCGCTCGCTCCGGCGTGGTCCGGCGCGCTCGGCGCGCGGCCGCGATGGGATTCCGGGCTCCTGTTTCGGGCGAGCGGCTTGCGCAGATCCTTCAGCACCCCGGCTTGAGCGAGCATCTGGTTGACGGCGTCGTACACGGGGCCCATGTTCTGCATCACGGTGCGTTCGAACAGCTTCAACAGGATGATGCGGATCCGGATGTCCACATCGAGGCAGCCGATCGCGGCGGCGAACGCTTCGCTGACCATCTGCGGCCCCAGAGGATTGCGCCGCTCGCTCACCGTGGTGTGCTTCGCCAGGTGATCCAGGCGCTTGGTGAGTTCCATGATCGGCAGGGAAAACTGGCTGGTGATCTTCGAGACGATGCCGCTGATGGCGACGGAGATCTCCAGCTCGTCGTTGTTGAGCAACTGGATGTCGTCAGATTCCAGGTCCGCGTCTTCTGCGGCGTCGTCCGTGGCTGCAAACAGCCGCTCGAAACAGGCGTTGAACTCGTCGACGAAGCACTGCTCGATGGCGGGTCGGTGCAGCCGGATCTGCCGCATGGAGTCGAAGTACAGATGGTGGTCCAGATTGTTCTGAGACTTGTCCGCCATCTCGAACAGCGCATCGTCGGTGCAGTCGAGCAGGCGTTGCAGCAGCCCGAGCAGCTGTCGGCGCGACTGCTGACGCAAGCTGTTGACGAGGGGCGGTATCGGCGCCGCGCGCGTCCGTTCAAGCAGGAGCGAGACGACCTTCGGGTGGGTCACGAGCATGATCTCCCGATCTGTGTGTGGATGTATCTCATTACAGCACCCGTACGACAAATCAACTGGGACCCACGCGACGCCCGGGCTGTGATGAGATTCACGCTTGGATGGAGCCGTAGCCCCGTCAGCGGGTGGTGCTGTCGAGGCCGGCGTGGAAATCACGCCAGTTGGCAAGATCGGTTGCCGCTCCGGATTGCAGCTGCACGCCCACGTACCACACTGGGGTGCCATCTACCCCAGGATCACCGGGGCGTGTCCAGCGAACCTCTCCGGCCAGGAAAAACTTGCCCTGCCGGCTCGGAATGTCGACCCACAGATCCAGCAGAGCCCCGATGGGCACCGCCGAGTTGGTGCGGAACTGGATCCCGCCCACCGACATGTTGACGGCCGTGCACGCCAGGGTCCTGCCGACGAGGTCGGGGGCATCGGCGGACAGCACCACCTGGGTGAACAGGCGGTCGCTGCTCTCGATCCGCGGATGCATGCGCTTGTCGTGATTGCGCTGCCGCGGCCGCGCTCGCACCGTGGCGATCTCGATGATGTTGTCCGACATAGTCTTCCTTCCGGATGAGCCGGTAGCCGGGTTTTGAGCGAGCGTTCCAGCTGGCACAGCCCAGCGAGCTTACAGCGCGGTTAGCGAGTTCCGTGCCAGCGCTTTGCTTTCGATCACAACCATCTGAAAGATAAGAATATTGTTCGAATCGTAGGCGCTGCTGCGGGAGCTCGTTGGTTGCCCGAAGTGTGCATGATGTGTCGCGCCGGGTCACCCGGGTGACGCGTTTGATCACACCAGGCTATACTCCGCCGCGTGACGCAGCGCCCCCCATTCATGGAAATGCTGAGGCGCCGCTGGGTGGGCGCAGATACCTTGCTGTGCGTGGGCCTCGACCCGGATCAAGACAGATTGCCCGACCACCTGGCGCGGAGCAGCGAGCCACTGTTCGAGTTCTGCAGGGGCATCGTCGACGCCACGGCCGATTTGGTCTGTGCTTTCAAACCGCAGATTGCCTACTTTTCCGCGCGTGGGGCCGAAGCCGAACTGGCTCGTCTCATTACCTATATTCATGAGCAGCACCCCCAGATCCCGGTGATTCTCGATGCCAAGCGTGGCGACATCGGGGCCACCGCGCAGTTGTATGCGATGGAGGCCTTCGAGCGGTACGACGCCGACGCGGTGACGGTCAATCCTTATCTGGGCGAGGAGAGCATTGCGCCTTACCTGGCGTACCCCGGTCGGGGCGTCATCCTGCTTTGCCGCACCAGCAATGCCGACAGCGCCTGGTTGCAGGCCTATCCGCCGGAGAATCCGCTGTTCCTGCGGGTCGCCAGCGCTGCGCGCGAGTGGGACAACGGCCACCTGATGCTGGTTGCCGGTGCTACCTACGCTGACGATCTGCGGCGCATCCGGGCGGCTGCAGGGGATATGCCGCTGCTGGTGCCGGGGGTTGGCGCGCAAGGCGGCGATCTGGCGTCGGTGCTGGCGGTCGGTGTCGATAGCCGCGGCCGCG
>JBLRXD010000391.1:0-3583 GCA_047920935.1 Pseudomonadales bacterium | reverse complement strand
GGAGACCCATCTGCCGTTCCTCGCGACAGTAGGCTCCACCAGCCCCTACATCGGTCTGTTCGGTACCGTGTGGGGCATCATGAATTCGTTCCGCAGCCTCGCCAACATGACCCAGGCGACGCTGGCGTCGGTGGCGCCGGGCATCTCGGAAGCGCTGGTGGCGACCGCCATGGGGCTGTTCGCCGCCATTCCGGCGGTGATTGCCTACAACCGCTTCTCCGCCCGGGTCGAGGTGATGGTGAAGCGTCACGAGGCCTTCAGCGAAGAATTCATCAGCATTCTGCACCGGGTCGCCCACGCGCGGCAGAACTGAGCAGCGAACGCGCATCCGGCGCGCAAGGAGCAAGCATGGCACGGCGACGCAAACCAATGTCCGAGATCAACGTCGTCCCGTACATCGATGTGATGCTGGTATTGCTGGTGATCTTCATGGCGACCGCACCCCTGCTGACCCAGGGTGTGGTGGTGGATCTGCCTAACGCACCCTCCGATCCCATCGAGCAGGACCAGGAGGATCCGCTGGTCGTTTCGGTGCGCAGCGACGGCGCGATCTTCGTCAACCTGGGCATCCAGAATGCCGACGACGAAGGCACCCGAGTGACCATCTACTCGCTGGAAGATCAGGCTGGAAAGATCCTGCGCGCGCGCGTCGACGTGCCGGTGTACATCAAAGCCGACCACAGGCTCGATTACGGCATGGTGGTACGGGTCATGACGGTGCTGCAGAAAGCGGGTGCTACCAGCGTCGGCCTGATCACCGACCCGCCGGAGCTGGCGGGAAGCTGAGCTTTCATGATCGAGGCTGTCAGGAACTATGCCCTGCCGCTGCTGCTGGCGCTGCTGCTCCACGTGGCGGCCGCTGCGGCGTTGTATGGCAATTTCAACCCGCATCACGAGGAGCGAGCGGTAATCAAACCGCAGATCGTCAAATCCACTCTGGTGGTGCTGGAGCCGAAGCCGAAGCCGGCGCCGCCGAAGCCTGCGCCGGTGGTGCAGGCGCCGAAGCCGAAGCCGCCGCCGCCGAAGCCGAAGCCGCCGCCGCCGAAGCCGGCGCCACAGCCGGCGGAAACCAAACCGCCGCCGGAACCGAAGCCCGATCCGGAGGCCGAGCGTCGTAAGGCGGAGGAACTGGCGCGCCAGGAGCGGGAGCGCAGGGAGCGCGAGCAACGCCTTGCGGCGCTGGCCCAGTCGTCTTTCCTCGATGCCATGGAAGACGAGGCGAGTCAGCTGAGCGAGGCCGACGCCAGCGCCGACGAGGCGCTGGCCGCGTCCTATCGGGTGGGCATCTATCAGGCGGTGGTGGGGAACTGGTCGCGGCCGCCCTCGGCCCGCAACCGCATGGAGGCGAAACTGTTGGTCGAACTGGTGCCTACCGGCGACGTGGTCGGGGTGACCATCATCACATCCAGCGGCAACGAAGCCTTCGACCGCTCCGCCGAGGCGGCGGTTCGCAAGGCCAGACGTTTCGAAGTGCCGAAGGAGCCCGACGTGTTCGAGCGAAATTTCCGGCGCTTCACCCTGTTGTTTAGACCTGAGGATCTGTTGCGGTGAGAAAACTCTTCATTACGTCGCTGGCGTCCATCCTGCTGCTGTCCCAGGCCCTGGCGGTGCAACTGGCCGTGGCCGCCAGCCTCGACACCATCATCATCGATGCCGGCTATGACCGGCAGACGCGCATCGCCGTGGTGCCATTCGAGCGCGGGCCGGAGTTTGCCAACGAGCAGGAGATGTCCGAGATCATCGCCGCGGACCTGACGCGCAGCGGGCAGTTCGCACCGCTCGAGCGCGACAACATGCTGTCGTTCCCCAGCCGGCCGGATCAGGTGTTCTATCGCGACTGGCGCGTGCTCGGCATGGAATACGTGGTCATCGGCAACCTTTCCACCCAATCCAACGGCAACACCCGGGTGCGCTATTACGTGTACGACGTGGTGAACGAGCGGCAGATGGTGGCCAGCGAGATGTCCGGCACCCGGGCCCAGTGGCGCGACCTGGCGCATCATGTGGCCGACCAGGCGTTCGAGGCGATTACCGGCATCCGCGGCGCCTTTTCCACCAGAATTCTCTACGTGATGGCCCGCAATGCCGGCTCGCCATCCGCCACCTACTCGGTGGAAATCGCCGACGCGGACGGCGAGCGCGCGCGGACGCTGTTTTCTTCCCGCGAGCCCGTGATGTCGCCCAGTTGGGCCCCCGACGGCCGGCGCATCGCCTACGTGTCGTGGGAAACCGGCCGCCAGGCCATCGTTATTCAGGATCTGGTCACCGGCGCGCGGGAGCTGGTCACCCAATTCAGCGGCATCAATGGCTCGCCGGTGTTCTCGCCCGACGGCCGCAGCCTGCTGATGGTGCTGTCTCAGGACGGAAACCCTGAAATTTATCTGATGAACCTCCAGGACCGGCGGCTGCGCCGGCTGACGCGGCACCACGCCATCGATACTGAGCCGAGCTTTTCGCCGGACGGGCGTCACGTCATCTTCACCTCTGATCGCGGCGGCGCGCCGCAGATCTACCGGTTGGATCTGGCCACCGATCTGATAGAGCGGCTGACGTTCCAGGGCGGCTACAACGCCAGAGCCAGGGTTCTGCCGGACGGCAAGCACCTGGTGTACGTGCATCGCAGCGAACGAGGGGTGTTTCACATTGCCTGGCAGGATCTCGAGCGTGATGACGTGCGGGTGCTGACCCAGACGTCTCTCGACGAATCGCCCTCACTGGCGCCCAATGGCACGATGCTAATCTATGCGACGCAAGATCGGGGTAGGGGTATACTGGCCGTCGTTTCTATAGACGGCAGGGTCAGATACCGCCTCCCTTCATCCCAGGGAGACGTTCGCGAACCGGCTTGGTCTCCCTTCCTTGACTTCAGACGATAATCGGAGCGCTTCATGACTAAACAGTGGTTACGGAACTCGTTTGTTCTGGGGCTGGCTGCTGCATTCCTCGTTGGATGTGCCGGAGCTGGTACCCAGCGGGAACCGACCGAACCATCGGCGGAGCCTGTCGGCGCGCCGGACTTCACGCCTGCGCCGGCATCGCCGACGTCGCAGCCGCCTACCTTCGACGCCAACATGCATCCGTACGTGCCGGGCTCCTCCTCGAGGCTGCTGCCGCGGACGTACTACTTCGACTACGATCGTTCGGTGCTCAAGCCCGACGATCTGGCTTCGCTGGAGATGCACGCCACGGTGCTGCGCAGCAATCCCGATCGCAGCGTGGTGATCGAAGGGCATGCGGACGAGCGCGGCACCCGCGAGTACAACCTGGCTCTGGGCGAGCGGCGTGCCGGTGCGGTGCGCTCCTTTCTGGTTTCTGCCGGGGTTTCCGCGCGCCAGATCGAACTCGTCAGCTACGGCGAAGAACGCCCGGAAGCGATTGGCCATGACGAATCTGCCTGGTCGCGTAACCGTCGAGCGATCCTCATCTACCGCTAGAGTTGCCATGTTGCAGACAAAACTGACACTGTCGGGGCTCGTTGCCGCAGCTTTTGCCGGCATGCTGGCCATGGGTGCGACCTTGCCGGCGGCGGCCGCCGTGGTGGTGCAGGAGTCGGTTCCTGCACCGCGCGGCAGCGCTGCGCAGC
>JBLRXD010000390.1:0-3609 GCA_047920935.1 Pseudomonadales bacterium | reverse complement strand
CGGACCCGCAACCGAAATCGAGCACCCGCCGCCCATCCAGAGCCTGATCGGCCAATCCGGCCAGGCACAACCGGGTAGTGGGATGCGAGCCGGAACCGAATGCCAGCCCCGGATCCAGCCGCAGCACCGCGGCGTCGGCGTCGGCGCCGCAGAACGGCTCGTCCCGCGGCAGCAGCCACAGTCGATCGCCAAAGCGCGCCCGCACCGCGTAGGCGCGCCAGCGCTCCTGCCAGTCGTCCTCACCGAGGAAATCCACATCCACGAGCTTCGCCCCCGCCGGCGCCAGGGATGCGCGCAGTGCAGCCAGGTCGACGCCGGGATCGACCAGCGCCTGCAACCGCACGTGGCGCCACAGCGGTTGCTCGCCGGGCAGGGGCTCCAGCAACTCGTCTTCGCCGGCGCCGGACAGGGTCACGGCCAGCGCGGGCGCAGACTCCAGCAGGTCAGCGACAGCCTCCACCCGCTCCCGCTCGACGCTGATGTAGAGCAACAGATAAGCCATGGTCAGGCGATGCGCAGCAGAGTATCGCCAGCGTTCACCGGCGCGCCGTTGCCGGCCTCTACCGCTACGCAAACCCCGCTGCGGTCGGCCACGATCTCGTTCATCATCTTCATGCTTTCGATGATGCACAGTACGTCCCCAGGCGCCACCGACTGGCCCGCACGTACGTAAGGTTCCGCACCTGGCGCGGGCGCCGCGTAGAAGGTGCCGGCCATGGGCGCCTTTACTGGCGACCCCTGCTGCTCAGCCACGGCGGTAGCCGCGACCGCAGCAGTCGAGACCGTCTCGCCGGCACTGCGAGCAAGCGGCCGCACGATGCGGATGGTCTCGTCGCCGCTTCTGACCTCCAGCTCGGAAACGCCCGAAGCCTCCACCATGTCCATCAGCTTCTTGATTTTTCCCAGGTCCATGGACGCTTCCTCAGTGATGTTGATCCAACCTGACGAGGGCAGCCTGCAGCGCCAATTCGTAGCCATGGGCTCCCAGACCGGTGACGACGCCCACCGCGATGTCGCTCAGATAAGAGTGCTGGCGAAATTCCTCGCGCGCGTGGACGTTCGACAGATGCACCTCGATGAACGGAATAGCCACACCGAGCAGCGCATCCCGCAGCGCGATGCTGGTATGGGTAAACGCGCCGGGGTTGAACAGTATGAAGCCGACACCCTCACGCTTGGCCTGGTGAATGCGCTCGATCAGCGCGTGCTCGGCGTTGCTCTGCAGGCAGTGCAGCTCGTGCCCACCTTTGCGGGCAAGGGCCTCGAGCCGCTGATTGATATCGTCGAGGGTGTCGTACCCGTATATCTCCGGCTCCCGACTGCCCAGCAGGTTGAGGTTTGGGCCATGAAGAACCAGCAGACGCGCCATTGCTTTCGCCTCGGGAAGATCCGCTGCGGATCGGGACGGGCGGAGTTTGCCAGATGCAGGCCAGCCAGGGCCAGTTGCAGCGCGCGCTTTATGGAGTGGTGGCGAGCGCTGCGGTGGGGCCGGCGCGCCGGTCCGCGCTGCGGCCACGCTCGCGATCGAGTACCGCCTGGAGATGCGCAGCGAGACCGGCGGCACCGATTTCGCCCTGAATACGCACATCGCTGAGTTCGTTGCCGTCGGTGCCGAAGAACACCATGCTGGGGGGGCCGAACAGGCCGAACTCCTGCATCAGCGCCTTGTCCTCGGCATCGTTGCGGGTGACGTCGGCCCGCAACAGACGGAACTCCCGCAGTCGGGAAGCCACCTCCGGACGCGGAAACACCGAGCGCTCCATGATCTTGCAGGAGATGCACCAGTCGGCGTAAAGCTCGAGCAATACCGGCTGATCAGCGCCCTCGGCCCTGGTGAGCTCCGCCCGCAGATCCGCCAATCCGGCTACCGGCTGCCAGCGGACCTCGGACGCCGCCTGCCCTGCGGGCGCCTCGGCCGTGGCGGTGGCAAACGCGCCGAGTGGCTTCAACGGATCGGCGGCGCCGCTGGCGGCGCCGATCAACAGCAGCACCCCATAGATGAAACTGAACGCCCCAAGGGCCTTCCACAGTTGTTTGACACCTTCCCGGGGCGCGAAGTCGAGAGCGCCCAGATAGACGCCGCTGCCGATGGCCAGAGCCGCCCACAGCGACAACGAAACCGCGGGAGACACCACACGCTCCAGCAACCACACCGCCACCGCCAGCAGGCCGACGCCGAATACGGCCTTCACGGCGTTCATCCAGGCACCGGCCCGTGGCAGCAGATGGCCGCCGCTGGTGCCGATGATCAGCAGTGGGAGACCCATCCCCAGAGCGAGCGCCAGCAGCGCAGCGCCGCCCAGCAAGGCATCGCCCGTGGCGCTGACGTAGATCAGCGCGCCCGCCAGCGGCGCGGACACGCAGGGCGACACCACCAACGCGGACAGCGCCCCCATCACCACCACGCTGAGGTGTTTGCCACCACCGACACGGTCACCCAGACTGTTCAGACGGTTCTGCCAGGACTGCGGCAGCTGCAGCTCGTAGAAGCCGAACATGGACAACGACAGCAGCACGAAGGCGGCCGCAAAGCCAATCAGCACCGGCGGCGACTGCAGTGCAGCCTGCAGGTTGAGAGCAGCGCCGAACAGCCCGACCAGCACCCCCACGAACGCGTAGGTCACGGCCATTCCCAGCACGTAAGCCAGCGACAGGGTGAACGCCCGACGGCGGGTGATGTGCTCGGACTGACCGACGATGATGCTCGAAAGGATCGGCACCATGGGCAGCACGCAGGGCGTGAAGGCCAAGGCCACGCCGCCGACGAAGAACAGCAGCAGCGAGCCGAGCAGGGTTCCGTCGCGCAGCAGCGCCGATAGTCTCTGCTCGGCGGTGGCGGGTATCAGCGCCGCCGCCGGCGCAGCAGCGCCTGCTGCTCGCCCTGAGCCGCTCGCACCGCCCTCCTGGGCAGCAAGGGTATACGCCACCCAGCGGGTCTCCGGCGGGTAGCACAATCCGGCATCGGCGCAGCCTTGATAGCTGATGCCGATCTCCACCAGACCTCTGCCTGCAGCCACCGGAATACGGGCCTGGGCTTGTTGGTAGTAAACCTCGACCTCGCCGAAATATTCATCCACCTTGTGCTCGCCGGGTGGGATCTCGGCTTCCGCCAGGGTTACCGGGGAGGTTTCGGAACCATCGAGCGAGCGGGTCTGGAAGGCGAATGCGTGACGGTAGAGGTAATAGCCGTCGGGCATCTCCCAGCGGGCGAGCAGCGCGCCGTCGGAGCCCAGCTCGGTGTGGAGACGGAACGCTTCGTCCACCGGCAGAAACTCCGGGGCCTGACCGAGCCAGCGCTGCAGCGCCGATCCCTGGGCCGCAGCGGCCTGGCCGGCGATGAGCAGGCACAGCACCAAGAGCACCAGCCGAGGGACGGCGCTGCGAGCGACGACGCTGTGATCGGCCGCCAATGAGACGCCTGCCATGACTTGGATTATCGGCCGCACGCTGAACTTCCCTGGTTGTTCTATGTCAATCGGACAGGCATAAGCGGATGGAGTTCGCCATCGGCTGCGGGCACTATATCAGCTATGGGTAACCGAACCCGCTGTGGCCCGCCATGCCGCGCTCCCTGCCGCCGTCGACGACGTCACGGCCCATGTTCGGATA
>JBLRXD010000389.1:0-3656 GCA_047920935.1 Pseudomonadales bacterium | reverse complement strand
GCATCATTCCGCCCCCCATCTCGACTGGCTGGCGGGTTCGCGCATGCATGTGGTGGAGGTGCTCATCACCCGCACCGCCGTGGTGGTGCCGCTGTACCTGGTGGGCTTCTCCGAGCCGGCGCTGAATGCCTATGTGCTGCTGGTGGGCGTTCAGGCAGTGCTCGCCCACGCCAACTTCAACTGGCAGTTCGGCCCGCTGCGCTACCTGCTGGTGACGCCCCAGTACCATCACTGGCACCACGCTCGGGATCCGGCCTACGTGGATGCCAACTACGCCGTGCACCTGCCGATCATAGACATGCTGTTCGGCACCTTCCGCCTGCCCGGCAAAGCCTGGCCCGACAGCTATGGCGTGCTCGAGCCCGACGTGCCAGCGGGATTCCTGCGCCAGCTGACCTTCCCCTTCCGACGCCCGTAGGAGCGACCCAGCGGCCTGCGGCCGCCGCGGTCGCTTGAGGAAAAGCGGAGTTTTCCATGAAAGCGGTCTCCAGACCGCGATGCCTCGACCATATCGCGGTCTGGAGACCGCTCCTACAGAGGGCGATCGCGGTCTGGAGACCGCTCCTACAGGGGGGGGCTCAGACGTTGAGGAGCAGGTGCTCGCGCTCCCACGGGCTGATGACCTGGAAGTAGGTCTCGTGCTCGACGCGTTTGATGGCCATGTACAGATCGACGAATTCGCGGCCGAAGATCTCGTGCAGCGGCTCACAGGCTTCCATGAGATCCAGCGCGGCAAACAGGTCGCGGGCGAGCCCTTGCTCGAGTTTGTAGGCGCTGCCCGACAACGGCTCGCTGGGCTCCAGGTTGGCGATCATGCCCATGTAGCCGCAGGCCAGCGACGCAGCAAAGGCCAGGTAAGGATTCACGTCGGCGCCCGGTATGCGATTTTCGACCCGTCGATTCTCGGGATCCGAGCGCGGCACCCGCAGGCCCACGGTGCGGTTGTCATAACCCCACTGAACGTTGATGGGCGCGGCCAGATACCGGGTGAAGCGGCGGTAGGAGTTGACGTACGGGCCAAAGATGACGAGCGCATCCGGAACGTAGCGCTGCAGACCGCCGATAAACGCACGGAACAGCGGGCTGTCCGAACCATCGTCGAGGGAGAACAGATTGCGCCCGGTCTTCGCGTCCACCACGCTCTGATGCACGTGCAAGGCGCTGCCAGGCTGCCCTGCCATGGGCTTGGCCATGAAGGTGGCGTAGATGCCGTGCTTGAAGGCAGCCTCCCGGGCCACTCGTTTGAACAGAAACACCTGATCCGCCAGCTTCAGCGGATCGCCGTGCAGGAAGTTCACCTCGAGCTGCCCGGCGCCATCTTCGTGCGACAGCGAGTCGGCATCGATGTTCATGGCTTCGCAGTAGTCGTAGATGTCTTCGATGATCGGATCGAACTCGTTCACCGCCTCGATGCTGTACATCCGCCCGGCGGTTTCTTTGCGCCCGGCGCGTCCGATGGGCGCCTCGAGGGGGTAATCCGGATCGCGGTTCTGCTGCACCAGGTAGAACTCCACCTCCGGAGCGACCACCGGCTTCCAGCCGCGATCGGCATAGAGCTTGAGAATCTGCTTGAGCACCTGCCGGGGCGCGTGACCCAGGGGCTCACGGCCCTGGCGATAGCAATCGACGATGACGCTGGCCGTGGGCTCGTTGGTCCATGGCACCAGGCGCAGAGTATCGTAGTCGGGCTCGAGCAGCAGATCGGGATCGATGTCGTAGAGGTCGCCGGGGATGTCACCGTAGTCGCCGGTGATGCCCTGAAGAAACACCGACTCCGGCAGGCGCAGGTTGTGCTTCAGAAACTTGCTCGCCGGGAAGAACTTGCCCCGAGGCACGCCGGCCATATCAGGGATGATGGCTTCCACCTCATCGATGCGATGCTCCTTCAACCAGGCTTCGGTTTCGCTACTCATACAACTCCGCAGAAGGCTCTACACGGCGCGATTGTACCGGTTTTCGTGCCGACTGGCTCAAAAACGGTAAGCTGCTTCGAGCCCGTAACTGCGCGGCGCGCCCAGCGTCTGCCGGTGACTGCCGAACCCCGGAAGATCGAACGCATACGTCAGGTACTCTTCGTTCAGGACGTTACGCGCCCAGGCAGCCACTTCCCAGTGCTCGGCCGACCTCCAGGTGACCCGGGCGTTCAGCATCCAGTAGCTGCCCTGCCGCAGCAACGGGTCGTTGCGGGCCTCGAAGAACACGTCGTCCTGATAGCCGACATCACCCTGCCAGGTGAGCGTGGCGTTGCCATTCACAGGCATCTGGTACCGCACCAGGGCATTGAAGCTGAGTCTCGGCGACAACGGCAGATCGTTACCCGAGAGCCGCTGGCCGCCGCTGACGAAACTCCGATACTCCGCGTTCAGATAACCAACCCCCAAACGCACGAACATGCGCTCGTCAACCACGGCCTGCAGCTCCAGCTCGGCGCCCAGCACCGACGCATCGGCCGTGTCGCGGGCCACGGGCACCGGCAGCCCGTCGACGGCTAGCGGCGTGAACAGCTGCAGATCGCGATAGTCGTAGTAGAACAGTGCGCCATTGAGGTGTACCCGGCCGCCGGCCTGAATGGAATTGAAGCCCGTCTCGTAGCTGATCAGCAGCTCGTCCTCGTAGGGAAAAATCCCCTGGGCCGTGGTACGCAGGCCGGCGGGCTTGAAGCCGGTGGAAACGCCTCCGTAGAAACTCAACGCGTCATCGAGCCGGTAATCGAAGACCAGGCGCCCGGACCAGTTGCGGGAGTCACGGGCCGCAGAAGTCGGCGGCAACGGTTGGTCGACGAACAGCGCCACATCGTGCTCGATTTCCTCGTCGGTGTAGCGCAAGCCCAGCGTCGCCGACCAGCGCTCCGACAGCGCCCGGCCGATGTCGGCGAACACCGCCAGACTGGTGATTTCCTGGGTAGTGGCCGAGAGATAGCGGAGATCCTGCAGAACTTCCAGCGAGGTGCGGTCGGTGGCTTCGTCTCTCAGGTAGTAGAAGCCCATGAGCCAGTCCCATGCATCATGCTGCCGGCTGAACCGCAGTTCCTGAGACCAGGTGTCCTGCTCCACTGCCAGTACCGCGGTGAGCACCTCGTTGGGGCTGGCGTCGCTGTCCTCGGGCCGCACATCATCCCGGTGGTCGTAGCCGGTGATGGCGGTGATCGCAACGCCGCCGAGTCGGGCGTCGATGCGCAGTGCCGCGCCCCAGAAGTCGCTGTCGTGCCGGCCCTCGAAGCTGTAATTGCCCTCGTCGTAGCGGGGCACCGCCGGGTGCGGCTGTCCGGCGAGGTTCACGCCCACCCGCCGCTCGGAGTAGCCGAAGGCGTCGACGCACTCGCCGCTGCGGATGCGTTGCAGAGCGCAGGGCGCAACGCCGCCCAGCGCTACCGACTCCGGCGCCAGCACCCCCAGATGCCGGTACTGCTCCGAATCCGAGCGGTTACGGCCCCCGTGCACCCTGACCCGGGCAGCGAACGCATCGGCGGGAACCACCGTGGCCAGCAGCCGCCAGGCCAGGTCATCGTCGCCGTTCTGGTCGTTGCCGCTGAAGCGGTTGTTGAGCCAGCCATCGGAATCCGCCTTCCGCACCGCCGCCCGCAACCCGACCACGTCGCTCACCGGGCCGCCTACCGCGCCGGCCAGTTCGGTGGCGCCGAAGGTTCCGATGCCGGC
>JBLRXD010000388.1:0-3662 GCA_047920935.1 Pseudomonadales bacterium | reverse complement strand
CGTAGTTGACCAGCTCTTCGGGCCCGTAGGTGGGCGTGGCACTGAAGAACACCAAATTATAGCCGCCGGAGCGATGCCCTTTGGTGGCCGAGTAATAGAGCATCAGGTCCTGGGTGATATGGTGGTCGAGGTTTACGCGCCAGCCCCACTTTTTGTCGGTGCGCTCGAAGGGGCGGTACACCGAGAGCGCGAATGGAATGCCACCGTTGGTGGCCAGAGGCGTGGGTACCCAGTTGCCGTCTGCATCCTGCACCAGGCCGCCGTTGGCGATATTGACAGCAGCGAGTCCGCCGTAAAGATCCAGGAAGTTGCCGGGGTCACCCCCTGTCTCTGAATAACGCCACAGATTCTCTTCGGCGGTCAGTTCGTCCTCGGCATACCGTAGGCCCAGCGTCAAGCTGAAGGTGGGGTTGATGTCCCACACGCCTTGGGTGTAAGCCGCGAACGCCTTGCGCTTGGTCTGGGTTGCGTAGAGCAGGTCAGAGGCCTCGGTGTTCGGCCCATGGACCACGTCAAGCCCCCGATTGGTGCCGTCATCGCCCATCCAGGCGGAAGTCTGCAGGTTGTCGTTACGGCCGGCCTCCGCTTCCTCGAGCGCTTCATTGGTGTTTTCTACCGCGAAGTTGCGCTGGCACGAAGGGGCCGGGTCGTCCACCTCACATGAGCGTCTTGCGCTGAAAAGGTCCACCATGGGCGCGCCGCCGAACGCCAGGGCAGAAGCGCTGATCCCTTCGAGGAACGGTGCGCCGATCGCAGCCGCGGCACCTGCCGACAATGCGGTGTTATCCACATAGGGGTTGCGGAAGCGGTCGCCGCCGACGGTGGGCGAGTAGTCGCCGCGCTGGTCGATCTTGGCGCGGTAGAAGAACACGCCCGAGGTGAACGACCAGCTGTCGCCGACATCGAAAAATGCCTGCAGTTCGTGGGAACGGTAGGTCATCTCATGATTGACGTAGAACTGCCGGTCCTGGAAGGGGCTGGCGGTGTTGTCGTCGTCGGTGATGCGCTGATAGGAGTAGTCGTGCCAGCCGAACAGGTACTTGAGCTGCAGGCGGTCGTTGACGTCCCAGCTGACGTTGAATTGGGTTCCATCCAGCTTGAAATCTTCTTCGTTGACACCGTTGGTGGCCACGCAGACGTCATCTCCGTCGATGCTGCCCGGGAACACGCAGTTGTTCAATCGGGCGATGGATTCGGGACTGCTCTGATTGAAACCGTCAAGGGAAGCGGCGGCATTCTGGAAGCCGTCGAAGTCCCCGAAGTCGATGCCGGCCCGGTTGCGTTGAGCCAGACGCGCGGCACCGGTGACCGGGTCGGTGAAAGTGCGGGTCATATTGGGTTGGCCGGGAACGAAGAAATCGTTATCGAACACCGACCCCGGCGCGGTGCTGGGGTTTTTGTCCGGATCAACGAAGCGCCAGCCCGGGACCAGTGCGTCCGTGACTCGACTTGGCTGGCCGGATTCATTCAATACCACCTGGCCGCCGCCATTGGCGCCGCCCATGATCCGGTCCACTTCCAGATGGTTGACCCGCAGATTCATCTCGATGGTATCCGTGGGGTTCCACTTGAGCTGCCCAGCGATGCTGTTGGTGCCCAGCGAGTCGATGGCCGATTTTGGGCCGATGTCGTCGATGACCCCGTCGCGGTCGCGATAGGCATAAACGCCAACGGCATTTACTCCGAGGATCTGCTGGCTATCACTGCCGCGACTTTCTTCGACGTGGAGCGCATCGAGGTGCTGCGCGGGCCGCAGGGCACGCTGTACGGGCGCAACGCCGTGGGTGGCGCTTTCAACATTCTCTACAAACAGCCCACCTACGAGTACGAGGGTACCGTCAAAGCCCTCGTCGGCAACTTCGGTTCGCAGGAAATCTCGACTTGCTTTGAGTCGATGGTCGTGCCATTCCCACAAAACTAGACTTCCCACGCCCCCACACGGCGATGCCAGGATGGAGTCAACGGGGCAAATACTCCGTAAAAACCCTTAGCAAGACCGCAAGCCAGCGGATAACCGGTCCGTGAGTTTGTGGACCGCGCTCGTCAGGCTCGATCGGCGAGAACGAATTCGGCGCCTTTCTCGGCGATCATCACCGTGGGGGCGTTGGTGTTTCCCGAAGTGATCAACGGCATGATGGCGGCGTCGATCACCCGCAACCGCCGGACGCCGCGGACCTGCAGTCGATCGTCCACCACCGCCAGGGCATCGCTACCCATCCGGCAGGTACCCACCGGGTGAAAAATCGTCGTGCCCAGGTCGGCGGCCGCCTGCAGCAAAGCCTCGTCGGTCTGAAACTCCGCTCCGGGTTTGAACTCCTCCGGGTGGAACCTTGCCAGTGCCGGGGCGGCCATGATCCGGCGGGTGAATTTGAGGCCGTCCACGGCAACCTGCTGGTCGGCGGCGGTAGACAGATAGTTGGTGGTGATCGCCGGGGCGGCTGCTGCGTCCGGAGTCTTGATGCGCACGTGGCCGCGGCTGCTCGGGCGGAGATTGCACACCGACGGGGTGATGGCGTTGAAGCGGTGCAGCGGCTCGCCGAACCTATCCAGCGACAGCGGCTGCACGTGCCACTCGATGTTGGCGCTGGCCTGTGAAGGGTCGCTCTTCGCAAAGGCGCCGAGTTGGGAAGGGGGCATCGTCAGCGGCCCGGTGCGGAACAACAGGTATTCCAACGCCATGGCGGCCTTGCCGGCAAGCGAACCGGCACGCTGGTTGAGAGTTCGGGTGTTGTTGACCTTGTAGACGGTGCGCACCTGCAGGTGGTCCTGGAGGTTTTCGCCAACGCCTGGGAGTTCGTGGACGACGTCGATGCCGTGCTCGCGCAGCAGTTTCGCCGGGCCGATGCCGGACAGCTGCAGAATCTGCGGTGAGCCGATGGCGCCCGCTGCCAGCAGCACCTCGCGCCGGGCGAGGACGGCTTGCGGCGCGGCTTTGCCCAGCCGCACGCTGACCCCGCTGGCGCAGGGCCCGTCGGCCTTGCGGTCGATGAGCAGGCGCTGCACGTGAGCGTCGGTCCACACCGTGAGGTTCGGCCGCGACAGCACCGGGCGCAGGAATGCGCGGGTGCCGCTCCAGCGCCTGCCGCGGCGCTGATTCATCTGAAAGTAGGCGTTGCCGAAGTTGTCACCGCGGTTGAACTCCTTAATCTTCGGGATGCCGCACTCGGCGGCCGCCTCGCGCCAGGCTTCGAGGATCTCCCAGTTCACGCGCCGCTCTTCGACCCGCAGCTCACCGCCGCTGCCGTGAAAGGCGTCGGCGCCGTGCTGGTAGTCTTCCGACTTCTTGAACACCGGCAGCACCTCGTCCCAGCTCCAGCCGCGATTGCCGAGCTGCGCCCACTGGTCGTAATCGCTGCGCTGGCCGCGCATGTAGATCATGGCGTTGATGGACGAGCTGCCGCCAAGGCCCTTGCCTCGGGCATAGCCGATGCTGCGGCCGTTGAGGCCCGGGTCGGGTTCGATCTGGTAACACCAGTCGGTGCGGCGGTTGCCGATGGTGTAAAGGTAGCCGACGGGGATGTCGATCCAGAAGTAATCGTCTTTGCCCCCGGCTTCGAGCAGCAGCACCTGGTTGCGCGGGTCGGCCGACAGACGGTTGGCGAGCACGCAGCCCGCCGTGCCGGCGCCGACGATGACGTAGTCGAAGCTGGCGTTGGCCGATG
>JBLRXD010000387.1:0-3717 GCA_047920935.1 Pseudomonadales bacterium | reverse complement strand
GCTGCCGAGGAGCAGGGCGTGGCGCCGAAGCAGCTGTCGGGCACCATCCAGAACGACATCCTCAAGGAATTCATGGTGCGCAATACCTACATCTACCCGCCGGCGCCGAGCATGCGTGCGGTGGCCGACATCATCGGCTTCACCGCCGAACACATGCCGCGCTTCAACTCCATCTCCATCTCCGGCTATCACATGCAGGAAGCCGGGGCCAATGCGGTGCAGGAAGTGGCCTTCACCCTGGCCGACGGCGTCGAGTACGTGCGCGCAGCCCTGGCCCGAGGGCTCGAGGTGGACGCCTTCGCCCCACGGCTGTCGTTCTTCTTCGGCATCGGCATGAACTTCTTCATGGAGATCGCCAAGCTGCGCGCGGCGCGCATTCTGTGGAACGAGCTCATGCAGCAGTTCGAGCCGACGAACCCGGCGTCGCTGATGCTGCGCACCCACTGCCAGACCTCCGGCGTCTCCCTGCAGGAGCAGGACCCGTACAACAACGTGGTGCGCACCACGGTGGAAGCGCTGGCCGCCGTGCTCGGCGGCACCCAGAGCCTGCACACCAACGCGCTGGATGAAGCCATCGCGCTGCCGACGCCGTTCTCGGCGCGCATCGCCCGCAACACCCAGATCATTCTCGCCGAGGAGAGTCAGATCACCCGGGTGGTGGATCCCCTGGGCGGTAGCTACTACATCGAGAGCCTCACCGACGCAATCGTTACCCACGCCCGCAAGCTCATCGAAGAGGTGGAAGGGCTCGGCGGCATGACCAAGGCGGTGGCGTCGGGGATGCCGAAGCAGCGTATCGAGGAGGCTGCCGCCCAGCGTCAGGCGCGCATCGAGCGTGGCGAGGACGTGATCGTCGGGGTCAACAAGTACAAACTGGAAAACGACACGTCGGAGTACGACGTGCTGGCGGTGGACAACACCCGAGTGCGCGAAGCGCAGATCCGCCGCCTCGAGGAAGTGCGCCGCAACCGCGACGAAGCGGCCACCCAGGAAACCCTGGCCGCGCTCACCAAAGCTGCCGAGGAAGACTCCGGCAATCTGCTGGCGCTGTCGGTGGCGGCGGCCCGCCAGCGCGCCACGGTGGGGGAGATCTCCCTGGCGCTGGAAAAGGTCTACGGCCGGCACCAGGCGGTCGCCAGAATGACCCCCGGGGTGTACGCCGACAGCTACCAGGGTGACGTCAAGTTCGAGCGGGTGCGCGAGGAGATCAAGCTGTTCACCGAGGTGGAGGGTGAGGCGCCGAGCATCCTCGTCGTGAAGATGGGCCAGGACGGCCACGACCGCGGCGCCAAGGTGATTTCCAACGCGTTCAACGACTTCGGCTTCCGGGTATCCATGGGGCAGTTGTTCCAGACGCCCCAGGAGGCTGCGGCGCTGGCCCGGGAAGAGGGCGTGCACGTGGTCGGCATCTCGAGCCTTGCGGGCGGCCACAAGTCGCTGGTGCCGGAGCTCATCGAGCAGTTGAAGGCCGAGGGTCTGGAGGACGCCATCGTCGTCTGCGGCGGCGTGATTCCGCGCCAGGACTACCAGGCGTTGTACGATGCCGGCGTGCACGCGATCTTCGGCCCCGGCACCGACATCCCCGATGCGGCTGTGAAGATCCTGAAGATGATTCCAGGAAAGAACCGTTAGCTGTTGAATTACATAGTTTTGGAGCACATTTATGATCGGTAGGTTGAACCACGTCGCCATCGTTGTCCCTGACCTCGCAGCGGCCTCGGAGGTCTATCGCCGCACCCTGGGCGCCCAGGTGACGGAGCCGGTGGCGCTGCCGGATCACGGCGTCACCACCGTGTTCGTCGAGCTCGGCAACACCAAGATCGAGCTGCTGCATCCGTTGGGCGACGACTCACCGGTGGAGAAGTTTCTCAGCAACAATCCCAGCGGCGGCATGCACCATGTCTGCTATGAAGTCGACGACATCCATGCCGCCATCGACCGCCTGGTCGCGGAGGGCGCCCGGGTGTTGGGCGACGGCAAGCCGAGGACCGGCGCCCACGGCCTGCCGGTCGTGTTCCTCCATCCCAAGGATTTCTGCGGCACCCTGGTCGAACTCGAGGAGGTCGGCGAGCCTCAGTTGGCGTAAGAGCAACCCAGCAATTCAGTGACCCAGCGGCCTGGCGGCCGCTCGAGGACAACGGGATTGTCCATGAGAGCGAACTGCCGTCGCGGTCCGGTCGCCACCGCGCGCTCACCCCACCCCCGAAAATTACCAAGGTTCACACCCCTTATGCTGCCACCCATTGCCGACCGCATCGCCGAGGCGCTCGCCGCCCGTCCGGCGCAAGTCACCGCCGCCATCGCGCTGCTCGACGACGGCGCCACGGTGCCGTTCATCGCCCGCTACCGCAAGGAAGCCACCGGCGGCCTCGACGATACCCAGCTGCGGCTGCTCGACGAGCGCCTCAGCTATCTGCGCGAGCTCGAGCAGCGGCGCGCCGCGGTGCTCGAGGCCATTGACGTCCAGGGCAAGCTCAGCCCCGAGCTGCGCCGGCAGATCGAAGCGGCCGATACCAAGCAGCGCCTCGAGGATCTGTACCTGCCATATCGGGTGAAGCGTCGCACCAAGGCCGAAATTGCCCGGGAAGCGGGCCTCGAGGGGCTGGCCGATGCGCTGCTCGGCGATCCTCGGCAGACGCCGGAGACGGCCGCCGCCGACTATCTGCGGGCCCCGTTCGAGTCGGAAGCCGGCGCCAATCCGGGTGTGCCCGATGTTCAGGCGGCTCTCGAGGGCGCCCGCTGGATCCTCATGGATCGCTTCAGCGAGGATGCCGAACTGCTGGCGGTGCTGCGCCGTTACCTTTGGGAGCACGGCGTGGTGGTCTCCAGCGTGGTGCCGGAAAAGCAGGAGGAGGGCAGCAAGTTCCGCGACTATTTCGAGTACGCGGAGGCTATCGTCAGCCTGCCGCCGCATCGGGCGCTGGCCCTGTTTCGCGGCCGCGCCAGCGACGTGTTGCGGGTGGCGTTGAAGCTGCCGGAGGAGCTCGAGCAGGAAGGCCGCCGCAGCGAGGCGGGTAGCTGCGAACGCATGATCGCCGCGCACTTCCGCATCGGTCACGAGAATCGTCCAGCAGACGCGTGGCTCGCCGAGGTGGTGCGCATGACCTGGCGGGTCAAGTTGGGCTACGCGGTGGAGACGACGCTGCTCGGCGAGCTCAAGAGCGCGGCGGAGGAAGAGGCCATCCGGGTGTTCGGGCGCAACCTCAAGGATCTGCTGCTGGCGGCGCCGGCGGGGCAACGGGTGACCATGGGGCTGGATCCCGGCATCCGCACCGGTGTCAAAGTGGCGGTGGTGGATGCCACCGGCAAGGTGGTGGATACCGCGACCATTTATCCGTTCCAACCGCGCAACGACGTGGAGGGCAGCCTGGCGGCCCTGGCAGCCCTGGCGGCCCGTCACGGGGTGGATCTGGTCGCCATTGGCAACGGCACTGCGTCCCGGGAAACCGACGCTCTGGTGGGGCTGCTGCGCCAGAGCCAGCCGCAGCTGGGCCTGCACTCGGTGGTGGTGTCCGAGGCCGGAGCATCCGTGTACTCGGCTTCGGAGGTCGCGGCGCGGGAGTTCCCGGAGCTCGACGTCAGTCTGCGTGGTGCGGTCTCCATCGCTCGGCGGCTGCAGGATCCGTTGTCGGAACTGGTGAAGATCGAGCCTAAGGCCATCGGCGTCGGCCAGTACCAGCACGACGTCAGCCAGCTGCGTCTGGCGCGGGTGCTCGA
>JBLRXD010000386.1:0-3717 GCA_047920935.1 Pseudomonadales bacterium | reverse complement strand
ACTTCATGTTCAATCGAGACCGAAGGAGAAGCGATAGAACCACCACTCTCCAAGTAATGGACGACCACACGCGCACCATGCGAAGCGAATGCCCGCACAATCTGCGCGCCGATCCCCGAGTTCCCACCGGTGACCAGTACCACCTTACCGTCAAGTCCTGGATCTATCATCGACTCTTCGTCGTTGTGCAGACGTACGTCGAGACATCGATCTCGAGAGAGTACCGTACGCGTCTACTGACAAGCGCGCACCCTTCCCCTCCGGTAGCCCCCACTTCTCTTCTTCTGGGCTGCTTAACGCACTGGCGTTAAGCTGCGGCTCGCGAAGCGCGCTGACAGCTTCAACGCCTCGTTATGAAGCGGCCCGTCTTGTGCGCAGCCATATGGCATGGTACATTTAGCCATGTGACACCCAAAGGAGGTCCTCGTGAGCATAGCCGAAAGCAGACGCCCTAAAACCGTCGACCGTTTCTGGCGCCAGGTCAATACCGATCCGCACCGGGCACACGCCTACGTCTCGTTGCTCGGCCTCAGGACCTATGAAACCGCCCAGCTCCATTCGCGAGTTCGTGAGGGGCTCTCCTACGAAGCATTCGAGCGACTCCGTCGGGTTCTTGACCTCCCAGCCTCCCGTGCCGCTGAGATCCTTCAGATCCCGTCACGAACCATGGCCAGGCGGAAGGATGCCAAACGGTTCGAGCCCGAGGAGTCCGATCGACTCATCCGCCTCTCCCGCCTGGTCGGACTCGCACTCCAGTTGTTCGAAGGAGATCTGGAAGAGATGCGTTCTTGGCTTACGACGCCTCATGCCTCTCTCGCAGACCAAACGCCTCTCGAATTCGCTACGACTGAAATTGGCGCTCGAGAAGTAGAGAACCTGATCGGACGTCTCGAACACGGCATCCCTCTCTGACATGTCAACCGCGTGGCGGATCGTGAAGAAGCGTCATGCTGATTCCGCGTTCGACGGAGAAGGGGCGCGGCGATACGGCGGTCGTTGGAATAGTCCAGGTACTCCTGTCGTCTACGTGTCCGATACCCGTGCGCTGTGTCTTCTCGAGATTCTCGCCGGCCTCGGCTCGGTCAAGCCAGTTCAGCGCTACGTCCTCATTCCAGTTACGTTCGATGACTCATTGGTCCTATCGGCCGAGCCCACCGACCTGCCTTCGGAATGGCGCCAGAGCCCGCCGCCTCCCTCTACTCAGAGAATCGGTGACGACTGGGCCGACAACCTGAAATCGGTGATCCTTCGAGTTCCCAGCGCGATCGTCCCAGAGGAGTTCAACTACCTGTTGAATCCTCTTCATCCTGACTTCCGAGGCATCAAGATCGGCTCCCCTCAGGACTTCACAGTCGATTCACGTCTGCTTCCCTGATTGCCGCTTCATAACGCGTTGGGATTCACCTGCGGCGCGCGAAGCGCGCTGACAGGTGCAATCCCTCGTTAGGTAGCCCCCGCATTGGTCCTGCCACCCGCTCAGGGACTACGTGATGAGTGCCACTACATCGTTGACATCGATAAGTGCCACTACATCGTTGACACTGGAGATCGCTTCAACTCGCGCCTCTCGCCAATTTCTCTCGATTTACCTGAGAGGGCGACATGGCGGATGGGACGGAAGGCGATCGCAAGCGAGCGGTCGGGCGGGTCGTTCGGGGCGAAGCGATCGCGGCTGTAAGCAGTTCCCTGGGTTATTCGCGTGAGTGGCTGTACAAGTGGCTGAGGCGGTACAGATCCGGAGATCCAGATTGGTTCCGCGAGCGATCCCGTCGGCCTCGGCATCGGCCGCTGCAAACGCCGGAGGAGGTCGAGCTGCTCGTTGAGACTACACGAGGCCGACTGGAGAAAGCGGGGGAGTTCTCCGGAGCGCAGGCGATCCGCTGGGATCTGGAAGACCAGGATGTTCAGGCGCTGCCTTCGATGCGAACGATCAATCGGATTTTGGCGCGGCAGGGTCTCACGAATCGGCGATCCGGACCGTACCAATCGAAGGGTAAGAAGTACCCGAAGCTGATCGCTGCAGCGCCTGGCGATGTCCATCAGACCGATTTCGTCGGTCCGTGCTACCTCCGTGGAGGTCTGCGCTTCTACGGGCTGAACAGCGTCGACCTGGCAACAGGCCGATCCGCAAGTGAATCGACACTCACGCGACATGCACAGGCCACCATGGATGCGATCTGGAGTAGCTGGGGCCGGTTGGGGATGCCTCGAAATCAGCAGGTCGACAACGAAATGGTGTTTTACGGGAGCCCTCGCTATCCCCGGGCGATGGGGCCGCTGCTGCGGCTCTGTCTCCTGCACGAGATCGATCTCTGGTTCATCCCGGTCGCCGAGCCGTGGCGTAACGGGGTGGTCGAGAAATACAACGACCTTTGGCAACAGAAGTTCCTGGGCCGGATCAATCTGGCTTCCCATTCCGAGCTGCGTATGCAGAATCTGCTCTTCGAGGGGCGCCACAACGGGCGTTATCGGTACAGTAAGCTCCAGGGCAGAACGCCGATGCAAGCGCTCAAGGCGAGCGGCCAAGAGTTGCGGTTTCCGCCGGATGGCCCTGCGCCGCGGCATCCGCTGCCCCAGCCGGACAAGGGGCGGTATCACCTCGTGCGTTTCGTTCGCAGCGACGGTGTGCTCGACGTCTTCGGCGAGAAATTCCTTGCGCCGCCCGAATGCACCTACGAGTACGTTCGTGTTACCGTCGATGTCTCGAGGCAGCGACTCCAGATCTTTCTCGATCAGCAGATCGTCGACGAGCATTGCTATCTGAGGAGCTGATTCAGCCGGGCGGGCGCCGCGCGCCTTCGGCGCTTCGGCTCCATCGGCTGGAAGAGAAGTTCAAAAAAATCGTTCAACATAGAGGCCCCTGCTGACAGCCACTGTGCACGATGTAGTGGCACATCCCAGTGTCAACGATGTAGTGGCACTTAACAACTACGAACTACGAAATGCGGCCGCGGAGCAGCCGGCGCCAGGCGAGCGGAGCGAGCCTATGGCTTCCTGCCACGGACGCCGCCGCGCAACCGCATACCCTCAGCCAAGCGCGGTCTCTGTCCGCAGTCCGTAGTTCGTAGTTCGTAGATCAAGCAGAGGGTGGGCAATGGTTACGCAAGGCAAAGCGAAGCTCAACATCCAACGGCTCGACGCATACCGCTGGCTGATCCCGCGGCAGGGCGGGATGCGGGTGGACGGGATGGTGTACGCGGACGATACCTTGATGGACGACATCCGGTCGGGGGAGGCGTTGGGGCAGGTGGCGAACGTGGCGTGCCTGCCGGGGATCGTGGGCCGCTCCATCGGGATGCCTGACATCCACTGGGGCTACGGCTTTCCCATCGGGGGGGTGGCCGCGTTCGACCCGGAGCAGGGCGGAGTGGTGAGCCCGGGCGGCGTCGGGTACGACATCAATTGCGGCGTCCGGCTGCTCCGGACGGGGCTGACGGAGGCCGACGTCCGCTCCCGGCTGGGCCGGCTAATGGACCTGCTGTACGACCGCGTCCCGGCCGGCGTTGGCCGAGGGTACGAGCGGTTCCGGCTCTCGCCCGACCAGATCCGCGCGGTGCTGGAGCGGGGCGCCGGTTGGGCAGTGGACGAGGGGTACGGCGATGGGGGTGACCTGCGTCGCATGGAGGCGGGCGGCCGGATCGAAGGCGCGGCGGACGCCGCCTCGGCGGGCGGCGGCGAGCCGGCTGAAGCAGGCGGCGCAGGGTGCCAGGATCCGCT
>JBLRXD010000385.1:0-3720 GCA_047920935.1 Pseudomonadales bacterium | reverse complement strand
CTGCCGCGGCGGCGGAAGAAACCGAGCTGCCGCGGGCCATGGCCTGGAGCGCCTACAACGTGGGCACCACCGGCTACAGCCAGGCCGTGGCTATCGGCAAGATGCTCAAGGACAACTACAACGTCACCCTGCGGGTGCTGCCGGGGGCCAACGACGTCTCGCGGTTGCTGCCGCTGGTGCGGGGGCGGGTGCAGTTTTCCGCCAATGGGGTGGCTACCTATTTTGCTCAGGAAGGGGTGTTTCAGTTCGCCGACCCCATGTGGGGGCCGCTGCCGCTGCGGCTGGTTTTCACCTCCAACGGCGACAGCAATCAGGCGCTGGCGGTTGCCGCCGATACCGGTGTCACCCGATTGTCCGAACTGCGCGGCCGCCGGGTGCCGTTCGTGCGCGGCGCACCGGCGCTGAACGTCTCCACCGAAGCGCTGCTGGCTTGCGGCGGCCTCACCTGGGACGACGTGCAGCGGGTGGAGTTCACCGGCTACAACGCCATGTGGACGGGCATCGTCAACGGTCAGGTCGACGCCGCCTTCGCCACCACGGTCTCTGGCCCGACCCGTCAGCTGGAAGCCTCACCCCGGGGCATTTTCTGGCCGCCGGCCCCCCATGACGACGCCGCCTGCTGGGCCGGCATTCATCGGGTGGCGCCGTACTTCACTCCCCACGTGGCTACCCGTGGCGCCGGCATCGACGCGGCCAATCCCCACGAAGGCGGCACCTATCCGTATCCGCTGCTGATCGGCCTGGAGAGCAGCGATGCCGCCGTGGTGCACGCCCTGGCGCGGGTGATCCACCGCCACTACGACGATTACAAGAATGCCGACCCGGGTGCCATCGGCTGGGCGCTCGACCGCCAGGTGCTCGACTGGGTGGTGCCGTTCCACGACGGCGCGGTGCGCTACTTCCGCGAGGTGGGCGTCTGGAACGATGCCCATGAAGCCCACAATCAGCGTCTGCTGGAGCGTCAGCGGCTGTTGCAGCAGACCTGGCAGCAGGTGAAATCCGCAACCCACGACTCCGACGCCGCCTTCATCGAGGCGTGGCTCGCCGCCCGGGTGGTGGCGCTCGAAGCCGCCGGGTTCGATCCGGTTTGGAAAGATCCCGTGTCGTCCTGATGGGCGTCGTCTCGGGCCGCGATACCCCATGGCTGCGCTGGCTGGTGGCGACGGCGGCCGCGGCGACGCTGCTGCTGGCCATGGACATGCTGCGGCTGTTCAGTGACGACCCGCTGCTGGCGGCGTGGATACAGCTCGAGACCCACTACTACTTCGCGCTGCTCGGGCTGCTGCTGCCGCTGGTGTACCTGGTGTTTCCCCGTTGGACGCCACTGGACGTGCTGCTGGCCGCGGCCGCGGTGATCGGCTGCGGCTACTTCTTCGTCCATGCGGAGCAGATCGTCGACCGCGGCTGGGAATTCGGCGCGCCACCCACCGCCACCTGGCTTGCGCTGCTGTTGTGGGGTCTGGTGCTGGAAGCGGTGCGCCGCGCCGGCGGGCGAGCGCTGCTGTTCATCACCTTCGCGTTCTCGCTGATGCCGATCTTTGCCGACCGGCTGCCCGGCCCGTTTGCCGGCTTGCCGGCAGACTGGGAGCAGACCGCCGCCTACCACGTGCTCAGCATCGAGAGCATTCTCGGGCTGCCGTTTCGCGCCTTCGCCGAGTTGGTGATCGGCTTCGTGCTCTTCGGGCTGGCGCTGCAGCACACCGGTGGCGGACGCTTCTTTCTCGATCTGGCATTCGCCCTGCTCGGTCAGGTGCGCGGCGGCGCCGCCAAGGTCGCCATCGTCTCCAGCGGCCTTATGGGTTCCATGAGCGGCAGCGTGGTCACCAACGTGCTCACCACCGGGCAACTCACCATCCCCACCATGAAGGCCACCGGTATGAAGCCCGAGGTGGCCGGCGGGGTGGAGGCCTGCGCCTCCACCGGCGGGGTGCTGCTGCCGCCAATCATGGGGTCCACCGCCTTCATTATGGCCACCTTCCTCGAGGTGCCGTACTACGAGGTGGCGCTGGCGGCCACGGTGCCGTCGCTGCTGTATTTCGGCGGCCTGTTCCTGCAGGTGGACGCCCACGCCGCGGCGCGGGGCCTCGAGGGCCTGGATCGTCGCGACCTGCCGAACCTGTGGCAGACCCTGAAGGACGGCTGGTACTACCTGGGCGCGTTCGTGGTGCTGATCGTGCTGCTGCTGGTGCTGCAGCGCGAGGCCGTGGCCCCGTACCTGGCCACCGGCGTGCTGCTGATCCTCAACCAGCTGTCGAAGCAGCATCGCTGGGGGCTCGGCGCAGCGGTGGACTTTCTCTACGCCGCCGGGCGGCTGCTGGCGGAACTGGCGGCGGTGCTGGCGGGGGTCGGGCTGATCGTCGGCGCGCTGTCGCTGACCGGGCTGTCCGGCACCCTGGTCAACGATCTGCTGTATCTGGCCGGCGACTCGCTGTGGCTGCTGCTGCTCATGGGGGCCCTCACCAGCTTCGTGCTGGGCATCGGCATGACGGTAACCGCGGCTTACATCTTTCTTGCCATCGTGCTGGCGCCGGCGTTGATCCAGGGCGGCTTGAACCCAATGGCCGTGCACCTGTTCATCCTCTACTGGGCGATGCTGTCGTTCATCACCCCGCCGGTGGCGCTGGGCGCCTATGCGGCGGCCTCCATCGCTCAGGCCAACCCCCTGCGCACCGGCGTTGCCGCCATGCGCCTGGGCAGCGTCATCTACTTCATTCCCTTCATGTTCGTCATGAACCCGGCGTTGCTCATCGGCGGCGGCGAGCCGTTGCAGTTGCTGGTGTCGGTGCTCGAGGCGCTGCTCGGCATCTGGCTGGTGGTGTGCGGCATCCAGTCGTACGTACCCTGGCTGGGGCTGCGGTGGAGCGGGCTGCAGCGCCTGCTGCTGGTGGCGGGCGGGCTGCTGGTGGCGATGCCGCCGCTGCTGCCGGCGCTGCTCGGCGCCGACTACGGCTCGCAGTTGGCGCTCGGCGCAGCGCTGGCGTTGTTGGCGGTGCTGCCCCGGGGGCTGCGGCTGATCAGGGCACCGCGCGCGGCGTGACGATGGGAAAGCGCCGTTCGAAGCGGTCGAACAGATCGCCCAGCTGCGCGAGCGCTTCCAGGCTGCCGTCCAGCGCCAGGCGGCCGTCACCGATCAGATCGATGGCGGTGGTGAGCCCCATGATCATGCGCTTGAAATCCAGCGCCGTGGTGGTCAGCTCGGCCTGGGCCGCGTCGCTGCGCTTGTCGACGAAGGCGTGCAGCACGCAATTCTCCACCGACAGCAGGTAGCGGCGCTCGAGATCGGTGAAGTGCAGGTTGAGCAGCAGCCGCACGCCCTCGGCCTTGGGGCCGTTCAGACGCACGGCCATGGTTTGAAACAGGTTGTCCAACGGCATGCCGCGCGCCATGCCTTCGCTGGCGGCAAAGGCGGTGCCGGTGGCGGGCAGCCCGTGCCGCAGCTCCAGGGCGCCGGAGAGAAAGAAGTTGCGCCAGGGCGCGGATTCGGCCTGATAGCCCATCTGCTCCAGCGTCTGCGCCAGCAGCACCCGCGCAGCCTGGTGCCCGGGCTCGGCCATCACCACGTGATTGAGCACTTCGGCGACCCAGCGATAATCACCGGCAGCGAACGAGCCTTGCGCCCGCTCCACCACCGCGTCGGCGCCGCCCATGTAATCGAGGTAGCGGCGGCCCGCCTCCACCGGCGGCAGCGGGTGCAGATGCGCCGGGTTGCCGTCGAAGAAG
>JBLRXD010000384.1:0-3731 GCA_047920935.1 Pseudomonadales bacterium | reverse complement strand
GCTGAATCGCATCGATTACTCCGCGCGGATTTCGATCAAACTGTGAGCGCCCCAGGCGCCGAGTAGCGATTTCCTCGGATCGTGCGCCAGCTTTGCGACCGGCTGCATGGAATCGCAGCCTCAGTTCCGTATCTTGGCCGTAAGCTCATGAAGGCGGTCAAGGATGAAGAGCGTGCTACCGATCTGGTTTCAAGCGGATCAGGTGTTTTCCCACGATGGACAGTGGTACTTCGGCGCCTGCGACAGCTTGCATGTCGGCCCGTACGCCGACCGATCGACGGCGGAAGCGAAAAGCGCTGAGGTCGTGGACCAGCTGAGTTCGGTGGCGTCGGACGGCGACCGGCTGCGGTTGGTCAGGAAGCTGCTGCGCGAGGAGTGGGATCAGGTTGTTCTTTCCAGTACGACCGAGGAAGGCAGCATCGAACAAGTGGACGTTGCCTCGCCACCGATGCAGGTACGCCAGGGCGAACCGCTGCGTAACTGGTTCAGGTCGAACCGGTTTTTCAAATCCGGAGAGATGTGGTTTTTCACGACCCGCGAAGGCGTAGACGTGGGGCCATTCGACTCACAAGCCGAAGCCAAGGAGCATCACCGACGCCTGCTGCGGCAGCTCGTCGCCACGCGAACCGCTGCCGAGGCGCAGCGGCTAGCCTACGAGTACAAGTTTCGGCCGCAGGAAGAGACATACTTCGGCTGAGGAAGTGCGGCATGGCTTGGCGCTCATCGGCCGCGAATTTTCGCCTGAGCCGCGGGCAACAGCACGTAGGCCATGGCGCCGACCAGAACGCCCACGACCATCCCCGGGCCGCCGGCAAGCGCCAGCCCGATGAACCAGGCGCTGACGTTGACCACCAGAATCACCAGAAGCGTGGGCCGATTGCGGCGGTAGAACTCGCGCTGGGTGTGCCAGCGTCGCCGTTTCTGCTCGCTCAGCGTGCTCGAGTCGTTGTGGGTCGAACTCATGGTGGTCAGGGTACTATTCTGCAGCTGCAGCTGACAAATCAGTCTGGCAGACCCAGAACTCGCTTGGCGATGATGTTGAGCTGCACTTCCTTGGTGCCGCCGGCGATGGTCAATGCCTTCTGCCGCAGCCAGGTACGCGTGGCTTCCAGCTCGTCGTCTGCAAACTGATCACCGCTCCAGCCGAGGCCGCGGGTGCCCATGGCCTCGAGCAGCAGCTCATCGCCTTCCTGGGTGTGCAGCGCGCCGGAAAGTTTGATCGCCGATGACGCGAACCCCGGCGCTCGCGCGGTCAGTTCCTCGATCACCCGTTTCTGGGTAAGGCGCTGGGCGTGGCCGTTCTGTTCGTAGCGGATCAGTCGGGCGCGCAGCGCCGGGTCGGCGATGCGGCCGTTGTGCAGCGGTGCGAACTGGCGGATTTTTTCCGGCATGCGACTGTCGGCGTTGCGCCCGCCCTGGGAGCCAGAGATGTTGATGCCGGCGTGGGTCGAGCGTTCGAACTGCAGCAGCCGCTTGCCCACCGTCCAGCCATTGTTGACGCCGCCGATCACGTCGTCGGCGCGCGCCAGGGCATCTTCGAAGGTGGTTTCGTTGAACGGCGAGGCGCCGGACAGCAGGCGGATGGGGCGTACCTGCACGCCCGGTTGATCCATGTCCACCAGCAGCAGGCTGATGCCCTGATGCTTGGGGAGCTCCGGGGCGGTGCGCGCCAGTACGAAGATGTAGTCGCAATCCATGGCGTCCGACGTCCAGGTCTTGCGGCCGTTGATGACGTAGTGGTCGCCCCGCAGCGTGGCGCGGGTGCTCAGGCTTGCCAGATCCGAGCCGGCGCCCGGCTCGGAGTAGCCCATGGCCCAGCCGCCCTCGCCGCGGGCGATGCCTGGCAGCCAGCGGGCCTTCTGATCGTCGGTGCCGAGTTCGAGAATCGTCGGGCCGATGTAGTTGACGCCGCGACCGGTGAGCGGCGTTCTGGCATCGATGCGTTTGAGCTCCTCGATCAGCACCGTGTACTGGTCGCGACTGAGTTCCGCGCCCCCGTACTGGCGCGGCCAGGTGGGCACCGTCCAGCCGCGCTCCGCCATGCGATCGAGCCAGACCCGCACGTCCGGCTCGAGTTCCACCCGGCGGCTGCCCCAGGCGATCTGCCCCGAGCCGCGGGCGCCGGGGGGGCAGTTCTGTTCGAGCCAGGCGCGGGTTTCCGCGCGGAATGCCTGCAGTTCGGTCACGTTGCTTCCTTACGGCGGTCAGAGCTTGAAGCTATCTTCACAGCGTCCGGCCGATGCTGCAACGAGTCATGGCTCCAGATCGGAAAGCCGCTCCGTCAGGTCGTCGATGGATTGCGAGCCCTCGTAGAGGCTTTCGAGAAGCGGCCGCAGCAGATCTTCGGCCTCCGTATACTTACCTTCCTGCATCGCCTTTTCGACCTCGCGCAGCGCCGCCTGGGCGCTGGCGTTGCTGGTTGCCGCTGCCTGAAGCAGCAGGTGCAGTTCGTCTTTCAGTGCCATGGTCACAGTTCTCCGAGGTGTTGGCGGGCAGTTTAGGAGCGCCACGGAGAGCTGTCGTTGCTCCAGGGTCGCGCTCGGCCGGCGACGTTGCCGCGGCTGGCCCATCCCTTGCCTGGCTCAGTCCAGGCGTGGGGAGCAGGGTGCACATGACCTTCCTGATGGCGCTGGGCGCGAGCTTGTTGGCAGCCGTGGTCACCACGCTGGGCATATTCACGATCCGCCATTTTTCCGCCTGGGGTCAGCGCAACGCCGCGTACTTCATGTGGTTCGCAGCGGGCGTGCTGATCGCGGCGTCGTTTCTCCACGTGATCCCCGAGTCCCTGGAGATGAGCCCTCACGCCTCGGCGTGGTTGCTGGCGGGGTTTCTCGGGCTGCATCTGGTGAAAGGCGGCTTGCAAACGATTCCCTGGACGGCGGCCCCGGGTCAGCGCGATTACCTCATCGGCATCGTCCCGATGCTCGGTATAGGCTTTCACTCGTTCGTCGACGGCTTCATCTACTCGGTGACTTTCACCGTCGGCACCCGCACCGGGATGCTGGCGAGCGTCGGGATGATCCTGCACGAGTTTCCGGAAGGCATCATCACCTACCTGTTGCTGCTGCGCGGCGGCTTCGCCAGGCGCACGTGTACGCTGCTGGCGTTGCTCGCTGCGGCAGCCACCACGCCGCTGGGCGTGCTGGCGTCTTACCCGCTGATCGCTGACATCGACCCATGCACGCTCGGCGCGTTGCTGGCGCTGTCGGCGGGCGCGCTGGTCTACGTGGGGGCGGCCCATCTACTGCCGCGGGCGGAGCAGGAGCAGCGCAGCTTCAGCCTGCTGGCCCTGGCCGGCGGCGTTCTGGTGGCGGTGCTGATCACGCTGGTGGGGGCGTAATCAGTTCCGTGGGTCATCCTCCGGATTGACGTACTCGATGGCCCAGGGGCCGGTACCGTGCAGTTGGATAACCGTCTCTTCGTCGCCCGTGTACCCGTACATGGGCGCGCCCGGAGGCATGATGGCCACCCCGCCGGTTTCCAGCGCCGTGGTTCGATCGCGGTCGAAGCTGTCGCCATGGGCAAAGTGCAACGTGCCCGACAATACCGTCAGCCGTTCGTACGCCGGATGCGTATGAGGCGCCAACGCGTAGTCGGCCGGCATTCGCAGCCGGAAGGTGAAGGGTTGCGGCGCAGACAGGTCGCCTTCGATGATGGCGATCTCGGCCCCAGCGGGCATGGACTCGATGTCGCCCCACTCGAGTTCGTCGGCCTGCAACAGCAGATGTCCC
>JBLRXD010000383.1:0-3733 GCA_047920935.1 Pseudomonadales bacterium | reverse complement strand
CCTTTCGGCCCAACCACGACGGCTCTCGCGCGCGCCGTGAACAGGGCCGGGACGCTGTCTGCCGCGGGCGAGGCGTTGCAGAGGTTGCCTGCCACAGTGCAGCGGCTCTGGATCTGGTCGGAACCGATGAGGTTCGCCGCCTCCACCACGCCCGGCCAGGCTTTCGTCAGCGCTGAATGTTCGCCCATGGCCGCGCACGGCACCGCGGCGCCGATGCGAAAACCCGTCGCCGTCTGCTTGATCGCCTGCATGGCCGGGATGCGTTTGATGTCTACCACCAACTCCGGCTCGATGAACCCACCTTTCATGCGGACGAGCAGATCGGACCCACCCGCCAGAACAAAGGCGTTACCTTTGGCTCGAGACAGCAGCGTCACTGCGTCCCGGGTTGTTGTCGGCGCTTCGTATCTCATTGGTTGCGAATCTCCTTCGGCGCTGCGATTCGTGATGCTCATGTAGTCGACTGCCCTCCCGCAATCCCCCCGGGTCGAGCGCCTTGGTAAGATAATCCGCGGATGGCTCGTTGGATAGTCGAGAATCACCGATGCCGCGCGCATAACCGTTGGGTAGGCAGCGTCGGTGTAGTAACCTCGGGGCACTTTGGGGGAGAAAATCATGAAGCTCGGGTTGATGCTGGGGTACTCCGGCGCGGATCTGAAGATTCCCATCGCTCAGGTGCAGCTTGCCGAGCAGTTGGGCTACGACTCGGTGTGGACGGCAGAGGCCTACGGCTCTGACGCCATCACGCCGCTGGCCTACATCGCCGCATTCACCGATCGCATCCGTCTCGGCACGGCGGTGATCCAACTGGCCGGGCGCACGCCGGCCAATGCGGCCATGGCCATCGCCACCCTGGACAAGCTGGCCGGCGGCAATCGCGCCATCTGCGGCATCGGCGTGTCGGGGCCGCAGATCGTCGAGGGCTGGTACGGCCAGCCGTGGGGCCGCCCCTACTACCGCATCAAAGACTACGTCACGATCATGAAGAAGATCCTGGCGCGCGACGAGCCGGTCAGTCATCAGGGCCAGGAGATCAGCCTGCCCTATCAGGGCGAGGGCGCCATGGGGGTCGGCAAGCCGCTGAAGTCGATCCTGCACATGAACCCCGACATCCCGATCTGGCTCGGCACCGGCATGGAAGCCACCGTCAAGCTGACCGCCGAAATCGCCGACGGCTGGCTGCCGCTGGGCTACGTGCCGGAATCCGCGCCGCTCTACGAGGACTGGATCAGCGAAGGGCTGGCGCGATCGGGCAGGCGCCGCGACCAGTTCGAAATCCAGGCCATGACCCAGGTTCAGGTGACCGATGACGTTCAGAGCGCGCTGAACCGGCTGAAACCCGGCATCGCCCTGTACGTGGGCGGCATGGGCCACAAGAGCAAGAACTTCCACAAGGAGATGATGATCCGCCGCGGCTTCGGCGACGCCGCGGAGCGCATCCAGGAGCTGTACCTGGCCAAGCGTAAGGATGAGGCCATTGCCGCCGTGCCCGACGAGTTCGTCGATCAGGGCGCGCTGGTCGGGCCGCAGGCGCGCATCAAGAAGCGCTTCCGCGACTGGGAAGGCAGCGGCGCCAGCGGGCTGACCGTGAGCGGCGACGAGCAGGCCATCCGCTTCATGGCAGAGTGCGCGCGCTTGAACTTTCAGGTAGGAGCGATCTCCTGATCGCGATTGGCTCCATGGAACATCGCGATCGGGAGATCGCTCCTACGGGTAACGAGAGGGTCTCAGGATGTATCCAGGCAAGTGGGCGCAGCAGTTTCCCGACAAGCCGGCGGTGATCCACGCGGTCAGCGGCGACACGGTAACCTACCAGGCGCTGAACGACCGTTCCAATCAGCTCGCGCAGCTGATGTGGGACAAGGGCCTGCGGCCCGGCGACCACGCCGCGGTGTTCATGGAGAACAACCTGCGCTACTTCGAGGTAATCTGGGCGGCGCTGCGCTCGGGTCTGTACATCACCACCATCAACCGCTACCTCACCGACGAAGAAGCCGGCTACATCCTCGACGACTGCGAAGCCCAGGTGCTGGTCGCGTCAAAGCGGCTGGCCGACGTGGCACGGGCGTTGCCGGCTCTGGCGCCGCGCTGCCACACGCGGCTCATGGTGGACGGCATCGAACCCGGTTACGAATCCTACGAGCAAGCCGTCGCCGCCTACCCCGCCGAACCGCTCGATGACGAGCCCTCGGGGCAGTTCATGCTCTACAGTTCCGGCACCACCGGCCGGCCGAAGGGCATCGTGCGGCCCCTGGCGGGCACCAAGATTCACGAAGACTCCGGCCCGGTAGGTGCGCTGCAGCGACTGCTGTGGGGGTTCGACGAGCACACCGTCTACCTCTCCCCCGCGCCGCTCTACCACTCCGCCCCCATCGGCTTCACCACCGCCACCCTGGCGCTGGGGGGTACCGTGGTGATGCTGCCGCGCTTCGACGAGCCGACGGCGCTGCGCGCCATCGAGCAGTACCGGGTGACCCACAGCCAGTGGGTGCCCACCATGTTCACCCGCATGTTGAAACTGCCGGCGGAAGAGCGCAGCGGCTACGACCTGTCGTCCCACCGGGTCGCCATTCATGCGGCTGCTCCCTGCCCCGCCGGCATCAAGCAGCAGATGTTCGACTGGTGGGGGCCCATCCTCTACGAATACTACGGCGGCACCGAACTGAACGGCCTCACCCATTGCGGCCCGGAGGAGTGGCTCGCCCACCCCGGCACCGTGGGCCGGCCGGTGCTCGGCACGCTGCACATCTGCGACGACGACGGCCGCGAGTTGCCCCCCGGCGAGCCCGGCATCGTCTTCTTCGAGCTGCCGGCCATGCCGTTCAGGTACCACCGGGACGATGCCAAGACCCGCGACGCCCAGCATCCCGACCACCCCAACTGGTCGGCGCTGGGCGATGTGGGTTACGTGGACGAAGACGGCTTTCTCTACCTCACCGACCGCGCCACCTTCATGATCATTTCCGGCGGGGTGAACATCTACCCCCAGGAGATCGAGGACAAGCTGATCATGCACCCCAAGGTGGCGGACGTCGCCGTCGTCGGCGTTCCGGATGCGGAGATGGGCGAGGCGGTGAAAGCCGTGGTGCAACCCGCCGAGGATGCGAACGCCGGCCCGGAACTGGAACAGGAGCTGCTGGCGTACGCGCGCGAGCACATCGCCCACTACAAGTGCCCGAAGAGCGTCGACTTCATGGACGAGCTGCCGCGGCTGCCCACCGGCAAGCTCTACAAGCGCCTGCTCAAGGATGCCTACTGGGGCAAGACCGGCTCGCGCATCGTCTAGCAAGCAGCGCTGCTAACAGGCACTTGCCATGCTTCCCGACAACCTCCAGCGCAGCGATCTGGGGCAGCGCATCCTCGTCTACGGCAGCAGTTGCTCAGGCAAAAGCACCCTCGGCGCCGAACTGGCGGCGCTGCTGGACGCACCGTTCGTCGAACTCGACGCGCTCAACTGGCTGCCGAACTGGGTGGGTCTCGACAAAACCGACCCCGAGCAACTCATGCTGCGCTTCAACGATGCCACGCAAGGGGAGCGTTGGGTCACCGCGGGCTCGTACACGCGCTACGCGCAGCAGACGTTCTGGCCGAAGCTCGACACGCTGGTATTTCTCGATCTGCCGCGCTGGCGCCTGATCATTCGCGTGATACGCCGATCCTGGCAGCGCTGGCGCAACCGGGAGCTGCTGTGGGGTACGAACTACGAAGACTTCTGGTCGCAATTCGCGCTGTG
>JBLRXD010000382.1:0-3737 GCA_047920935.1 Pseudomonadales bacterium | reverse complement strand
CTTGTTCTCCTCAAGCGACCGCGGCGGCCGCAAGGCCGCTGGGTCGCTCCTACGGGAAATGGAGCGCTCCTGCGGGAGGTGCAAACCAACCTTCGCCTTGCAATGCTCAGGGCCGGGACCTAAATTGCCCGCTCGCATGAGAGATTGCCATGAGCATCCGCGTCGCCCTGCAGCACGAGACCCGTTATCGCTACGATCGGAGAGTCGCCCTGGGGCCCCAGGTCATCCGCCTGCGTCCGGCGCCCCACAGCCGCACGCCGGTGCTGAGCTATGCGCTGCACATCGAACCAAAGGGCCACTTCCTCAACTGGCAGCAGGATCCGTTCGGTAACTTCCAGGCGCGCGCGGTGTTTCCGGAGAAGGTTGACGAGTTGGTGGTGCGCGTCGATCTGGTGGCCGAGTTGGCGGTATTCAACCCGTTCGACTTCTTTCTCGAAGAGAGCGCCGAGCGCTACCCGTTCAACTACGACTACCTGACGCGCAAAGATCTCGATCCATACCTGATGACCGAGCCGGCAGGTCCCAGACTGCAGGCCTGGCTTGCCGAGTTCGGTGAGCCTCAGCCCGAACCCGAGCCCCTGGTGAATCATCTGGTGCGCCTCAACCAGCACCTGGCCGAGCAGATCCGGTATGTGATTCGCATGGAGCCGGGCGTGCAGCCGCCGGACGAGACCCTGGCCCTGGGGCTGGGCTCCTGCCGCGATTCCGCCTGGCTGCTGGTGCAGATTCTGCGCCACGCCGGGATCGCCGCGCGTTTCGTCTCCGGCTATCTCATCCAGCTGAAAGCCGACCAGAAGGCGTTGGACGGCCCGTCCGGCAGCGACAGCGACTTCACCGACCTGCACGCTTGGGCCGAGGCCTACCTGCCCGGCGCCGGCTGGGTGGGCCTCGATCCGACTTCCGGCCTGCTGGCGGGCGAGGGCCACATCCCTCTGGCCGCCACCCCGCACCCCTCTACCGCCGCGCCGATCTCCGGCCGCGTAGAGGCCAGTGAATGCGAGTTTTCCTTCGACATGTCCATCGCCCGGGTGCGCGAAACGCCGCGGGTCACCAAGCCCTACACCGACGAAGCCTGGGCCGAGATCGAGCGGCTCGGCCATCAGGTGGATGCGGATATCAAGGCTCACGACGTGCGCCTCACGGTTGGCGGCGAGCCCACCTTCGTCGCCATCGATTATCCGGACGCGCCCGAGTGGAACACCGAGGCGCTTGGCCCCCACAAACGCCAGCTTGCCAACGAGCTGATTCTCCGGCTGGCGGAGCGCCTGGCGCCGGGTGGCGCGCTGCATTTCGCTCAAGGCAAGTGGTACCCGGGGGAACAGTTGCCGCGCTGGGCCCTGACCCTGTTGTGGCGCCGGGACGGCGCAGCCATCTGCCGGGACCTTTCGTTCGTCGCCCAGCCGGGCGAGCAGCTGGCTGCCACCGTGGCCGACGCCCATGCCATGGGCTGCGACGTCGCCCGTGAGCTCGCCCTGGACGAGGAGGCGCTGCAGCCCGCCTATGAGGACCCGTGGCACTTTCTCGCCGAGGAACGGCGCCTGCCGGAGAACGTCAGCGTCGCCGACAACGATCTCGAGGATCCGCTGGCCCGCGACCGCCTGGCCAGGGTGTTCGAGCAGGGATTGAGCGTGCCCAGCGGCTACGTGCTGCCGGTGCAGCGCTGGAACGCCCGCAGCAGCCAACAACGCTGGATGACCGAGCGCTGGAGCACCCGCAGCGGCAAGCTGCTGCTGGTGCCCGGGGATTCGCCGGTGGGCTACCGGCTCCGTCTCGACGCGCTGCCGCGGGTGGAGCCGAGCGCCTATCCCCAGGTGATTCCCCGTGATCCGCTCGAGCCGGTGGGCGAACTGCCCCGCCTGCCACAGCGCGGCACCAAGGTCGAGCCGCCCGCGGCGTCCGAGCAGGCGCCTCAGCCGGCGGACGACGGCGCGGTGCGTACCGCCATGGTGTTCGAAGCCCGCGACGGTGTGGTGCACGTGTTCCTGCCGCCGGTGGAAACCGCGGAAGACTATCTGGAGCTGCTGCAGACGGTGGAGCATGTGGCTCGCGCGCGGCAGACGAAGGTGATCATCGAGGGCTACCTGCCACCCGCAGATCCGCGCATCAACGTCATCAAGGTAACGCCGGATCCCGGCGTCATCGAGGTCAACATCCATCCCGCCATGGGCTGGGACGACATGCTCCGCACCACCACCGTGCTTTACGAGGAGGCCCGCGCAGCGCGCCTCGATACCCAGAAGTTCATGCTCGACGGCCGCCATACGGGAACCGGCGGCGGTAATCACGTGGTGCTCGGCGGCCCCACCGCTGCCGACAGCCCATTTCTGCGCCGTCCGGATCTGCTGAGAAGCCTGATCGCCTACTGGCAACAGCACCCTGCGTTGTCGTACCTGTTTTCCGGGCTGTTCATCGGCCCCACCAGCCAGGCGCCGCGAATCGACGAGGCCCGCATGGACAGCCTCCACGAGCTGGAGCTGGCGTTCGCTCAGGTGCCGGATCCGGACTCTGCCGACAGCGCGCCCCCGTGGCTGGTGGACCGCTTGTTCCGCAACCTGCTCATCGACGTCACCGGCAACACCCACCGTGCCGAGATCTGCATCGATAAGCTGTACTCGCCCGACAGCAGCACCGGGCGTCTCGGCCTGGTGGAGTTCCGCGCCTTCGAGATGCCGCCGCACGCACGCATGAGTCTGGCCCAGCAGTTGCTGCTGACGGCGCTGGTCGCGCACTTCTGGCGCCGCCCGAACCGCCGGCCTCTGGTGCGCTGGGGGACGCTGCTGCACGACCGCTTCATGCTGCCCCACTTCGTCTGGGAGGATTTCAAAAGCGTCATCGCCGAGCTGCAAGCGGACGGCTACGCGTTCCGCGCCGAATGGTTCGCGCCCCATTTCGAGTTCCGCTTTCCGCGCTACGGTGACATCACCCATGAGGGCGTGAGCCTGGAACTGCGCCAGGCGCTGGAGCCCTGGCACGTGATGGGCGAGGAAGGCGCCATCGGCGGTACCGTGCGCTACGTGGATTCTTCGCTGGAGCGCCTGCAGGTACGCGTGGCCGGATTCAATGCGCAGCGCTACCGGGTGGTTTGCAATGGCGAGGTCGTACCGCTGGTGGCCACCGACGTCCCTGGTGAGTTCGTCGCCGGCGTGCGTTTCCGCGCCTGGCAGCCCGCCTCCAGCCTGCACCCCACCATCGCCGTGGACGCGCCGTTGACCTTCGATCTCTACGATCGCTGGAGCGGGCGCGCGGTAGCGGGCTGCACCTACCATGTGGCGCACCCGGGCGGGCGCAACTTCGAGCACCTGCCGGTCAACGCCAACGAGGCGGAAAGCCGACGGCTGTCGCGCTTTCAGGCGCTCGGCCATAGCCACGGCGCTTACCCCGAGCCGTCGCCACAGCCGCCACGGGAATTTCCCACCACTCTGGATCTGCGCTGGTCATGAGCGCAGTCCCCCAAGCTGCCGACGCGTTGAACGCGCTGCTGGCCGGCTACCAGCCGAAGGCCGGCAGCTACGATGAGCTGCTCGGGCCTGACGGGCGGCCACGGCCTCACTGGAACAGCCTGCTGCGGGACTTCGCGGCCATGGGTCCGAACCTGCGGCGCAGCGCCGGCAGCACCGCCGAGTCGCTGCTGCGGGAGCACGACGTCGCTTACATCGCCGCCGACGGCGGCAACCGCCGACCGTGGCACCTGGACGTATTTCCGTTGCTCATTGCTCCCGACGACTGGGCCAAGCTGG
>JBLRXD010000381.1:0-3737 GCA_047920935.1 Pseudomonadales bacterium | reverse complement strand
CCCATGGTCAGAATCAGGACGATCTGGACATGCGCTGGCGCGCCCGGAAGGAATAATGCAGCGACCAGCACCGAAACGACGATCGTGACGCTGCCATTGATCGGCGTCTGGGCGGCGAGGCGCTGCAAATACGCACGCGGCACGCCGGTGCCGATCTCGTGACGAAGTCACTGACCTTGTGGTGATCACCAGCCACCGTCTGAATTCTACTCACGCGGGATCCCTCCCCAACGTCGATCCATGCCCAGGGTCAAGGCGCTGGATTTCCTGCGGCTGCCCGGTCAGTTCTGCAAGCAGACTTACAGCGTGCGGCAGCCTCCGGTCAGTCTAATGGCGCCCCTGCTGGCCTACAAGCTGCATGCTCTAACCGCGAATTCGCTGATCGAGCCGCTTTCCAGGAGTGGTGATGGCCAAATTTCCGCTGCGCGCGCTGGGGTTTCTGCTTCTCGCGGTAGTCATCCTGGTGGCGAGTTGCCAGGCGCTGTTCTATGGCGTCGGTATGCAGGCGTTGCCGCACGTGCTGGATGCAACCTTGGGTCTTCGGCGCGATGGATGAGCTGCTACGCCAAGGGCGCGCCTGGATCCCGGTGCTGAAGACGGCGCTGCTGTTCGTGCTGCCGTTGCCGCTGCTGCTGGCCTTCGTGGTGGCGCTGGTAACGGGCGACGTGATCCGGCTCGGCGCCATCACGGCCGCGCTGGCTGCGTTTTTCGCAGCCGGCGTTCTAACCTGGCGTGGGCTGGTGGCGCAGGCGCGCTACTACCTGGGGCAGCGGCTCGATCCGCCGGTGGTTCCACTGAAGGCGGTCGGCGCTGCACTCACTGCGATCGGTACCGGCTTCGCGGCGGCGGCGGGGGGCTACGGGGTAGCCGCGATCGCGGTGTTCGCCGCTCTCGCCGGAGCAGGATACATGTGCTTCTACGGACGAGACGCCAGGCCGAAGCGGGTCACGGTGGCGAACATCAAAGGCGTTGACCATGCCGCCGTGACCGCGCAGCTCAAGCAGGCCTACGGCCGTTTGCAGGGCATCGAAGCGGCTGCCCGATCCATCGCGGTCCCCGAATTCGTTGCGCGCCTGGAACGGATCATCGACATCGGCAAGCGCATCCTGCTGGAGATCGAGCGTGACCCGCGTGAGGCCTCGCGAGCGCGGCGGTTTCTCAATCTCTACCTCGACAGTGCCGAGCGAGTCACCGCGGAATATGCACGAACCCACCGGCAGATTCTGAGTCGGCCGTTGGAACGTAACTTCCGGCAGTTGCTGATCGACATGGAACAGACGTTCGAGGCGCAACATCGCAAACTGCTGGACAACGACACCCTGTCGCTGGAGCTGGAGATCGAAGTGCTCAACGCCCGATTGAAACACGAGGGTGTCGGCTGACCAGGAAGAAAGCCATGGCCACAGAGGAAGACCGACCCACCGCAGCTGCCGGGCTGCACAGCGTGCTGCCGCTGCCCGAGCGTGAGATCACCGATTACCGGGCCGCCACTGGCGTTCGCCGGGCCGAGATCGAGGGGGCGATGGCGGAAGTCGACCTGCAGAGTAGCAATTCCATCCTGTTTTTCGGCACCGCGGCTCAGGGTGAGGTCACCGCGGTGGCCGACGAGATGCTGGAAAGCGTCCGCAACAAAGACACCGGGGCCGCCGGCCAGGCGCTGAGTGAGATGGTATCGACGTTGCGCGGTTTCTCTCCGCAGGAACTGACCCCCGGCAGACAGCGCGGAGTGCTGGAAAAACTCTTCGGGCGGACGAAACCCATCGCCAGGATCCTGCAGCGTTACGAAGCCGTTCGCGGTCAGGTGGATGCGATCAGCAACCGTCTGGACCAGCACACCAGCGCGCTGATGAAAGACATCGGTATGCTCGACCGTTTGTACGAGCAGACGCTCAGGTACTTCGATGTGTTGGCCGTGTACATCGCAGCCGGCGAAGAGTGGTTGCGGCGTCTCGACAGCGAGAAGCTGCCTGCCCTGGCGAGCGAGGCAGAGCACAGCGGCGACCTGCTCAAGGCCCAGAGCTTGCGCGATCTGCGGGCCAAGCGCGACGATCTCGAGCGCCGCGTGCACGACTTGAAGTTGACCCGGCAGGTGACCATGCAGAGCCTGCCTTCCATTCGTCTGGTGCAGGAGAACGACAAGGCGCTCATCAGCAAAATCGGCTCGACCATGGCGAACACCATCCCGCTGTGGCGCCAGCAACTGGCCATGGCGGTAACCATCGCGCGATCGGCGGAGGCGGGCGCCACCCTCAAACAGGCGACGGATCTGACCAACGAGCTGTTGACGGCCAACGCCGAGGGCTTGCGCACGTCGAGCGAAGCCATCCGCACCCAGATCGAGCGTGGCGTTGTCGATATCGATGCGGTGAAGCGCGCCAACGACACCCTCATTGCCACCATCGACGATGCGCTGAGAATTGCGGACGACGGCCGCCGTCGGCGCGTCGAGGCCGAAAAGCAGCTCATCGTCTGCGAGAGCGAACTTAAGCAGGCGCTGCTTGCCGCCCAGGCCAGAACGGCGGCCGAGCGGTGAACCCCCGCCCGGGCAAGCCGTGGCAGTAGCAACGCGCATCTGAAACAATGCCGCCGGTGCTGCTGCTGTGGACTGCTGAGTGACTCGATTCAAAACCTACCACCCTCCCGGCACCGCGCCGGGCACGCTGGTGCCCCGAACGCCGGCAGCAGCGGGCGGATGGTCGTTGTCCCTCACGGATTTCACCGATCAGGAACTGGTGGAGGAGCAGCTGGAATCGGCGGAGGCCTGCACGCCGTACCTGAGCCGCGAGTCGAAGACCTGGATCCAGGTGAACGGCAATCCGGACGAGGAAACCCTGCGCACTCTGGGCAGGCAGTTCGATCTGCAGGATCTCGCCCTGGAGGACGTGCTCAACGCCGGGCAACGGCCGAAGCTGGATCTGTACGATGATCAGCTGTTTCTTGTCCTCAGCCTGCCCCGGTACCGCGACGGCAACCTCGAGGTGGTGCAGATCAGCATCTTCGCGGGCGAGAACTACCTGATTTCCTTCAACCCGACGGAGACGGATCCGTTCGAGCCGATCCGCAAGCGCATCCGCCCGCCGAACAATCATCGGCTACGCACCCGCAGCATCGACTATCTGCTGTACGCGCTGATCGATCTGGTGATCGACGCGGGCTTTCCGGTGCTCGAGTTGCTCGGCGAGCGCATCGAGCAGCTCGAGGACGATCTGCTGGACAAACCCGGCATCGAGACCCTGGCGGAGATCCACCGGGTGCGCCGCGAGTTGCTGCTGTTACGGCGGCGGCTGTGGCCGCAACGGGAAGTGGTGAGCACGCTGCTGCGCGGCGACCTGCCGCTGATCGAGGAGCAGACGCACCCGTATCTGCGCGATTGCTATGATCACAGCATTCAGATCATGGATCTGCTGGAGAGCTTTCGGGAGATGTCCACCAGCCTGCTCGACGTCTACCTGTCGAGCATCAGCAACCGCACCAACGAAATCATGCGGGTGCTGACCATCATCGCGACGATTTTCATTCCGCTGACGTTCATCGTTGGTATCTACGGCATGAACTTCGAGCACGACACCAGCCCCTGGGCCATGCCGGAGCTCGGCTGGTACTTCGGATATCCGCTCATCTGGCTGGTGATGCTCAGCGTGGTGGTCGGCATGCTGTGGTTCTTCCGGCGGCGGAAATGGCTCTAGTGTAGTGTTCGATGCTTGTGTTCAATTATGTGACAGTTCCGCGTACAATAC
>JBLRXD010000380.1:0-3757 GCA_047920935.1 Pseudomonadales bacterium | reverse complement strand
CTCACAACCCCGCGCGCACCAATCAGAGCTGCGGCACGAACTCCACCGCTTCACTCAAACTCTCGAACGTCTGCGGCCCCACCAGCACGTCGCGCAGCTCGCCGTCCGGGCCGATCACCAGAGTGCTGGGCAGCACGCTGGGTGGCGGCAGATCCCAGCGCGCCCGGGGATCGTGAATCAGCACCGGAAACTGCACGTCCATGCGATCCATGACCTCGACCAGCGGCTCGCCGACGATGCCATCGAAGTTGACTCCGAGCACCATGATGCCGAAATCCCGGCCGTGCTCGTGGAACTCGTTGAGTTCGGGAATTTCCACGCGGCACGGCGCGCACCATTCTGCCCAGTAATTGATCAGCAGCCACTGCCCCTGGAGATTCTCCCAACTGGTGCCGCCGCCGCGGGCGTACGCCACCTCTTCCGGCGGCCGGGCGCAGGCTGCCAAGGTCAACAGCGCCAGCAACGCCAGCAGCGGCCGGGTCGCCATGTTCACGGAGCTGTTCGTCTGCACGTCACGCATTCCCACCTCATTCACAACCTCACTCATTCGGGCATATTCCGTACCATCCTGCTGCGAGCTTCGCTACTATGCCACCCGCAATGAATACCAGCGTCACTATCTATCACAATCCCCGCTGTTCCAAGTCCCGCCAGGCGCTGGCGCTGCTGCAGCAGCGCGGCGTGGAACCCACGATCGTTCTCTATCTGGAAACGCCACCGGACAGCGCGCGCTTGCAGCAACTGCTCGCCCTGTTGGGGCTCGAGGCAAGGCAGCTGCTGCGCAGCGGCGAGGCGCCCTACCAGGAACTCGGCCTGGCGGAGCCGAGCCTCACGGATGACGAGCTGATTCAGGCCATGGTCGCGCACCCGATTCTCATCGAGCGGCCCATCGTCGTCTCGGCGAAGGGCGCGGTCCTCGGGCGCCCCCCCGAGAACGTGCTGCAGCTGCTGTGACGGCCCTGATGGGCGACCGCTACGTACTCATCCTGTTCTACAGCCGAGGCGGCGGAACAGCCAACCTGGCCAGACACGTGGCCCGTGGCGTGCGCAGCCAGGGCACGTTCGAAGCGCGGCTGCGCACCGTGCCGCCGCTGTCTGCCGCCACCGAGCAGACCATGCCGCCGATTCCCGACGAAGGCGCCGTCTACTGCAGTAAGGACGATCTGGCCGGCTGCAGCGCATTGGCGCTGGGATCTCCGGCGTATTTCGGCAACATGGCCGCGCCGCTCAAGCATTTCATCGACGCCACCGGAGACCTGTGGATGAGCCATCGACTGGCCGGCAAGCCAGCGGCGGTGTTCTGCTCCAGCGGAACCCTGCACGGCGGCCAGGAGACCACCCTGATGAGTATGATGGTGCCACTGTTCCACCATGGCATGCTGCTGCTGGGGCTGCCCTATACCGAGCCCTTGCTGCACGCCACCACGAGCGGCGGAACCCCCTATGGAGCCAGCCACGTTTCCGGTGAGGAAGCTCAACCCGCGCTGGACGACGCGGAGAAGCAGTTGGCGTTCGCCCTCGGCAGTCGGCTGGCGGGCGTGGCCGGCAGGCTCGACACGTGAAGGGGCTGCAGTTTCTCTGCCTGCTCATGATCGGCTCGCTGTTCGCGCTGACCGGGCTCAGGCAGTTCTTCATTCAGCCCCTGGCGGGTGATCTCACCAACGCCTTGTGGTTCCTGCTGCAGGTGCTGCCGCTGCTGCTGGTGCTTCCCGGCGTGCTGCGAGGCAGCTCGCGCGGCTACTTCTTCGCCATTCTCGCCGCCAGTCTGTACTTCATTCACGGCACCCTCGAGGCTGCAACGCCGGATCTGAGGACGCTGGCATTCTGGGAGGTGGGCTTTGCCGTAGCGCTGATTGCCGCTGCGAGCCTGGCCATGCGCCGCCTGGGCGGTGCTCAGTGAATGACCCGCGAGGTCTCTGCCGGCTCCTCGTCGTCTTTGTCCACCACGCTCTGCACCGCATACCGCCGGGTGGTGATCTCGCCAGACACCACCTCCGGCAGGGCCCGTAGGAACGCCTCCATGTGGGGGGTGCGGAAGTGCGCCATCAGCGATTCCATGCTCTCCCACTCCTGGAACAGCATCAGCGTGTCGGGATCGGACAAGCCCAGATAGAAATCGTAGGAGATGCAACCCGGCTCCAACTGGGTGGCCGCGGCCATGGCCCGAGCCAGCTCTATGGCTCGATCCCGGGCTTCAGGGCGAATGGGAATGCTGCCGTGCACGATGATCACGCCCGCTGCTCTCCCATGATGCCCTGCTTCCGCAGCACCTCGCCGATCTCGGCGATGATCGCCGGGTCGTCGATGGTGGACGGGGTGGTGTAGGGCTTACCGTCGATCATCCTGCGCAGCACCTGGCGGAGGATCTTGCCCGAGCGGGTTTTCGGCAAGCGGGGCACCACCACGGCGCGCTTGAAGTTGGCGAACGCCCCCACCTGCTCGCGCACCATCTGCACCAGCTCCCGCTGCAATTCGGCGTGATCCTGATTGGCGCCGTCTTTGAGCAGCAGCAGACCCAGCGGCACCTGGCCCTTATCCGCGTCCTCGATGCCGACCACGGCGCACTCGGCTATGGCGGCATGCCCCGCCAGCACCTCCTCCATCTCGCCCGTGGAAAGCCGGTGCCCGGCCACGTTGATGACGTCGTCCATGCGGCCCATGATGTAAACGTAGCCGTCGGCGTCGCGGTAACCCTCATCGCCGGTAAGGTAGAAGCCTTCGAACTGCGACCAGTACGCTTCGAGATAACGCTGGTGATCGCCCCATACCGTGGGTAACGCCCCCGGCGGCAGCGGCGCTTTCAGCACCACGGCACCCTCCTGGCCGGCGCCGAGCTCGCGGCCCGACTCGTCCAGCACCCGCAGGTCGTAGCCCGGCACCGGCAGCGTCGGCGAGCCGGGCTTGGTCTCGAGCAGTTCGACGCCGGCCATGTCGGCGCAGATAGACCAGCCGGTCTCGGTTTGCCACCAGTGATCGATGACGGGGATCTGCAGGTGCTCCCGCAGCCAATGGTAGGTGGGCGGGTCGAGGCGCTCGCCGGCGACGAACTGATACTGCAGCGACGACAGGTCGTAACCCGCCTTGAGCTTGCAGTCTGGATCTTCCTTGCGGATGGCGCGGAACGCGGTCGGCGCGACGAAGAAAGTCTTCACCCGGTGATCCTGTATCAACCGCCAGTAAGCGCCGGCGTCGGGCGTGCGCACCGGCTTGCCCTCGTACATCACCGAGGTGCAGCCCTTGATCAACGGGCCGTAGACGATGTAGCTGTGACCCACCACCCAGCCCACGTCCGAGGCGGCCCAGAACACGTCGTCGGGGTCGATGTCGTAGATGGCCTTCATGCTGTAGTGCAAGGCCACCGCATGGCCGCCGTTGTCGCGCACCACGCCCTTCGGCTTGCCGGTGGTGCCCGAGGTATAGAGGATGTACAGGGGATCGGTGGCATCGATCTCGACCCAGCCCACCGGCTCGCCCGCGGCCTCCCACAGGCTCCAGTCGAGGTAGCCACTGCCGCGCAGGTCCGCTGGGCCCTGGTCGCGCTGCAGCAGAACCACATGGTCGGGCTTGTGAACGGCGAGCTCGATGGCGCCGTCGAGCAGCGGCTTGTACGGGACGACGTTGGCGAACTCGATGCCGCACGAGGCCGACAGCACCACTTTCGGGGTCGCATCGTCGATGCGCAGCGCCAGCTCTCGCGGCGCAAAGCCGCCGAACACCACCGAATGCACCGCGCCGAGCCGGGCGCAGGCCAGCATGG
>JBLRXD010000379.1:0-3786 GCA_047920935.1 Pseudomonadales bacterium | reverse complement strand
CGTATCCATTGGTGTTACTCATGGAAAACCAGGTTCCACACTGGAGTGGTGGAGTTGGGCATCGAAACATCGGGGAGGGTGGGTCGTTGAATGCAGTCTGAAGACGAGCACCACTGTCATCTCAAGGGGAGAAACTATGAACGCTTCACGCCTGCGCCAGACCGCGTCCGGCTGCGCGCTTCTGATGGTAACGGTCACGGCTGGGGTTGCGCCGGCTATGGCGCAACAACAAGCCGTGATCGAGGAAATCATCGTCACCGGCTCGCTGATCAGGAGAGACAGCTTCGACTCGGCGTCGCCGCTGACGGTGATCGATCAGAGCATGATCGCTGACAACGCCACGCCCAATCTGGGTGAGGTGCTGGTCAACCAGACCTTCAACTACGGCAGCGACTTCCAGACCAACACCTTTGCCGCGCGTCCGCAGAACGGCACGACCACCGCGGCAAACCTGAGAGGCCTCGGCACGGCCGCGACGCTCAACCTGATCGACGGGCGGCGCGCATCGCCAAACCTCAACAACTCCATTCCGCAGATTGCCATCGATCGTATCGAGATCCTCAAGGACGGGGCATCGGCGATCTACGGCACCGACGCGGTTGCCGGCGTGGTCAACATCATCACCCGCAAGAACTTCAGCGGCTCGCAGTTCTCCGCCTTTTATCAGGAGGACGACGGGGGTGACCTGCGCGAGCAGCAGTACGAGTTCCTGGCGGGCGCGGATACCGCCAATGGCCACATCACCATGGCATTGGGGTACAAGACCCGCGGCACGCTCAGACATCTGGACCGGCCCGAATACACCCGTGAGGGCTTCCAGCGGTCCGATACCGGTAATCCGGGCACGTGGCGGGTGCCCACCCGTGACGAGGATGGCAACATCACCGGCGCCAGAGTGCTGCGGGACCCAGGTTGCGGAACGGCTACGGCTCAAAGCCCGGGTGGCTCCGACATAGGGCAGCAGGCTAATTTCCTTTCCGGCGATAGGAGAGACACGGTGGAGTTCGCGCTCGATCTGCCCGCCGGAATCCGCGGCGGGCAGGCGTGTGCGATGCACTTCGGCGAGTTCTGGAACTACATCAATCCCAATGATCAGGTCAGCGCCTGGATCAACTTCGAGCATCAGTTCAGCAACAATCTGACCAACGAACTGGATTTCCAGTTCGCGCAACTCAGGGCGGACAGCCGCGGCTCACCCCAGAACCCGGGAGGGCGCACCGAAGAGTTTCCCACCGTCCTGGGTGATCATCCAGGTAATCCGTTCCGGGCGCTGAACGCCAACGGTGAACCACTGTTCGCCGTGGACGATGGCAGTGGCAGAGCAGCCAGGGACGCGGACGGTAACGTGATCCTCTCCGCCAGCCCCACTGACCCCGCGTCCGGCGTGCCTTTCAACGAAGATGTGGACGTGGTGCAGCTGCGGATATTCGGTAAGCTGGGTCTGCTGCCGGGCGCTAATCAGCCGACCAGCCTGAACGACGATGGCGCGAATACGGGTAACGCCACCTTCGATACCACCACCTATCGGCTGGTCAACAAGTTGAGCTACGACGTGCCCGATTCATCGTGGATCGTCGATCTTACCGGGCAGTTCTCCCGCACGCAGACCGTGTTGGAAGCAAAAAACTCCAGTCAGAATGCCTTGGTCGCCGGACTGCGAGGGGAACTGATCGCCGCGCCGGCATCGGATCCTGCCGGTGCCGCGGGCCCTACCTACTGGAACCCCTTCTCGACTCAGGCCCTGAACTGCGAGGATCGGGTCTGCGCGCACACGGGCACGCCGGATTTCGCCAATTCGTTGGCCGTACTGGATGCCATAAACATTCAGACCCACAACTTCACCGAAACCGATTTCTGGGTCGCGAACCTCATCGCCACCGGCGATCTCTTCGAGATGCCGTCCGGCATGCTGCAGGGCGCGTTCGGTCTCGAGTACCGCAAGACTTCCATAGATACCGACATCGATTCCGCCCGCAATCAGTGCGATTGGCACGAAGGCGGTTGCGGTTTCGACTGGCGTGCGAGCCAGACGGTGAATGCGGCATTCCTAGAGTTGGCGGTGCCGGTGCTGAACAATCTGGACCTGACGATCGCAGGCCGGTACGAAGACTACGGCGGCGGCATCGGCGATTCTTTCGACCCCAAGCTCGCGTTTTTGTGGCAGCCCATGGACATGCTCTCCATTCGCGGTTCCTGGAGTTCGGCGTTCGTAGCCCCGACCCTTACCCAGCAGTTCGAATCGGAGAACTGTGGCCTGGAGACCATGCAGGACGAGCTTACCGGCGACTTCTCCGGTACTTTTCGGGTGGCTTGTGTTACCGGTAATCGGGATCTCAAGCCCGAAACCGCGGACGTGTTTAACATCGGTGCGTCGCTGAACCTGTTGAACGGCGACTTGTCGCTCGGCGTCGACTATGCCGTGTACGACTTCGAGGATCGGATTTCTCAGGAAACGGGCAACAACGTGCTGCGCGCCAACTTTGCTTCTTTCGTTGCGGCCGGCAACGATCCGAACAATCCAGCCGACGTCGATGCCTGGATCGCCAACAACGAGCCGAGGATCTTCCGTGACCCGACCGGGTTTGTGGCACGGGTGCTGGTGGACCGGGTAAACGCCCAGGAGATGAAGCACAAGGCCTGGGACTTCTACGCGCGCTACAACCTGCCCTGGCAAAACCTGGGTAATTTCACCGTCAGCGCGAATGCTACCCTGGTGGACGAGTTCAGCTTCGATCTCGGCACCGGCGATCCCGCGGACCGCGGCGATGGCGTGGGCAAGCAGAACGAGCAGGTCGCCGAGGTGCCGCCGCTGCCGGAGTGGCGGATCAACGGCACGGTCAACTGGTTCTACCGCAACCATAGCGCGTCGGTCAGAGTCCGCTGGATCGACGGTTTCGACCTGCAGTTCAACTCGGCAGGTCTGCAGAACCTGCACGGCCTGCGTGGTGGCAAACCCTCGGTTGACGACATCACGTACGTGGACGTCAACTACAAGTACACGTTCGATAACCTGATCGGCGATCGCTCGACCACGGTCGAAGTCGGGGCCAACAACCTCTTCGACGAGTTCCCCGATCCGTTCTTCAACCTGGGAGGCATCGAGACCTTCGTTCATGACGTGCGTGGCCGCATGGTCTATCTGCGTCTGAACACGGATCTCTGATCGGGATTTGTGGCATCCGGGGGGCGGGATACTCGCCCCCCTTTGTTTGGAAGTACCCATGAGAAAGCTGCTGTACGCCGCAGTCGCTGTTTTCACTTTCCCGGTTTGCGCGGCAACCCAACTGGCCGATTGTGCAGTCATCGAGAGCGCTCTCGAGAGGCTCGACTGTTTCGATGAGCTTGCCCGCCAGGAATCGGAGCTGATTGCGCCGGAGCCTCCCACGGAAACCGCCAACATAGAGTCCGGCCCGGTCGAAACTGCGGCCGGAACGGCGGATGCCCTGCCAAGCGGTGACATCATCGCGCGGTTCGGTAACCGGCGGCCGGAACGGCCGGAATCACAGATCGACCAGGTGACGGCGCGCATCGAAAGCGTCAGCAAGACGCCGCTGGGTCACCACGTCGTGACGCTGTCGAACGGCCAGATCTGGGTGGAAAACGAGCCTGGTCGGCGAAGCATCGCCCCAGGACAGAAGGTGAAGATTCGGCAACACCGCTGGCACTTCGAGATGGAACTGAACGCTCAGCCGAACGTGGCGGTTCGCAGGGTCGACTGATCCCCTGTGTGGGAGCGATGCTTGCCAGGCCGGCTCAGATCGCGATCTGAGCCGGCCTGGCAGGCAT
>JBLRXD010000378.1:0-3790 GCA_047920935.1 Pseudomonadales bacterium | reverse complement strand
GGTTGAGGCGACCCGTCGGGGTCGGTGGGGTCGGTGGGGAAGGCTTCGGCTTCGAACACCATGCCTTCGCCTGTTTCTTTGGCGTAGATGGCCTGAATGCTCGGCATTGGCAGGTAGAGGGGGAACGCGCGACCGCCGAAGCGGCAGTCGCAGGCCAGGGCCGTGTCGTTCAAGCTGAACGCGCCCACCGCGTTGGGGCCGACGTTGAGCACGATCTTGCCGTCTTTCACGTAATCTGCGGGCACCGACACCCCGGGTACCTGCGCGTCAACCAGCACGTACGGCGTCAGATCGTTGTCGATGATCCAGTCGTACATGGCGCGCAGCAGATAGGGGCGTTTCGGTTTGATCGGCTCGCTCGACGCTGGGTGTTGGTTAATCCTGCATCTCGAGTTCGGATTCCGTCAGGCTTTGACGGAACGACTCGCGAGCGAATATCGACTGCATGTACTTGTGCAGAGGCCGGGTGCTGCGCTCCGGCAGGACGATGTCCACCATCTTCAAACGCCACAGAATCGGCGCTACGCAGCAGTCCACCAGGGTGAACTCCTCGTTCATGAAGAAAGGCTTCTCGGCGAAGATCGGCGCAACCGCGATGATGCTCTCGCGCAGTTCCTTGCGCGCCTTGGAGATCACCGTCTCACGGCCTTTACCCGCCATCAGAATGTCGAGCCGGCCACTCCACTCCCGCTCGACCCGGGTGATCCACAGCCGCGACAGCGCCCTCTGTACCGGATAAACCGGCAGCAACGGCGGGTGCGGGAAGCGCTCGTCGAGGTACTCCATGATGACGTTGGCCTCGTACAGCACCAGATCGCGATCCAGCAGGGTCGGCAGGCTGTTGTACGGATTGATCTCGGCGAGATCCTCGGGCTTGTTGTTGGGGTCGACGTCGACCACCTCGCAGGTCACCCCTTTCTCGGCGAGAACCATGCGCACCCGGTGGGAGTAGTGATCCCGCGCGTCGGAGAACAGGGTCATGGAAGATCTTTTGGTTATCAAGCTCATGTGGCTTCACCCAGAGGATAGAGACATTCGATGGAGGATTCGGCGAGCCAGTGCATGGCAAAGGCCCTATGGACGGGTGGCGGGATTACCGCCACCCGCCGATGTCATCGAACCGCCTTATGGTATTCCCGGCCCAGTAGCCACGCGAAGGCGTAGAGAATAACGAGGAACAGCAATACGTAGATGCCAAGCCGATGACGCTCCAGGCGCGTCGGCTCGCCAACGTAGTAGAGAAAGTTGCTGATGTCGTAAACCGCCTGATCGTACTCTTCCGGCGTGTACAACCCCGTGCCCGGCTCGAGAACCAGATGGCCGCACTGCTCCTCGGTGATTGCCCTGCCCGGCTCGAGGGGATCGCGCATCTCTCCGCGGTTGGCCGCCCGCTGCGGCACCTGAATGCATTCCGACCTCTGAACGCCCTGCAGCCCGATCAGCGCATGGGGCATGCCGACGTTCGGGAAAACCTTGTTGTTGACCCCGAGCGGACGGATGTCGTCAAGGTAGAACGTCTTCAGGAAATTGTAGACCCAGTCGGCCCCACGCACCCGGGCCACCATGGTGAGATCGGGGGGCGGCGCGCCGAACCAGTTGGTGGCGGCGCGGCGATTCATCGCCGTGCTGATGTGCTCACCAATGCTCTGATTGGTCAGAATGATGTTGTCGAGCATGACGTCGTGCGGAATGCGCAGATCGTCCGCCGTGCGCTCATAACGCTGGAACTGCAGCGAATGGCAGCCGAGACAATAGTTGACGTACAGCCGGGCACCATTCTGCAGCGACGGGTAATCCTGCAGATTGGGCCGCATCGGCTCCAACGGGTAGTCGGATGCGGCGCCGAAAACGGCGCCAGGCAGCAGCAGAGCGGCAACGAAAAGGGTGGTTATTCTGATCATCGCATGGTCACCCTATCCGGCACGGGCTTGGTTTTCTCGACCCTCGTGTACCACGGCATGAGGACGAAGTAGGCGAAATAGATGACCGTGCAGGCCTGGGCCAGATTGGTCGCGGCGTCGGTCGGCGGAATCGTGCCCAGGTAGCCGAGGATGATGAAGCTGATCACGAACAGCCCGAGCATCACCTTCGAGGGCAGGCCCTTGTAACGCATCGACTTGACCGGGCTGCGATCGAGCCACGGCAGCACCGCCGGCAACACGATGGCGCCTGCCATGACCACCAGGCCCCAGAACTTGGCCGTGAGCCCGAACAACGGGAACGTCGAGGCCCGCAACATGGCGTAATAAGGCGTGTAGTACCAGACCGGGGCGATGTGATCCGGCGTCTTCAGTGGGTTCGCCTGCTCGAAGTTCGGCTTTTCGAGGAAGTAACCACCCATCTCCGGGGCAAAGAACACCACCGCGCAGAATACGAACAGGAACGCGACGATGGCCGGCAGATCGTGGCCGATGGTGTAGTAGGGATGGAACGGAATGCCGTCGAGTGGTACGCCGTTGGGGCCTTTGGTCTTCTTGATTTCGATACCATCGGGGTTGTTCGAACCAACGTGGTGCAGCGCCACGATGTGGACGAAAACCAGCATCACCAGCACCAGCGGCAACGCCACCACGTGCAGGGCGAAGAAACGGTTCAGGGTGATCTCCGACATGAGGAAATCGCCGCGCACCCACTCCATCAGATCAGGCCCGATCACCGGAATCGCGCCAACCAGCGAGACGATCACCTGAGCGCCCCAGTAGGACATGTTGCCCCAGGGCAGCAGGTAGCCGAAGAAGCCCTCGGCCATGAGCACGACGAAGATCGCGATGCCGATGAGCCAGAGCAGCTCGCGCGGTTTGCGGTACGACCCGTACATGAGCGCCCGGAACATGTGCAGATAGACCACAACGAAGAAGGCCGAGGCGCCAGTTGAGTGCAGATAGCGGAGCAACCAACCGTACTCGACGTCGCGCATGATGTACTCGACCGAGGCGAAAGCGCCGTCGCCGCTGGGCACGTAGCTCATGGTGAGCCAGATTCCGGTGACCAACTGATTCACCAGCACGACCATCGACAGGACGCCGAACACATACCAGATGTTGAAGTTCTTCGGCGCCCAATACTTCACCATGTGGTAGTCCCACGTTTCCAGAATCGGGAAACGCTCGTCTACCCAGCCGATGAAGTTGCCCCAGCCGGTGGCTGCCTTACTCTTGGGTTTGGTCTCGGCCATCAGGCGCTCTCCTCGTCTTCACCGATCTCGACCACGTTCTCGCTGAGGAACTGGTATGGAGGCACAGGCAGGTTGTCCGGCGCGGGAACGCCCCTGACCACCCGCCCGGCCAGATCGAACCGCGAGCCATGGCAGGGGCAGAAGAACCCGCCTTGCCAATCCGGGTCGAAGGGTTCGGGGGTGACCTCTCCGTGATAACTGGGAGAGCAGCCGAGATGCGTGCACAGGCCTACGTAGATGCCGATTTCCGGCCGCCTGGCCCGCCAGGGGTTCTGGGCGTAGCCGGGCTGCATCTCCGTGTTGCTCGAGTTCGGATCGGCCAGATTGGGGTCGCCGCGCTCCAGGCGCTCGATGGCGTCGGGTGTGCGATAAACGACGAAGACGGGCTGGCCGCGCCAGGCCGGGGTCGGGCCGAGCATCTCGCCAGGCCGCAGCTTGCTGATGTCGACGCTGATCGAAGCGCCCAACGCCCTGGCTTTGGCGCTTGGTTGCCAGGAGGCGACGAAGGGAACGGCTGCGCCAACGACGCCTACCGCTCCGACCAAGGTGGTCGCGCCGATCAGGAAGTACCGACGCTGCTTGTTGATGCGACTGGCATCGATGCTCTCCGCAAGT
>JBLRXD010000377.1:0-3833 GCA_047920935.1 Pseudomonadales bacterium | reverse complement strand
TTAGGCCGTCAACCAGCGGTGATTGCATCCTGCCGCCGCCAGCGACGCTGCCAGTCGAAAAACCCGTATGCCGCCAGCACCGTGTACAGCGCGAACAGCGCCGCCGTCTGCTCGAGGTCGCGAGCGAGGAACAGAAAGATAGCTGCGGCGTCGATGACCACCCAGTACAGCCAGTTTTCCAACACCTTGCGAGCGACCATCACCGTGGCCACCAGAGCGCCACAGGTGGTGAACGCATCCAGATAGGGGTAGGCCGCGTCGGTGTAACGGTGCAGCAGCCAGCCGCTGATCAGGCTGGCTGCTGCAATGCCTGAGAGTGCGGCCGCATGGGCCGACCACCGCCAGGTGATGATTCGCGCTGCAGCGCCGGCCGTCTCGCCACCCCGACGCCAGTGGGAGAAACCGTACCCCGCCATGGCCAGGTAGAAGACCTGCAACCCGGCTTCCATGTACAGCCGCACGTCCAGCAGAATGAAGAAGTAGATGAGCACGCTGGCGGCGGCCGCGTACCAGCATTCGATGCGCGCGCGGGCAGCCAGCAGCAGGTAGGCAACCGACAGCACCACGGCGATGGTTTCCCAGGGCACGGCCATGCGTTCAGGGCAGCGACGGTGCGCCGTCGTCGAGATCCACCACGGCAGAAAGCGGCAGATCGGCGTTCAGGTATTTCACCACCAGCGAAAAGGTCGAACCCTGCGCATGAGCGCTCAGCAGAGCCTGGGTGATGGCATGTTGCACAGCTGCCAGATCCCCGCGCAGTTGGGTGCTCATCTGATTCACCACGATCTCATCGATACCCTGGCCTGCGGGAGCGCTCTGCTGGTTCGCCTGCAGCGACTTGATGAATGCGACCACGCTGGGCAGATAGTCCTTGTCGAGGGGATAGAGGCTGAGTTCAACGGTTACCTGCACGGCGGTCGGCTCCAGTTTCAAGTCGAACCCGTGGCTACGGGCGGTAAGGATCTCAGGTACAGCCAGATCGCCGTCAGCTCCGCTTCGGTCATGCTGGCGGTCATACTCCAGGGCATGAATTCGTTGAGCATGATGCGCCCATCGGGAAGCTGCCCATACCTGAGGGAGCTGACGAAATCCGTCTCGGTCCAGCCGCCAAGACCGCCCGCGTGCGCGGTGAGATTGGGCGCGGCCGGCGAACCCGGCGGCCCCGGTGCCTTGCGGCCGGCGAAGTTGGCGCCGTGGCAGCCCGCGCACATGGCTGCGAGGTAGCGACCGTATTCCACCGTTGCGCCTTCCGGAGGGGCGGGGGCACGGGTCGCCGCATGGTCGATGTGCTCAGCCGAGAACGGGGACAGCAGCCCGGCAGTCAGCAGCATGCGCCCGAGCGGCCCCACCCGCTTCGCGGGAAGCTCCCGGTCCACGGGAGGCGCGGCTCGAAAGTACGCAACCAGCGCGCTGACGTCCGCGTCGCTGAAACCGAAATACTCTGCGGACGGCATGATCCACAGCGCGCGGCCGTCGCGACCCACCCCGTGACGAATGGCGCGATCCCAGTCTCCCTCACTGTAGGAGGCAGCAATACCGCCCACGCCGCTGGTCAGGTTGGTGGCGCTCACCAGCGCTATCCCGCTCTCATCGAAGAACACTTTGCCGCCGAGATCTGCCGAGTGGCAGTCAGCGCAGCCGCGAGAGTGCGCCAGGTGCAGGCCCCGCGCCGCCAGCTGCGGATCGGCTGGCACATCGGGCAGAGCCACTGCGAATTCATACACTTTACCGAGCCGCGCCTGGCTGAGGCCGTAAACGCTGAGCGCTGCGGCCAGCACCACCACGCCGACAGAGATCACGGCAATCTCGAGTTTTTTGCCCAACCTTCGCATGTGTAGCGCTCTCCTCGGCTGCTATTCTATGGTTGCTCGGACGCACCGATCCGGCCCGCTCGCATGGACTCAGCATGGCCTTCGAAATTACCACCAATGAAGCCCGACAGTATCAGGTCGACGGCTTTTTCGTGCGCGAATCGGCATTCACCGCGGCCGAGGTCGCCGAGCTCCGTGGCGCTGCCGAGCATACGGCGGAAGCAGCGGCCGCTGGCAGTGGGGCGGGGCGCGCCTACCTGCTGGACGGTAATCGCTTCGTCGACTTCGACCACGTCACCGTGCAGTTCGAACACAGCCCGGGCAGTGACACCGTTCGCGTGGTCGAGCCCGCGCACCCATTCGACACCCGCTGGGAGGCGCTGATCGACGATGCGCGTATCGTTGCGCCCATGCGCGGGCTGATCGGTAGCGAGCGCGTGGCGCTGTGGACGGACAAACTCAATCTGAAGCGCCCCCGGGAAGGTTCCGGGTTCGGCTGGCACCAGGATTCGCCTTACTGGATGCATGACTGCGGCCATGTCGATCTGCTTCCGAACGTCTTTCTCGCCTTGGATGCGGCCAGCGAAGCCAACGGCTGCATACGCATCATTCGCGGCAGCCACCTGGAGGGGTGCCTGCCGGGCATCAGCAACGGCTCCCAACTCGGTGGTTTCTTTACCGACCCCCAGCGCTTCGACGTCTCGCGTCAGGCGTTGCTGGAAGTGCCTGCGGGCTCGCTGGTGTTCTTCAATCCCCATGCCGTGCACGGCTCGCTGCCGAACCGCTCCGATCAGCCGCGGCGCGCGATCATCTTGACCTATCAGCCAGGCGACAATCCCATGCTCAAATCCGGTCGCGTGCGCAATGCCGGGAAAGCTGGCGAAAGCGGCGCCGCCGCTTCAGGAGAGCACCATGAATCGTGAGGTTGCGGTGATGCACATCGAAGGACCGGAGCAACAACCCGTCGCCAGCGAGTTCGAGGTGCTGACGCAACTGCTGCCGCTTGCCGGCGCGCGAGTGCTCGAGCTCGGCTGCGGTGCGGCGGAAAAAACCCGGCAGATTGCCGAGCGCAGTAACGTTGCCGCCATCGTCGCCGCCGAGGTGGATCAGATTCAGCATGGCAAAAACCTCCTGGTGGCCGATCTGCCCAAAGTGACCTTCAAGGCTTACGGTGCCGAATCCATCGCGGAAGCAGACGACAGCTTCGACATCGTGGTGATGTTCAAGTCGCTGCACCATGTTCCCATGCCATTGATGGATGCAGCACTGGCGGAGATTCGCCGGGTACTCAGGCCTGGCGGGCTCGCCTACATCTCCGAGCCGGTGTTCGCGGGCGACTTCAACGAGATTCTGCGGCTGTTTCACGATGAATCTCAGGTGCGCCGCGCTGCCTTCGCCGCCGTCGAGCGCGCCGTGAGTGGCGGGTTGATGACCCTGGTCGAGCAACGCTTCTTTCGCAACGTCATCAAACTGACGAGCTTTGCGCAGTTCGAGCAGGGCGTACTCAACGTCACCCACACCGACCACCAGGTCACGCCGCAACTGCTCGAGCAGGTGCGGGCAAAGTTCGAAAGCTTCCGCAGCGAGGCGGGTTACCGGTTCGAGGCGCCGAACCGGGTAGAGCTGCTGCGCAAGCCGAGCTGATTAGCCGTCGGTGGGCTGCTATTGGCATGCTCCTTGCGCGCCTGAGCGGCTAACCCACGGATCTCCGGCTTTTCATGGCGGCCGCCCAAGATGCTCTGGCGCTGAATCCGCAGGCGATGCTGGAAGATCCGGTCTTTCAGCTCACCTTTCTGCTGCTGGCTGCCCTGCTGATGCAGCTCACCTTCGAGCGCGTGCGGCTGCCAGGCTTGATCGGACTCATCGCCTTCGGCATGGCGCTCGGCCCCGGCGGCGCCGGTTTGCTGCCTCAGGAGCCGGTTCTGGCCATGCTCGGTCAGATCGGCCTGGTCTACGTGATGTTCATCGCCGGGTTGGAGATCGATCTGGATCTGGTAGGCGAGCACCGTCAGGAGGCCATCG
>JBLRXD010000376.1:0-3851 GCA_047920935.1 Pseudomonadales bacterium | reverse complement strand
GTGGGTGACCTTGGTCACCCACCACCCAGCGCCGTCAACTTGCGCCGTTCGGCTGCGCTACACGGCTTCGTGCAAGGAAAATCCCGGTCTCGCTCCCCATCCACGCTGCTGGCCCCGCGCTACCGCAGCCGTCACGCGGCGCTGGTTACTAGCCGAAGAGGATGAAGACGCCTTCGCCACCGTGGGGGAGGTCGGGCCAGATGAACGGTTGGCAGGGGAAGCGGCGCAGTAGCGCCGGGGCGCTGGCGCCGACCTCGCAGACGAAGGTGCCGCCGGGGGCCAGGCGCTGGGGTAGCGCCTCGAGCATGCGGGCCACCAGATCGAGGCCATCGGCGCCGCCCGCCAGCCCCAAGGCGGGTTCGTGGCGGTATTCGGCGGGAAGGCTGGACATGTCCGCGCGGTCGACGTACGGGGGGTTGGTGACGATCAGGTCCCAGGTGCCCGCTGGCTCATCAGCCTGGGGCAGATCGTCGAACAGGTCGGATTGCTGTACCCGTACCCGTGCCTCGAGGCCGTGCAGGGCGACGTTGCGGCGTGCCAGGCCCAGCGCCGTTTGGTCGAGGTCTACCAGGTCGACCTGAGCATGGGGAAACGCCAGGGCGGCGATGATGCCCAGGCAGCCGCTGCCGCAGCACAAGTCGACGATGCGTTGCGGTTCCCCCTCGAGCCAGGGCGCCAGCCGGGCCTCGAGCAGCGCGCCGATGGGAGAACGGGGAATCACCACCCCTGGCTCGATGAGGAAGTCGCGCCCCGCGAAGCGACAGCTGCCGAGCAGATAAGCCAGCGGAATACGCTCGTCGATCCGTCGTGCCGCAAGCCGCTCAACCTGCTGCTGCACGGCTGGCGGCAAACGCTGCTGCAGCACGCCGCGATCGTCGGGAAGCTGGGTGACACCCAGCACCAGGGCCACCGCCTCGTCCCAGGCATCGTCGGTGCCGTGACCGAACACCAGCCCGGCAGCAGCAAACCGCTGCGCCAGCTGCTCGATCAGATCGCCGACCGTCATTCGCCGACGCTCACTCGCCGACCAGTTGCGATACCTCGACGGGGAGCACCAGCTCGAGTCGGGAGCGATACGCCGGCGTCCTCGGCAGCAGCGGCCCGGCACCGTAGGGTGTAAGGTCGGGCAAAGCACTGTCAGCGGCATCGGCACCGAGCCCGATGAGTTCCGCGCCGCGCTCGGCGCAGCGCTGGGACACCGCCAGCAGCTCCTCGGGCTGTCGGGGGCCGTACAGGTGACACACCAGATACACGCTCTGCCCGGAGAACCGTGACAGCGGCTCCGCCAGCGCCGCCAGCACCTGCTGATCGGGCTCGGCGAACTCGCCGCTGGAGCTCGGGGTCACAGCCTCGATCGGCGCCCAACCACGCTCGCTCAGGCGCCGGGTCAGCAGCACGTTGGGCTGAATTCCCGTGACCTCTTGGGGTTCGTAGAACTGCAGGTGCGCGTAGACCCGGCGGTTGCCGCGTTCGATGACGTACAGCCCGACCAGCCGCCCCTGCCACTCCCACGCGGAGTAGTACTGGTTGACGTCGGGGCCGTAAAGGATGGCCTGATTGAATATCTGGTTGGCCCAGTCGTTGCTGCGCCCGCAACCGCGCCCCTCGCAGCGGAACAGCAGGTCGCCGCCGAGCTCGCCCTGGTAATGCGCCACCGCCTCCGCCACGGAAACGCCGTCCGGCATCTGGTAGGTGGCCGATTCGAAGGTCGCCTCCAGGCGCAGCTGGTCTTCCACTCGCAATTCACGGCGGATCCGGTCGACCCGGCCCATGACGAAGTCATGCTGGCGCATCTCCTGGTCACGCTGATAGTTGACGATCCGCGAGCGCGCCACCCGCTCCACACCGTACGGATCCCGGCTGCCAGCCACGTCGTCGCTGGCGGCAACGGCCGCCGGCGGCGTAAAGCTCACCAGCAGCCCCACCACCAGCATGGCGAAACCGACTCGAACGCTCATCATGTGGCGCCTGCTCCTGCTGTGATGTCCGGCGTCGCGAATGCCACGTCTACGGGTTGGCCGCCGGTCATCAGCTCGGTCACCACCTCCCCCATGTCAGCGCCGTCGAACAGGCGTTGCAGCCCCAGCGCCAGGGGCATGTAGACGTCGAGGTCGCGGGCGCGCTCGCAGACCACACCGAGGGTGTTGACGCCCTCCGCCAGCTTGCCCAGATCCTGCAGCGCCTGCTCGAGCGACAGGCCCTGAGCCAGACGACAGCCGAGTTGATAATTGCGGCTCAATGGCGAGGTACAGGTGACCAGCAGGTCGCCCACTCCGGCAAGCCCGAGGAAGGTAAACGGGTTCGCGCCCTGGGCAACGGCGAAGCGGCTCATCTCGGCCAGGCTGCGGGTAATCAACATGCCCATGGTGTTCTGTCCCACCTGGAGGCCGCCGGCGATACCGCAGATGATGGCATAAATGTTCTTCAACGCGCCCGCCAACTCGACGCCGTAGACGTCGGGGTTCACGTAGACGCGAAAGGTGGAGCTCTTCAACACCTCGCGCACGGTGTCGCAGACGCTGGGGTCGGCACTGGCGACGACGGTGCCGGTGTACTGCCCGTCGGCGATTTCCTCGGCCAGATTGGGCCCTGAAAGCACGCCGATGCGCCGGCTGGGAAGCAGCTCCGCCAGTATCTGGCTCATCAGCCGGAAGCCGCCGCCGCCGGCGATCCGCTCGATACCTTTGGTGGCGCTGATGACGATGTCGTCCGCCTCGCAATGAGCGGCCACCTGTCGCGACACATCACGGAACGAGGCGCTCGGCACCGACATGACGATCACCGAACTGCTCGCGACCGCGAGTTCGAGATCCGCAGTGGGCATCACCTGGGGTTCGAGGCGATGCCCGGGCAGGTAGCGGCGGTTTTCCCGATGGGCGAGGCAGTCGGCCACCTGCTCCTGGTCGCGCATCCACAGATAGGTGCCGAAGCCGTTTTTCGCGGCTATGTTGGCGAGGGCGGTACCAAAGTTACCGCCACCTATGATGGCGACCTCCATGCGCTTCATGCTACTCCCTATGCAGAGAGAAGCTCCAGCAACAATCGGTTCATCCGCTCCACATAGGCGGGCGCATCCGGCAATGGCACCCCGCCGGCCAGTCGGGCCTGGTCGAGCAGCACCAGCACCATTTCCGAAAACCGCTCCTCGTCGGCTTCCGCATCGAGCTTGGCGACCAGCGGGTGCTCGGCGTTGTACTCGAATTGCGGCTTGGTCTCCGGCAGCGCCTGACCAGTGGCTTCCATGATGCGCCGCATCTGCGGGCCGAGGGCGTAGGCGCCCAGCACCAGGCAGGCGGGTGACGACTTCAGCCGCTTGCTGCGCCTGACCTTCTCCACCCGATCGCCGAGCACGCCAGCGATGCGCTGCGTCAGCGGATCGTCGTCGGCGGCCTCCTCCTCGGCATTCTTGGCCTCACCCGGCAGCACCAGATCCGCGCGGGTCACATCCTGGAACGACTTGCCCTGGTATTCCTGCAGATGGGACATCAACCACTCATCGATGCGGTCATGCAGCAGCACCACCTCGACGCCGCGGTCTTTGAAGACCTCCAGGTGCGGGCTGTTCTGCGCGTTGTCCAAGGAATCCGCGACCAGGACGTAGATCTTGTCCTGCCCCTCCACCAGCCGCTGCAGATAATCGTCGAGGCTGGTGCGCTGCGGTTTGCCTTCCGCCCCGTGGGTGGATGAAAATCGCAGCAGTTTCGCCAGCGCTTCGCGGTTGGCGAAGTCTTCGCCCATGCCTTCCTTGAGCACCTCGCCGAATTCGTCCCAGAACGCCGCGTAATCCTCCGGCTGCTTGTCCGCCAGGGTTTGCAGCATGGCCAGCACGCGTTTGGTGAGTGCCGAGCGAA
>JBLRXD010000375.1:0-3868 GCA_047920935.1 Pseudomonadales bacterium | reverse complement strand
GTTGTTGGCTGGGGTGGGGAAGGCTTAGGGGCGGATTCGCCTTCTGGAGAAGGCTCCTACAGTCAAAGGGCTCCTACAGTCATATGGCCAGCAGCAGCGCGGCGTAGGTGGCGGCGCCGGCGGCGAACGGCCAGAAGCGGCTCTGGCGCTCTTCCGGCAACTCCTCTTTCAGCACGTTGAGAATCAGGCCGCCGGCCAGCAGGGCGAACAGCAACCCCACCACGGCTTCGCCCACCTCCATGGTCAGCCCCACCGCGAACCCGGCGAGCAGGGCCAGGGTGAGGATGTAGCGGCCGAAGCGCTGGTAGGTACCGCGGTGGTGGGTGCGCAAGCCGTAGTCGTTGACCACGAAGTGCAGGGCCATGGCGACGAAGTACAGCCACAGCGACGCTCGGGAGGCATCGGGCCGATGCAGCAGCAGGTAGCCGATCAGCGCGTTGTAGATGGCGAACGAGCCGATGTGCAGCCAGAACAGGCCGAAGCCCGTGGGCGTCTCCAGCAGCGGCTCGACGGCGCCCGGGCGGTCGTCCCGGCGGGCGCGCTTCACCACGCGCTCCAGGCCGTAAAACACCACCAGCCCGATCAGCGCCACCAGGTAGGCGTTGCCCTCGACGAAAGCGAGCCAGGCCCAGGTGGTGGTGATCTGGATGGCCGCCAGCTCCGGGATGATGTGGAGGAACACGTAGGCCACCGCGGTGCCGCCGGCGAACGACAGCCAGCCGCTGCGCGGGATCACGTCGAGCAGCCTGATGCGGTCGGCAAGCAGGTGGGTCAGGCACAGCAGCCCGATGAGCAGAAACTCCAGCCTGATCTCGGTAAGCACGTCGGTATGTCCTTGGTCCGTCTGGTGCGTTTCTTGCTTACTCCGTCCGGGCATGTTCAAACTGCTCCACATCTCCGATCTGCACTTCGGCAAGTACTACCTGCCGAAAGTGGGCGAGGCTCTGCTCGAGCAGGCCCACGGGCTGCAGCCGGACGTGATCGTCATCAGCGGCGACCTCACCCAGCGGGCGAAGGAGCAGGAGTTCGCCGCCGCCCGGGAGTACCTCGACAAACTGCCGGCGGTGCCCCTGGTGGTGGTTCCCGGCAACCACGACGTGCCGCTGTATCGGGTCTGGGAGCGGCTCACCCGCCCCTTCGGGCTTTACGACCGCTACATCGGCGGCGATCGCAACAGTCTGTGGAAGGACCGGCGGGCGGTGGTGGTGGGTCTCGATTCCACCGCGCCCCACCGGGCCGTGAAGAACGGCCGCATCTCACGGGACCAGCTCGACTTCTGCGAGCAGGCCCTGGGCGACCTGCCGGCTGAAACCCTGCGCATCGTGGTGTTCCACCATCACCTGGTGCCGCCGCCGACGTTCGTGCCTGCAAGGCCCATGCCCAAGGCAAAGCGCTTGCTGGAGATGCTCACCCACCTGCAGGTGGATCTGGTGCTCAGCGGCCATCTGCACCGGGCGTACACCGGCAACTCGCTGGACGTGTACGCCGGCGAGGAGCGTGAGCACGGCATCATCGTCGCCCAGTGCGGCACCACCACATCGAGACGCGGCCGCTGGCGCGAGCACGAGAAGAACTCCTTCAACTGGATCCAACTCACCCGCGGCCACGTCCGCATAACCCATTACCTGTACTTCTCCGAGCGGCACGATTTCTCGCCGGTGGCGCAGCACGATTTCGTGCGGCCCGGGCGCGAGCGATTCGGCGTGGCGGTGGATCTGGATGAAGCCGCCCACCGCCAGCAGCGGTGACCCGGCAGGCGGGACGGGAGGCGGGCCGACCCGGGAGGCAACGCAGTCATGAACAGCCCGGAGAACGCCTGGTCGTCGTGGCCAAGGCGCTACGCCACGGCGCTGCTGGTCGGCGCCGTGGCGTTGGCCCTGCGCTTGGCGATGAACCCCTGGTTCGGCTACGAGGTGCCGTTCATCACCTTTTTTCCGGCGGTGGCGGTGACGGTTTGGTACGCAGGCGTCGGCCCTGCGGCACTGGTGACCGCGCTCGGCTATCTGGCCGGCAACCTGTTCATCATCGCGCCGCTGCACAGTCTGCACATCGCCAACGTGCCGCTGCTGGCGTTGCACGTGGTGTACTTCACGTCGTGCGCGCTGATCATCGCCTTCGGCGCGCTCGCACGCCGTCGCGGTGGGCTGGCCGAGCGCAGCGCCCGGGCGCTGCAGGAGAGCGCGCGCCGGCACCGGTTTCTGGTACGCCTGGACGATGCACTGCGGACGCAGACCGACCCACAGCAGATTCAGGGCACGGCGGCACGGCTGCTGGGAGAGCACCTGGCCGCAAGCCAGGTGGCGTACCTGGAATTCGAGCCCGATCAGGAGAGCTTCACCGTTGCAGGTACGTACACCGACGGCGTTCCGGCGCTGCGCGGCCGTCACCGGCTGTCGCAGTTCGGCGAGGAAAACCGCCAACGGCTGCTGCAGGGCGAGCCGTTCGTTGCCGAAGACGTGGAGCAGCACCAGCCGGCGCTCGGCGATCTGGAACCCTGGCGCCGCGCCCGGGTACGGGCGGTGTTCTCCGTGCCGCTGCGCAAGGCCGGGCGCCTGGTGGCGGCAATCTCCATCAGCCAGGCTACGCCCCGCCAGTGGAGCGCCTACGAGCTCGAACTGGTGCCGCGGGTGGTCGACCGCTGCTGGGAATCCAGCGAGCGCGCCCGCGCGGAAGCGGCGCTACGGGCCAGCGAGGAGGAGTTCCGCACCCTGTTCGAACTCTCCACCATGGGCGTTGCCGAGGCCGACGCAAATACCGGCCAATTCGTGCGGGCCAACGAGCGCTTCTGCCAGATCACCGGACGCCCCCTGAAGCAAGTGCTGCAATCGACCTTCAGCGACATCACCCACCCCGAAGATCGCGAGCGCGATTTCGCGGAGGTGGCGCCGGTGCTGCGGGGCGACGTGGATCGCTGGGAGAGCGAGAAGCGCTACATCCGCCCCGATGGCTCGACGGTCTGGGTATTCGTCTCCGGGCGTCTGCTGCGGGACCGCCGCGGCAGGCCGCTGCGCACCATCGCCAGCGTCGCCGACATCTCGGAGCGCAAGCGCGCCGAGCAGCAGTTGCGCGACAGCGAGCGACGTTTCCGGGTGGCGCAGGAGTCGTCACTGATGGCGTTCACGCTGTTGCGGGCGGTGCGCGACGACGCCGGCGCCATCGACGACTTCATCTGGGAGTACGTCAATCCCGCCGCCGAGCGCATCCTCGAGCAGCCCGCGGAGTCTCTGCTGGGCCGCCGCATGCTGCAGGCGCTGCCCGCCAGCCGCGCCACCAGCGCGCTGTTCGACGCCTATGTGCGGGTGGTGGAGACCGGCACGCCCCACGACATGGAGATCGCCGGTCATGCCGACGGCGTACTGCAGAACATCTGCTCGAAAATGGACGACGGTGTCGCCGTCTGGTGCATGGACATCACCGAGCGCAAGCAGATGGAGGCGGAGGTAGCCGCCAGCCGCCGGGAGCTGCGGCTGGTGACCGACACCGCCGCGGTGATGCTCGCCCACTGCGATCGCGACGCACGCTTCGTGTTCGTCAACCAGCGTTACGCTCAGCGGTTCGCGCGCCAGCCGGAGGAACTGGTGGGATTGCATATCGGTGACATCGTCGGCCCGCAAACCTACGACGCCATCGAACCCTACGTGCAACGCGCGCTGGCCGGGGAGCGGGTGGAGTTCGCCCTGCCGCTGGAGCATCCCGTGCAGGGTCTGCGCTACATGCAGGCCACCTACGTGCCCCAGGTGGACGCCGCCACCGGCGCCGTCATGGGCTTCGTGGCATCGCTGGCGGACATCACCGAGCGTCGCGCCCTGGAGCAGCAACTGCGTGAGGCGGATCAGCGCAAGGACGAGTTTCTGGCAACCCTGGCCCA
>JBLRXD010000374.1:0-3925 GCA_047920935.1 Pseudomonadales bacterium | reverse complement strand
GTGCCGCGCCGCCAGGCAGCCAGCACAGCAGTACCACCGCTACCATCAGGAGAACGCCCAGCCAAGCGGGCGCGCGTGAGAGATCCGAATCGAGGCGTGTGGTCTGCATCAGAAGGTCAGCACCAGGTTGAACAGCAGGTAGTCCGCGTCGTCGTTGGGATAGAGATCCTTCCAGCCCTTGCCGGCGAGAAGCCGCGCGTAGGAGCCGCGCAGCACGATGTTCTGCGTCATGAACGGCCGGTAGATCAGTGACACGGACACGTCGTGACCGATCTCGGCATCGATAGGCGCCTGATTGCGCGCCGCCTCGAGTACGGCGGTGTCAGCGAAGCGCAGATAGTTCCAGTTGAGCGTGGTGCGCAGCGTCGGCAGCACGTCCATGTCGACCCCTATGCCCGCCAGCAGCAATCCCGGGTTGGTAAAGTTCGACTGACCTTCCTCCTTGGAGGAACGCAGCGCCGGCAGCACCGAGTTGCGCCCGGAGAGGGTTACCCGGCCGCCGCCTACCAGCGGCGCCGCCTGACGGATCCAGTAGCTGGTATCGGCGCCGGCGAACTGGGGGTTCTCGAACACCGCGTCGAAACCGCCGGCCTTGTCGTCGTAGGGGTCATCGTCGCCGCTGGCGTACAGCAGCGACACCCGGGGGCGGATCCAGTCGAAGTCCATGGACGCTTCGGCGGCGAAGAACAGGCTCGAGATGTCGACTTTGCGGTCGACGAAGATGCCGGGGTCGGAGTTGCCCACCGCATAGTAGAACGACGTGGTCAGGTTCAGCCGGCCGAAGTGCCCGTCGCCGTTCAACCCCAGATAGGTGACGTCGTAGCCTCGTGGGCGCTCGCCGCCCAGCGACGCCGGGCGCTGAATGAAGCCGTTCTCGTCGAAGTAGAATTCTTCGTCACGGTTGCGGTTGTGCAGCACCGTGGCCTGCGAGATGAAGCCGAGCCGGGGGAAATCCTGCCAGTACAGGTTGGCGACGAACACGTCGTCGTCGCGCAGGCTCTTGCTCACGGTGTTGAGGCCGCTGTTGGTGTCTTTTTCCAGCCGCCGGAACCAGGCCAGGTTGTACTGGAAGATGTTGTTGTCGCGGTTGCCGAAGAAGCGGATGCCGAGCTGGTTGTCCTGAAACAGAAATCCGCGGAAGTCCGACGAGAACGGTTGGATGCCGACGCGCACGCTGTCGAAGTCGTACCGGTCGGAGACGTTGCGCAAATGCTTGTCGACGAACGCGGCCTGAATGCCGATGTGCTGATCGGTGCGCGTCCGACCAGCCTGGGGGCGGACGTTGACGCCGACGATCTCGTCGAGCTCGGTGTAGTTGACGTTAACCACTGGGGTGAAGCGGATCTCCCAGTCGGGCGGGCGGAACACGGTGTCGCCCTGGTAGTAGACGAACTCCATTGCCAGGTTGTGGATTGCCGCCCACTGATCGCTGGAGCCGAACACGTCGAGTTGGCCGGCGCTCCCGGTGGAGTTGCCGCCCACCGGGGTGGGAATGTCCCTGATCTCCACCACGGTGTCGGAAATGCCGGTGAAGTTGAAGAACCACTCGCCGTGAATGGGGCGATCGCCTTTGCTGGTGTTCTGGTTGTATGGGTCCCACCAGCGATCCGGGTAACCGAGGGTGTTGACGATGCGCCAGCGATCGGGAACGGGAACGCGGCTGACGTAGTCGTCGAGCCCCGGGCGCGGCAGCGGCGAGACCGGGTTGGTTTGTCTGACCGTAGCGGTGCGCAGTTCGGGCTGGTCTGGCACCCGTCGCTCGCTGCTGCGTTGATAGCCGGCGTCGGCTGCCGGTTCGCCGGTCTCGCTCTGCGGCTGCTCGTCACCCGGACAGGGCACCCGCTGATACCCCGGGCGGCGGCGCTCGACGATGCGACCGTCGGCGCCTTGATAGCAGACGGCGGCGGCGACGGCGGGCGCCGGGCCCGCGGCGAGCAGCGCCAGGGCCATCGAGCCGAGGCTCGCTGCCCGCAGCGGTCGGATCATTTGCCTGCGCACGGATTGTCCTCGTCGCTGTCGATGAAGGGCGCCTGGGGGCACTGCACGTAGCGCAGCCGCACACCACGAGGCGCGAGCGTGTCGGCGCGCATGGCGGCCGGCGCGTTGTTCATGGTGCCCAGTGCCAGGCCAGCGTTGTGCAGACCGAGGAACGCGATCATGTCGTCCTGGTCGATGCCGTCGCCGGATACGCCGATGCCGCCCAGCAGGGTCTCGCCGCGATAGATGGGCACGCTGCCGGGAAAGATCTGCAGCCCGTTTGCAGCCCCCAGGAAGCTGGCGGTGGCCACGGCGCTCGACAGGTCGCTGGCGAGATCGACGCCGGCGCAGTTGCCACCCACGTCCGGCAGGCCGGCACCGGCGACGAACAGCACGTGCTGAAGAATGGCGTTCAACGACAGGTCGAGCTGCAGACCGGTGGAGAACGGGCTCCACTCGCCGGGTGGCTTGCTGAACGGCCCGGGCGGTTCGCCGAACAGACCGTCCGGGTAGTTGGGTCGCGACAGATTGCCGCCGGCCCGGTCGGAAAACGCCACCGCGCCGTTGCCGAGGGCGCCGGGATCCCCGAGGAACTCGCGCACGGCCACCACGTAGTCTGCCAGGTCGACCTCGGCCACGGCGCCAGCGAACCCCGGGGTGACCGCGACGTACTTGGTTGGTGGCAGCGACGACAGGAAATCCGCCGCCCCCGCGGATGACAGCAGCGCCGCGGTGCGAGCCTTCTGCAACGACACGTCGGCGCCGAACACGGGGGCGTCGCGAGTACGCGCCATGCCGAGGATCTCGCCGGCGCTGTCGACCACCGATACCGTCACCCGTGCCGGACTGCCCAGCGGCCGGCGGATCTGCGCCCGGGCGCGATTGGCCACGGTCAGCGCCTCGCTCAGCAGTACCCTGACTTCCTCGGACGACAGGCCGCCGTCGCTGGCGTCACGGGGCGGATACCGCAGCTGCCCGGCGGCGTCGACGAACACGAACGCGTCCAGATTCGGGAAGTGCACGTCGTTGTCCGGACGGATGCCCGAGGCGGCGCTGCCGAACGAGGTGCCGGCGCGGATGCTGGCGGCGGTGTAACCGTTGACCGCGATCAACTCGCCGTCGGTTGCGGTAAGGCTGGCGTAGTCCGGCGCCGTGGCCGGATCCCGTGCCAGATCGGAGAAGCCGACGTCGGAGAAGCGTAACGTCTTGCCTTCCACGGTGATGCGATCGGCGCGCCGATCCAGCGGCGCGGCGAAGCCGAAGGTGGCAGCGGTGGCCAGCAGCTCGTCGCTGTTGCGGTCGCGGTCGCTGATGACCAGATCGAGCCCGTAGACCCCATCGCTGATGACCCCCACGCCGCCTACCGGGGTGCCATTCTTGTACAGCGGCAGGCCGCCGGGATCGGCCGATAAACCCAGCGGCGATCGCTTCGGTCCGGCATCCGCGAACCCGGTGTCGCGCAGGGTGAAATCGGAGCAGGCCAGCTGGCTGAACTGCACCCCGAACAGCGGCCCGGAGGGTTGGTTGTCTTCGCCGGGATTGAAGCTCTCCTGGACGATCTGGCCGGCGGTGCGGGTGGAGAAGGCGTTGCCTTCGCTGGACAGGTAAGCGGCGGTGACGGCCTTGGCAATGGCGGCCTGATCGTCCAGCACCAGCGGCACCCCGGGCTGCGGCAACTGCAGGCCCTCGAGCCCGCCGCTGATCACCGCGTTGCCATCGGCGTCGATCCGGGTGGCGAGCAGCACCGTCTGCGGACCGGTGCGGTACACGGCCAGCACGTTGCCGGAGCGATCCGCTACGGCGATGGTGGCGGCGACCCCTTGCGCCTGCGCTTCCGCCACGCCCTGGGCGAGCACCCGTTGAACGTCGGCGACGCTCAGCGATGCCGCCGCCGTCGCGCAGCTGCCGGCGCAGTCGCCGGGGGTCTGATCGGTGCCCACCGGGCTGC
>JBLRXD010000373.1:0-3949 GCA_047920935.1 Pseudomonadales bacterium | reverse complement strand
GCCGGTGCGGATTTCGTCATCGTCGGTATAGCTGACGACCACGCCGGGAGCCTGGAAGCCGTCGGCTGCGACGCTGGCGAAGCCGTTGGCCTCGAGCAGCGTGCGCACCCGTTGGCCGAGTTCGACCAGCTGGCTGCTGGCCCGGGCGAGACCGAAGCTCAGCGTCTCGTTCATGACGTCCCGCAAGGTACGCAGCCCGTCCGTCGGCATGGTGGCATGATAGGCGTGGCCGCCATTTTCGTAGGCTTCCATGATCTCCAGCCACTTCTTCAGGTCGCAGGCGAAGCTGCTGCTGGTGGTGGCGTCGATCTGCTGGCGCGCCCGCTCCGAGAGCATGACCAGGCCGCAGCAGGGTGTGCCGGTCCAGCCCTTCTGCGGCGCGCTGATCAGTACGTCCACGCCGCTGTCCCGCATGTCGACCCAGCGGGTGCCCGAGGCGATGCAGTCGAGCACGAACAGGCCGCCGTGCTCGTGCACTGCCCGGGCCACCGCCTGCAGGTAGTCGTCGGGCAACATCAGCCCGGCGGAGGTCTCCACGTGGGGCGCGAACACCAGGTCGGGCTTCTCGGCGCGGATGGTGGCGATCACCTCGTCGATGGGTGGCGGTGCGAACGGCGCGCGGCTGCCGGCGCCTACCTGGCGGGCTTTCAACACCAGGGTCTCGGCGGGAATGCCGCCCATGTCGAAGATCTGGCTCCAGCGGTAGCTGAACCAGCCGTTGCGAATCACCAGGCACTTTCTGCCGGTGGCGAACTGCCGGGCGACGGCTTCCATGCCGAAGGTGCCGCTGCCGGGCACGACGATGGCGGAGCGAGCGCCGTAGACCTCTTTGAGCATGCGGGAAAGATCCCGCATCACCTGCTGGAACGACTGCGACATGTGATTCAGCGAGCGGTCGGTATAGACCACCGAGTATTCCAATAGGCCGTCGGGATCGACGTCGGGCAGCAGACCTGGCATGGGTTCCTCATCGCAGGCGAAACAGCCGCGGATTCTCGGGAATATCGTGGCGGGTTACAACCCGCTCGGGCAGACGCCGCCGCGGGGGCAGCCGACGCCGTGGTAGAATTCGTGGATTCCCCCGAGAGCGCATCGTGGCCAGTCGAGACATCCTCAAAGCGCTGCATGTGGCGGATTTCCGCTGGCTGTGGATCGGCAGCCTGGGCTCCTCCTTCGCGATGAACATGCAGATCATCGCCCGAGGCTGGCTGATCTACACGCTGACGTCTTCGGCCATGGATCTGGCATGGGTCACTTTGTCGTTCATGGTGCCGCAGGTGGTGCTGTCCCTGTGGGGCGGGGTGCTCGCCGATCGCATGCGCAAGAAGCACATCATCGTCACGGCGCAGGCGCTGAACTGCCTGGCTACCCTGGTGATGGCCTACATCATCTTCGCCGACCAAGTCACCTTCTGGCACTTCATCTGGTTCGGCTTCTTCAACGGCAGCGTTCTGGCCCTGTCGATGCCCGCTCGGCAGGCATTCGTGCCGGAGCTGATCCCCGACCGGCTGATCTTCACCGCCATGGCCCTCAACATGACGAGCTGGAATCTGTCGCGCATCCTCGGCCCGGCGCTGGCCGGCTTCCTCATCGCCTGGTTCGCCGCCGGCGATACCTCATCAACCTACGGCGTCGGCATCGTTTACCTGATGATCGCGTTTCTGTACTTCTTCGCCGCCGTCACCGCGCTGCTGGTGAAGCAGTCGGGCAAGATCAAGCCGCCGGACGACAAGAGCCCGCTCACTGACGTGCTGGATGGGTTGCGCTACGTGCGCGCGAACCCACCGGTGTTCGGTCTGATCCTGCTGTCCATCGTGCCGTTTCTGTTCGGCATGCCGCTCAATACCCTGTTGCCGGCGTTCAACGCCGATATTCTCGGTGGCGGCCCCGACTCTCTGGGGTTGCTGATGTCTTCCATGGGCGGGGGAGCCATCCTCGGATCACTGATGCTCGCGTCCATGGGCGAGTTGAAAAACAAAGGCACCTGGCTGATCGCCACCTGCGTTGCCTGGGGGCTGGTGACGACGGCGTTCGGTTCCGCCCAGGTGGTGTGGTTGGCGGCAAGCCTGGTGGCGGGAATAGGCTGGCTGTCGGCCTGGAACATGTCGCTGAATCGGGGTCTGCTGCAGATGCAGGTGTCCGGCGAGATGCGCGGCCGCATCATGAGTATCGACATGATGTCCCACGGGCTGATGCCTCTGGGGGTGATCCCCATCAGCCTGATCGCCGAGTACTACAGCGTGGCGCTGGCCCTCGAGGTCACCGGGGTGGTGTTCGTGCTCGTCGTTGTCGGCCTGGCGCTGTTCGCGCCATCGGTGCGGCGGGTAGACGAGAACCTTCAGGAGCCGGCTTAGGCGGGTGAGCGTTAGCAGGCCCGATCAGCCCGAGCAGGCCCCCCCGCCGAGCACGCAGAAGCGGGCGCAATGGGGATGACAGAGTTTCACCGCGCCGTGATCGAACATGCCGCCATGGGCGTGCAATGACTCTGCAAGGGTCGTGGCCATCTCGAAGGCGGGATCGTAGGGCAACAGCGTGCAGGGCAGCACCACCGGCCGGTCTGCGCCCTTGCGCTTCACCACCATACGGCTCGAGGCGCACATCACCGCCGAGGGGGCCAGCCCGAGGATGTGCCAACAATCGGTGGTGATCTCGGCAACATCGCGGCGCGCATCCATCTCCGGGAAGATCACCAGGGCAGCGGGGTCGTCGGCATCTATCGCCCAGCCGCGTGATGCGAACAGCTTGCGATAGCCGGCTCGCGCGTCGGCTTCGGTTTCGCCCCAGCAACTGCGGCCCGCGATGGTGACGTGGAAGCCGTTCGTTGCCAGCCAGTCGGTGCCGGCAAGGGTACGCTCGAACGCGCCGGCGCCGCGCTCCAGGTCGTGGAGGGAGCGGGTGTAGTGATCGAGGCTGACCCGCAGCGTCAGCCGCTGCCGGTGGTGTTGCTCGAGGCCCAGCAGGCCCGCTTTGATCCGGGGCCGCTGCATCGGTTGCATGGCGTTGGTGAGAACCAGCGCCTCGAAGCCGCGCGCCAGGGCGTCCTCGAGCATGAGGATCATGTCCGGATTGAGGAACGGCTCGCCGCCGGTGAAGCCGATCTCGCGCGTGTCGAGGCCAAGCTCGGCGATCTCGTCGAAGTAAGCCGACGCTTCCGCGGCGCGGATGTACACCAGCCGGTCGTTGGCGGGGCTCGATTCTATGTAGCAGTTCGCACAGGTGATGTTGCACAGGCTGCCGGTGTTGATCCACAGGGTGTCGAGGCGCTCGAGACCGACCTGAGCCCGGGGCCGGCCAGTCGCCGTGACGTCCGGATCACGGAACTTCCGGGGATCGAGTGCGGTCGACACCGCGCGCAAGGGGATCTCTTTCATCATGCAGAGCGCGGCTTCAAGCCTCCGAATCCTCGGGAGCTGCGCCCGGTGAGGGTCTGCGGTCGCGCAGGCGGCCGAGCATGTTGCCTACTGCAGTCTGCAGTTTTTCTGCCGCCCCATCCACGGCGAGCCGCATCGACCCTGCTTTGTGGCTCACGGCCAGCGGCTGACGACCGGTCAGGCGCGCTTCCATCAGACAGCGCTTGTCGCTTTCGCCGCCTCGTCCGGCGTTCTCGTCGCTTAGATGCACTTCGACGCGGGTGATGTCGCGCTCGAACCGCTCGAGTGCATGGCTCACCACCGCGGCTACTTCCTGCTCCATGGACTCCCGCCCCTCGATGCTCGCGTCGGTGTTTACCAGCACCTGCATATTTGGCTCCTGTGCGCTACTGCTCAAGGGCGGGAGTATGACCTGTTCGGCGGCGCAAGAGAACGCACCCCCCACCGATGCCCGCAGGAGCGATGCCTGCCAGGCCGGCTCAGATCGCGATGCCGCCGCAGCGCCGCGGCCAGCGGGAAAACGCCTGCGCAAGCCCGTGAAGCGCGACCGAGCGGAGCAAATTGACCCGCTCTGGGGG
>JBLRXD010000372.1:0-3951 GCA_047920935.1 Pseudomonadales bacterium | reverse complement strand
GAGCAGGTTTTCCGCCACGATGGGCGCCTGCTTGCGCACCGCGGCGGCGGTTTTGGCATTGGGCGCAGAGCACGCGTCACCGAGGCTGAAGATGTTGCCGTAGCGATTGTGCCGCAGAGTCTCTTGGTCGACGTCCACCCAGCCTTCGGCATTGGCCAACGGGCTGTTGCGAATGAACTCGGGCGCCTGCTGGGGCGGCACCGCGTGCAGCATGTCGAACTCACGCTCCACGGTACTGGCGTTGCCAGCCTGATCCTGCACTTTGAACCAGGCCTTGCGGGCGGGGCCGTCGACGGCAACCAGCGTGTTGTTGAACTCGAGGTTGATGCCGTAGCGCTGCACGTACTTCATCAGCGGCGGCACGAATTCCGCCACCCCGAACAGCACCGCGCCGGCGTTGCAGAAATCCACCTGAATGTCGTTCAACACGCCGCTCCGGCGCCAGTGATCGCAAGACAGGTACATGGCTTTCTGCGGCGCGCCGGCACATTTGATCGGCATGGCCGGTTGCGTGAACAGTGCTCGACCCCGTTTGGTCTGCTGTACCAGCTGCCAGGTGTAAGGCGCCAGATCGAAGCGATAGTTGGAAGTGACGGCGTTCTTGCCGAGCGTCGCCGACAGGCCTTCGATGGCATCCCAATTCAGGCTCAGGCCCGGGCAGACCACCAGCATCTGATAGCCGATGCGCTTGCCGTCTGCCAGAACCACCTGTTGCCGCTCGGGCTCGAAAGCCGCGGCGCTGGCGCGGATCCACTGGGTTCCCGAAGGAATGCAGCGGGCCATGGATCGGCGGGTGCGTTCCTGCGGGAACACGCCCGCGCCCACCAGCGTCCAGCCTGGCTGATAGAAGTGGGTGTCGCTGGGCTCGACGATGGCGATGCGCAATCCGGCTCTGCGCTTGCGCAGGCTCGCGGCCGCGGCGCAACCGGCAGCGCCGCCGCCGATCACCACCACATCGTAGTGCGGAACGCCGCCCGCGGCCGGGCCTTCGGCGCCGGCGCCGGCGCCCGCCTGCCAGCGTTGCTCGAGCTGTGGCCGCGCGCCGCTCAGGTTGTAGCCCGCCTCGGCGGCGGCAGCCAGCAGGGCGTCGGGGGCAACCTGGTGAGCTTCGGCCAGAGCCCACAGGGTGGCGCTGCGGGTGCCGGTGCGGCAGAACGCCAGCACCGGCCCAGCCGCCTGCTCCGTGAGCGCGCGGAAAGCCGTCACGTCTTCGTCGCTGATCTGGCCGGCGGTCACCGGAAGCGCACGGTAATCCAGCCCGGCGTCGCGTGCGGCGGCCTCGAGGGTTGCGCTCTCCGGCTGCCCTGCGCCCTCACCGTCCGGACGGTTGTTGATCACGCAGTGAAATCCCTCGGCCGCCACCGCCGCCATGTCGTCCGGCTCGAGCTGGCCGGATACGGCCATGGAGGGCGTCAAACGCTTGATCGGTTGCATCAGCATTTCCTCCGCAAATCACAGCACGTCGAGCGGAATCTTCAGGTAGCGGGTACCGTTGTCTTCTGCAGGCGGCAGCTCCCCGGCCCGCATGTTGACCTGCACCGACGGCAGGATCAGCTTGGGCATCGCCAGGGTCGCGTCGCGCTCGCTGCGCATGGCCACGAAGGCGTCCTCGCTCACCCCATCGTGGATGTGGATGTTGCCGCGCCGCTGCTCCCCTACTGTGGTCTCGAACAGGTACTGCTCGCGCTCCGGGGTGCCGTAGTCGTGACACATGAACATCCGCGTTTCATCCGGCAGGGCATAGATCTTCTGCACCGACTGATAGAGCGTGTGCGCGTCGCCGCCGGGGAAGTCGCAACGGGCAGTACCGTAGTCGGGCATGAACAGAGTGTCTCCTACGAACGCCGCATCGCCGATGACATACGTCATGCAGGCCGGCGTGTGACCCGGCGTGTGCATGGCCCGGGCGGGGATGCCGCCCACCTGGAACTCCGCGCCATCGGCAAACAACTTATCGAACTGGCGGCCGTCGGTGGCGAACTCACTGCCGGCGTTGAAAAGCTTGCCGAACGTGCTCTGCACCACGGTGATGCGGTCACCGATGGCCAGCGTGCCGCCGAGCTGCTCCTTGAGGTAAGGCGCGGCGCTGAGGTGATCGGCATGCACGTGGGTTTCGAGAATCCACTGCACGCTCAGTTTTTCGGCGCGTACGTGCTCGATCAGCCGGTCGGCGGACGCCAACGAGGTGCGGCCGGATGCCGCATCGAAGTCGAGCACGGAATCCACCAGCGCGCACTGCCGGGTTTCCGGGTCGCTGACCACGTAGCTGTACGTGAACGTATCGGCATCGAAGAAAGCAGCAACTCGAGGTTTCATGGATCGGTTCCCCTGTCGTGATGGAACGAGTCTACCGGGCCCGGTGACCGATCACTGTGACAAAGTCACACGCGCTTGCTGGCCGCCAGCGCCTCCAGCGCCTGCCTGTCGCGCAGGATGATGCGGCCGCGCTCGAGGTCGACGTGACCGCGACGCTCGAACTCCTTGATGTGCCGGCTGATCACCTCGCGCGCGGTGCCGAGCTCCACCGCCGGGCCCTGAAGGGTGCTCGTCACGGCGCCGCCGTCGTCGGCCAACTCGAGCAGGCGCTGGGCGAGGCGAATGTCCACGTGGCCGAAGGCGACGTCCTCCACCAGGCGCATCAGGTCGGCAATCCGGCTGGCGAAGCTCGCAAACACCAGCTCGCGAAACCGTGCCGACTCGCCGAGCAGCAGATCGAACCCGGCTCGAGACAACAGCAGGCCGGTCACCGCGGTTTCGGTCACGGCTTCGGCGGAATAGTCCTGATGGGCGAGCAGGCAGGCGGTGGTGAGGATGCAGGGTTCGGCACCGCCGATGCGGTAGAGCACGATCTCCCGCCCCTCCGCCGAAACCTGCTGCACCCGCACCCGGCCGGTGGCGACCATGAGAAAGTCGCTGCACGGCGAGCCGGCCTCGAACACCGTGGTACCGGCCGGCAGCTCCGCGAGCCGGGCATACCGCTCGAAGGTCGCCAGGGCGCTTGGCTCGAGAGCGGCCAGCGCCGGGAAGTATTCGAGTATCTTCTCGATCGTCGAGGCTGCCACTGGCCGGTTGCTCCTGGTTATGGGCGGTGTGCGGACGGTGCGCAGACGTGCGCCGGCAGTCAGTATAGGGCAGTCGTGTGAGCGAGCCGATTCCGCAAAGTTTCGCCAGGCTGCTAGACTGCCGCGGCCCGTTCCACGCGTTGCAGGCATCCCCATTGAGCACCGGCACAGACTGGTACGACTACCTTCTCGACACCCTGGAACCCCAGGAGAGCCACGAGCCGATCTTCAATTCGGTTCCCCTGGCAGAAGGCAGTCACATCGACGACACCACCATCCGCCACTACTTCAGCACCGGCACCTATCCCTATGCCCAGCGCTACGGCATCAAGGATTACTACCGGGAGAAGCTGGCGCTGCAGATCGAGCTGGTGAAGCTGCAGAACTGGATCAAAGACACCGGGCGCAAGGTGGTGCTGCTGTTCGAAGGGCGCGATGCCTCCGGCAAGGGCAGCACCATCAAGCGGCTGATGGAAAACCTCAACCCGCGCGGCGCGCGGGTGGTGGCGCTGGAGAAGCCCACCGAGGTGGAGCGCGGCCAGTGGTACTTCCAGCGCTATACCGACCACCTGCCGTCGTCGGGCGAGATGGTGTTCTTCGATCGCTCCTGGTACAACCGCGCCGGCGTCGAGCGGGTGATGGGCTTCTGCACCGAAGAGGAGTACTGGGAGTTCACCCGGCAGGCGCCGCAGTTCGAGAAGATGCTGGTATCCAGCGGCATCGTGCTGATCAAGATCTACCTGTCGGTGAGCCGCGAGGAGCAGGCGCGGCGATTTCGCGAGCGCGAACGCAACCCGCTGAAGAAGTGGAAGCTCTCGCCCGTGGACCGCGAAGCGCAGCGCAAGTGGGATGCCTACACCAGCGCCAAGGAAGCCACCTTCCAGCTCAC
>JBLRXD010000371.1:0-3955 GCA_047920935.1 Pseudomonadales bacterium | reverse complement strand
GGCCGGCTCGGCGGCCGGCTCGGCGGCCGGCTCGGCGGGTCGTACTCCATCCGGGGCAGGGCCCTGATCCGCGGCCGAGTCTTCAGCGCCGGGCGGCGAGCCGGCGTCCGGGGAGCGCTGCCGATCCTCATCGCGCCCCAGGCGTCGCAGCAGCGCATCGCGGGCCCGATCCTCCACCCGCTCGCGCACCGCACCGGCCACCGCGCCCGAGAGATCGACGCCGACCCGCGGCGAGGTCATTGGCCCCTGGATGGTGAGCGGCAGGGTGACGCCTGCCAACTCTCCGAAACCGGCAGCATCGCGCAGTACCTGGGCGTCGAGCCGATAGTCGAGGGTCTGCTCGAGCAGGTTGAAAGCACCCCGCCCGCTGATGCGCATGAAATCGGTTTCCGCGTTGAGCGAATCGCTGGTCAGGGCGCCATCATCGATGCGGCCACGCAGCGACAGCGCGCGCAGCGGCGTCTGCCGTTCTTCGGGCGCGGCGGGTAGCGATTCGCTACGCAGCGCCGCTCTGGCGCGTTGCACCTCATGGGCCAGATCCATGCCGCGATACATGCCGTCGGCCAGGTTCATGGAGAAGTTGCCGGCAAGGTCGGCGAGCACGTCAGTGACGGTGGCGCCTGCACCGTTGCCGGACAGCGCCAGCGACAGCGAGCCGGCGATCCGATCGGTATCGAAGAAGGTGCGCAGCAGCTCGCCGATCTGTACGGCGCTGAGCTCCTGGGTCACCGCCAGCGCGGCCTGCGGACCGGTGGCATCGACGGTGATGGCGCCTCGGTACTCGCCACCGTACAAACGCGCTCGCAGCGGATCCAGCCGCAGCACGCCATCGGCGCCGCGCGCCTCCACCACCACGTTGCGCAGCGGCACCGCCATCAGCGTGAGCTCCTGGGCTACCAGGCGGCCATCGAGCCGAAGGTCGCGGATGACTTTCACCGGAATTTCGGTTGGCGGTTGTTCAACGGCTTCCGTCTGCTCCGGCGCCAGATAGCGATCCAGATTCAACTGGTCCAGAGCCAGGTCGAAGCGGGTGACCAGCCGGTCCAGGTCGTCGACACTCAGGCTGCCGGTCAGGCGCGTCTGGTCGAGTTGCCAGCGCATGTTCTCCAGCGCTGCCGAGGCGACGCCAAGGCGCCAGTTGGCGGTGCCCGAGAGGTTGGCGAGGACGTCCGGATCGGTGGTCTGCGGCGGTTCGTCGAGTGCGGTGAGCAACGCCCTCGGGGACACGTCGCGCAGCGTCAGCACGCCGCTCAGGGACGGATCGGCGGCGGCCAGATTGCCGTCGCCGTTGACCTCGAAGCTGCCCCCGAATCCCTGCCCTTGGAGACCGAGCGATGCGACCCCGTTGCGGCTGGTCAGCCGCAGCTGCAGATCCGTCAGCTCTGCGCCGGCGGCGCGCAACCGGCCGACGTGCAGCTGGCCCTCGGCGGTTACCGCGGCCAGATCGCCCAGGGGAATGGTGGTGGGGGTCGCCGGTGCGGCCGCTTCAGCGGCCGCTGGCGCAGTCTCGGGCGCAGGCTGATAGCGGTCGAGGTCGATCTGATCGAGGCGCAGATCGAAGCGTACCGCGCCGGCGTCGAAATCCTCCAGCGCCAGGTTGCCGGTGAGGCGCGAGTCGTCGAGGATCACGTTCAGATCCTCCACGCTCAGCCGCTGCGCGTCTAGCGCCCAGCGGCCGCTGCCCGAGAGGCGGTTCAAGGCATCGCCGCGAGCGGGCCGGTAGCCAGCGTCGCCCAACGCCGCCAGCAGCCGTCGCGGCGTCGCCTGGTCGATGTTGAAGCTGCCACTCATGACGGCATCCGGAGCGCCGAAGCCGCCGCTGGCGGCCAGCCGCGCGCGGGCATCCAAGCCCTGGGTTTCGATGGCCAGATCGCTGACGCTGCCGCTCAAGGTCTGCAGATTCAACTGCAACCGGGTGAGATTGCCGCGGCCGCTGATCTCGGCGGCGATCTCAGCCGGGTCGGTCAGCTCGAACGACAGCGTCACGCCGTCGGCAACCAGCTCCGCCAGCTCACCGAAGCCCACGTCCAATGCGTTCGCCGCGATGCGAGCGGATGCCCGTCGGGCCGGCACGGCGGGCCCACTGGCGACCACCTCGAGGCGGGGGCTGCGCAACTGCACCCGGTCGTCGCCGATGGTCAGCGTCCCTGTCAGGTCGAGCTCCGCGCCGGTGCCGTCGGTGTCGTCGGTCACGGTGACCCGGGTCTCGAACGGGAACGGAGCGTCCGCCGCGATGGCGCCGGTGCGCAGTTGCAGGGGGCTGGCGGTGAACGCCTGGCCGGCCTCGAGGTCGCGGTAGCTGACCCGGGCGTCGCTCACCCGCAGCCCGGCGATGGACACCCCATCCAGCACCCCGGTTGCCGGTGCGTCTTCGGGCTGCGCGGCTCCAGGCTCGGCAAACTCCCAGTTGACCCGACCGTCGGCCATGCGGATCAGCGCCAGATCCATGCCGTCGACGCTGACCGTGCCGATATGAACTTCCCGGCGCATCAGCAGCGGCCAGATCCTCAGGCTCAAAGCGGCCTGGTCGAGCCGGGCGAAGTGCTCATCGGGAAAGCCCTCCGGGTTGCCCAGGGTGGAAGGGCCGACTTCGATGCTGCAGCACGGGAACAGGCTCAGCCCCAGGTCGCCTTGGATCTCGAAGCTGCGGCCGGTGTTGCGCTCCACCGCGTCGACCAGCAACGGCCGGTAGTCGTTGGGTTCGAACAGCAACGCCACGGCGATCGCCACCGCCACCAGGCCGACGACCACGACGGCGACGACGCCCAGAACGATTTTCAGTAACGTATTCATGAACTCCAGTGCTCGACTGACGGTGAGAGGCCGATGCAGGTGGTGGCATGATAGCGCACGCCGGTCAATGGCTTACACTGTCCGGCACTACCCGGGCTGATGGAGGGACAGCAAATGCAGATAGGAGTTCACGCGCCGCACCTGGGCAGGCAGTTGGATGCAGCCACGATCCGCGCCTTTGCCCGCGACTGCGAAGCCTTGGGGGTGCACTCGCTGTGGGTCAGCGACCACGTCTGTTGGCCGCTGGAGATTCACTCCAAGTATCCATACACCGATGACGGCTCGTTTCCCGCCACCACCGACATGGGATGGCTCGATCCCCTGGGCACCTTGACCTTTCTGGCCGGTTGCACCAGCCGCATACGGCTGGGAACCACCGTGCTGATCCTGCCGTACCGGCCACCAGTGGCCACGGCCAAGCAGCTGGCGAGCCTTGACGTGCTTTCCGACGGGCGCCTCATCCTCGGCGTGGGGGTTGGCTGGATGGCCGAGGAGGCGGCCGTGCTCGGCATGCCGTGGGACCATCGCGGCCGCCGTTCCGACGAGCAGCTGCAGATCTTCGAGCGGCTGTTCAGCGACCCTCAACCGAGCTTCGACGGCGAGTTCTACGCCTTCCCCAAGGTCGGCTTCGAGCCCAAGCCCATTCAGCAGCCGGTGCCGGTCTGGGTGGGGGGCGCCACCCCGGCAGCGTTCCGCCGCACGGCCCGCTTCGGCCATGGCTTTCATGCGGCCTTTCAGCCCCTGGAGGTGGTGCGCGAGGAGTGGCGCGCGGTCGCCGATGCCTGCGAAGCCATCGGCCGCGACCCGGCCGAACTGACTTTGTCGCTGCGCCTCTATCTCGACCCGGATGCGCGCATGGAGCCGGAGAAGTCAGTGGCCGGCAGTCCCCAGCAGATGCGCGATCGTCTGGCGCAACTGGCCGAGGCCGGCGTCGGCCACGTGCTGCTCGATCCGGTGGCCAAAGGCGGTGTGCAAGGGCGGCTCGATGCCGTACGCCAGTTCATGACCGACGTGATCTAGCCGCCGCCGAGGCGGCTGGGGGATGCCGCGCGGAGCAAGCTTTTCGCCTCTCCCGGCGCGCGAGCCGGAAATTCGCCTTGCACACCCTCGCGCGAGCCCCTCCGGGGCTGCCCTCGCTCCGCAAATTGCCGGCGCTCCAGCG
>JBLRXD010000370.1:0-3962 GCA_047920935.1 Pseudomonadales bacterium | reverse complement strand
GCAGCGAGAGGGGTAGTGTGATGCGGAACAGGACCGTGAGGCGCGAGGCGCCGTCGATGATCGCAGCTTCGTCGAGCTCTACCGGGATCGTGCGGAAGTACCCGGTCAACATGTACACACACAGCGGCAGCGTCAGGATCAGGTAGACCAAGATCAGACCAAGGTGCGTGTTCAGAAGCCCCAGGTTCCGCAACACGACGAAAAGGGGCACGATGATGACGGCCGTCGGCAACATCTGGGAAGCGAGGACGCTTGTCTGAAGTGGCCCGCGCCCCCGGAACCGGAAGCGGGCGAAGCCGTAGGCGCTGAAGATGGCGACAGCGAGGGCCAAAGCCGTGGCGCCGAACGAGATTATCATCGAATTCAGGAAGTAGCGCGGGATGTTCGATGCCGTCAACACCTTGACGTAGTTGGCAAGCGTCGGCCGATCCGGCCACCAAGTCGGCGGTACCGTGTACAGCTCCCGAAGCTCCTTGAAGGACGAGATGAGCATCCAGGCGAACGGGAAGAGGCTCACCAGCGCGAGCGAGAGTGCGGCGAGGTAGACCCAAGGACGGACCCTTCGGCTACCCATCGGCGACCTCCGCGCGCCCGAACAGACGCAGGTAGCCGGCGATGAGTACGGTCAGGAACAAGAACAGCAGGACCGAAGTCGCGGCGGCGAGGTGAAAATCGAAGAACTCGAACGCTTGGCGAAAGATTTGGATGGGCACGATCAGCGACCGATTGGCGGGTCCGCCGCGCGTCATCGTGTAGATGAGCGTGATGGCGTTGAACCCCCAAATCAGCAGCAGGAGCAGCACTGAACCGAGCACCGGCCGGAGCAGCGGCAGCGTGATGAAGCGCACCTCATGCCAGAAGGTGGCGCCGTCGACGCGGGCCGCCTCATACAAGCTGGCCGGGATGCCCTGCAGCCCCGCCAGGACCATGACGGCCACGAAGGGATACATCTTCCACGTGTTGACAGCAATCAGGGCAGGCATCACGGTATCGCCCCGCACCAGCCAGCCAATCGACCGTTCGATCAGGCCAATCTCGACCAGAAGATAATTCACGATGCCGAACTCGGTGTGGAACATCCAGGCCCAGGTCGTGGCGGCGACCACGCCGGGCACGATCCAGGGAATGAGGATGATGGCGCGCAGGACCGAGCGCCCCCGGAACGGTTGCTCCAAGACGATGCCCGCGAACGTTCCGATCAGAATCTGGAACACGATCGACGCCCCGACGTACACCACCGTGTTCTGGAGCGCGATGCGCGTCACGCGGCCGCCGAGCGCCTCCGCGAAGTTGGCGGTCCCGACGAACGAGCCGCGGGCGTCAGTGACGCTGAGGACGACCGTCGCCACCAACGGGTACGCAATGAACGCGGCCAGGAAAACTACCGTCGGCAGGACGAAGAAGACGCCTTTGGAGATTCGTGGCATGCGGGTCATCCTCCGGTGGGCCCGGGTGGTGGCTGAAGCCACCACCCGGGCCCACCTAAGTGGATCAACGCGCCAAGAGGCGGTCGATTTCCACCGCGAGTTCGTTCATGGCTTGCTCGACGGTCACCTCCTCGAGCATGGCCCGCTGAACGGCGTCGAAGTAGGCCTGGACGATCTGCACCCAGGCACCCACAGGCGGCTGCGGACGGGCGAACGGGAGCATCGCCTTGAAGGGCTCGAGGTCGGGGTCGTCGAAGCGGGGCAGCTCCATGGCGGAGAGTCGGGCCGGGAACGTGTCGGTGTAGTAACCCATGTTCTCGGGCTCGGCCAGGAACTCGAGCAGCCGCCATGCGGCGTCCTTGTTGCGTGAGGCGTCTGGGATGACCCAGTTCCAACCACCGAGAATCGCAGCGGTGTCCCGGCCCGCCGGATGCGGGATCATCGCGGCAGCGACGTCGATGTCGGGGTTCTCGTTGCGGATGGCCGGCAGATCGAACTGGCCCGACTGATACTGGGCGACGGTTCCCGCAATGAACAGGCGCCTGAGGCCGGCGCCGTCGTTCTGGAGGGTCGATGGGGGCGCGACACCATCCTGAGTCAGCATGTGGACGTAGAACTCGACGGCCTCAATCGCCTCGGGGCTGTTGATCGCAGCGCGGGTGAGGTCGGCCGACAGCATGTCGCCACCGTTCATCCAGATAAAGGGCAGTGACCGGAACAGCATGTTGCCGACCTCGCCGCCGCCGGCGAGACCGAACCCGTACTGCATCTGACCCACCGCGTTGGTACCCGTCAGCGCCTTGGAGGCCTCGAGCAACTCGTCCCACGTCTGCGGTGGAGCATCAGGATCGAGCCCCGCCTCGCGGTACATGTCGCGGTTGTAGATGAGGGCGTGCGCCTCGACGCGGAACGGCAACCCATAGAGTTGGCCGTCGACGGTGGCGGTGCCGAGCGCGGGCGCGAGGAAGTCGTCGATGGGCAGGCCGGACGCTGCGATTCGATCGTCCAGCGCGAGCAGACCGCCGGTGAGCCCGAACGGGATGTTCCAGCCGTTCGCGACGTCGATGAGGTCAGGCCCGGTGCCGGACCGCAGGGCCACCAGGATGCGATTCTGCAAACCGTCGGAGACGGTGACCTCAAGGTTGACGCGGATGTCGGGGTTGAGCTCGTGGAATCGCTCGACGAGCACCTCGGCCCGCTGCGAATGGAAGTTCGGCGACCACCAGGTGATGGTGGTCTGCGCCAAGGCGCCGCCGGTGAGGACGAACACGAGGAAGAGCCATATCCTTGACTTCACGGGTTACCTCCAGATTGCGATTGGGGCCTCGGTGCCGGCCCCGACGAAGCGCGGATCGATATCTTCGGTGAGATCACCATCCTCTCGTGGGCAGTGGCGCGGCCGTTGCCGGTGCCTTGGATGCGTTCCATGAGCCGTCGCACCGATTCGCGCGCCACGGAACCGGACTCGTACACGACCGACGTCAGCGGCGGTTGGCAGTAGGCGGCAGCTTCGGTGTCGTCGAAGCCCACCACCGAGACGTCCTGTGGGGCCCGACGTCCATGCCGGGCGCACCAGGCGAGCGCGCCGATGGCGAGTTGATCGGTCGAGGCGAGGAGGGCGGTCGCATCGGGGGCGCGCTCGAACAACCATCCGGCGGCACGAAAGCCGTCGGCGTGGGTGAACCCGTCGGGCGCGATCTCGAGCGCGGGGTCGGGATCGACTCCGGCGCCGCGGAGAGCCGAGCGGTACCCCCGCAGCTTCTCGCTGTTGCCGATTCGGACTCCGCCATTTAGAAGACCGATGCGTCGATGCCCGTGATCAAGGAGGTGCCGAACGGCCGCCGCGGCGCCCGCCTCGTTGTCGACAGCGACCAGGTCGGCATCCGCGTCTCGATCGCCAGCCAACAGGACGAGCGGACGCCGCTCGTCGTGCGCTGCGGCGACGTGCTCGAGGCCGCTGTGGCTGACGGGAAAGAGCAGGATCCCATCCACCTGCTGTGCTCGCAACACCTGGAGCGCGCGCAGCTCGCCCCCGCCGGCGACGAGGAGCCGCTCATCATCCAGGACCTGTGGCGCGGGGTCGCCGCGCTGCAGGAGCCCGACGCCTCCGCGCGCAGCGCCATCGAGGCCTACCACGACGCGGTGCACTGGCTGTCGGAGGCGCACACCATGTACACCCACGGCGTGCTCGGCATCGAGCAGCGTGCGCGCGCCGAGGAGCTGTACTTCGCCACCTGCCGGCGGGCGCGCGAGTTGCTGCAGCCCGCGGCGCGCGCCCACCGCGAGGTGCTGGACGAGCTGAACGAAAAACTGGCCGATAAGTACTTCTGCAACTTCTCGCTGTTCCAGTCGGTGCCCGATGTCTGGGGCATCGACCAGGTGTTTCCGGTGTTGCCGTTGCACCGCCTGGACGAGGCGCCGACCCGGCGCGCGGTGCTGCAGGACCTCACCTGCGACTCCGACGGCCGCATCGACCAATACATCGATCACGACAGCCTGGAGACCACCCTGCCGGTGCATCCGCTGCGTGCGGAC
>JBLRXD010000369.1:0-3973 GCA_047920935.1 Pseudomonadales bacterium | reverse complement strand
CGCAGCCGAACTTGGCGACGTCGGCCGCCAGGCGAATGTCCATGGGCAGGGTCATGGTCACGCCTACCCCCACCGCGGGCCCGTTGATGGCGGCGATGATGGGCTTCTTCAGTTCGTAGATGCGCAGCGTCAGGATGCCGCCGCCATCCGGGTGCAGGCCGCTCTCGCGGTCGTCGCGGCCGTCGGCGTTGAACGTGTTGCCGCCGGAAGATAGATCGGCGCCGGCGCAGAACGCGCGCCCTTCGCCGGTGACGATGATGGCCCGCACGGCGTCGTCGGCGTCGGCTCGATCGAACGCGTCGAGCATTTCCTCCAGCATTTCGCGGGTGAAGGCGTTGAGCTTCTCCGGGCGGTGCAGAGTCAGGGTAAGGATGCCGTCTTCGACTTGATAACGGATGGTGTTGTAGCTCATGGGCGGCGTTCCTTTTTTCTGGCTGCCGTTCTGGCTGCCGTTCTGGCTGGGTTTGGCCTGTGCGCCTGGCAGGTGCTGCTGCAGGCGTCGGTGGGTCGCTATGGTGCCCAGTTTCCGGCTGTTTTTCCACGCACTCGTTGCTTACCATGCCGGCGTAGCGCCGCGAAGCCCATCAGCCATGCATCTGCACCTCAGCTCAGCGGAGGTCGACTTCCTCGCCGACGTCCGCGCGTTCATCGACCGGCACTGGCCGCCCGCCGCGCGACGGCCGCGGGCGCTGTCGGGTGGGTCCGAAAGCCCAGGGTCTCCGGCCGATACCGCCTGGTTCGCCGCGTTGGCGGCGCGGGGCTGGTCGGTGCCCGATTGGCCGCGGGAGCACGGCGGTACCGGCTGGTCGGTGGCGCAGCGCTACCTGTGGGCTCGGGAGACCGCGCTGGCCGAAGCTCCGCGCCTGGATCCGTGCGGTGTCGATCTGGTGGGTCCGCTGCTGTGCGCGCTTGGTTCGGACTGGCACCGGCAGGTGGTGCTGCCGACGATCCGCGAAGCCAGGGCGCGTTGCTGTTTTGCCGCGGCGGAGCCCGAGGCCGGCTCCGACCTTTGCCGAATTGCCACCAGGGCAGTGCCGACCGCCACCGGTTATCGGCTCGACGGCGTCAAGTGTTGGGTGGCTGGCGCGGCGCGCGCCCGCTGGATGCTTTGTCTGGCGCGCACCAGCGATGAGCCCGAGGATCCCGAGCAGGGTCTCAGCCTGTTTCTCGTGGACATGACGCTGCCGGGTTTACGGCTGACGCCGACGGCGATGCTCGACGGCGCGGCGGATGTGGCCACGGTCACACTCGAGGGCGTATCCCTGCCGGAAGCGGCGCTGATCGGTGGTGCCGGTCGCGGCCTCGAGGAGCTTGCCCGCCTGGATCGCGGCCTTGGCGCCGGGGGCATGCTGAGCTGGCGGCTGCGGGCGCAAGCGGAGCGGCTGAAGACCCTGGCGCGGGAAACCGCCGATGGCTCTGGTCTGCTGCTCGACGATGCCGATTTCGGCCGCAAGCTGGCGACGGTGGAGATCGCCCTGGCCGCACTGGAAGGCCTGGAGCTGCGAGCCCTGGGGGAGGCCACGGCGGCGCAGCGCGCCCGGGGCGCCTCGTCCAACGCGCCCAACGTCTCGCCGCGCATGGCGCCGCTGCTGAAGATCCTCCGTGCTCAAGCGGGGCAGCGCCTGGGCGAACTGTTCGTCGAGGCTCTGGGTTACTATGGGTTGCCATTTCCGGATGCGCTGCTGATCGATAATGAAGGCTCGATCGGGCATGATTATGCGCTGTCCGAGATCATGGGCATGCTGCGTGGCCGATCGTGGTCCATCGACGGCGGCACCACCGAGTCTCACAAGAACAGAATTGCCAGAACCGTATTGGGTTTTTGAGGGGAAGTTATGGATTTTACGTTTTCGCAAGAGCAGACGCTGCTGCAGGACAGCATTGCCCGCTTCATTCAGAACGATTACCCGTTCGACAAGCGGCAGAAGCTGGTGCGGGACGAGCGCGGCTACTCAACCGACAACTGGCAGACGTTCGCCGAGCTGGGTTGGCTGGGGGTAGCGTTTTCCGAGGCTGATGGCGGCTTCGGCGGCGGTGCGGTGGAATCGATGATCATGATGGAGCAGTTCGGCAAGGGCCTGGTGGTCGAGCCGTTTCTGGCTTCGGTGGTGCTTGCCGGCGGCGCCCTGAAGATTGCCGGGTCACAGGCCCAGAAAGAGCAGCATCTCGCTGGCATCATCGCCGGCAGCCTGCAAGCGGCGCTGGCATACGCTGAGCCCCAGGGGCGCTTCAACCTCGCCGATCTTGTCACCCGTGCCGAGCGCGATGGCGACAGCTGGGTCATCAACGGCTACAAGGCGGTGGTGCTGAACGGTCCGTCTGCGGAACTGCTGGTGGTGACCGTGCGGACCAGCGGCGCGCAGCGGGACGAAGATGGCGTTTCGCTGCTGCTGGTGCCTGCCGACGCCCAGGGGATCTCGCGCCGGGACTACCCCACGGTGGACGGGCTGCGGGCTTCCGAGATCACCTTCGAAAACGTCCGTGTCGGGCCCGAAGCGTTGCTCGGCGAAGCAGGCAAAGGGCTGGCGGTGCTCGAGCAGGTAATCGACGAGGGCATCCTCGCGGTGGGGGCCGAAGCGGTGGGCGCCATGGAGGTGCTCTACAAGGCCACGGTGGAGTACTGCAAGACCCGGGAGCAGTTCGGTCAGCCCATCGGCAAGTTCCAGGTGCTGCAGCATCGCATGGTCGACATGTTCATGGAGCACGAGCAGGCTAAGTCGTTGATGTACATGGCTGCCATGCGGCTGGACGAGGGCTATGGTGCCCAAGCGCAGAAGGCGGTGTCGGCGTTCAAGGTGCAGGTGGGCAAGTCGGGCCGTTTCGTCGGTCAGAACGCCATTCAGCTGCACGGTGGTATGGGCATGACCGACGAACTCAGCGTTGGGCACTACTTCAAGCGCCTCACCACCATCGACACGTTGTTCGGCAACGTCGACTTTCACCTCAAGCGATTCGGGCGCCTGTAGATGGCACGCTGGGACCGGGGCAGTGAAAGCACCATTCCCGAGTGGTTTTTCGAGGCGGTGGAAACGCCGTACGAAGAGCGCTCGGTGGAGGTGGACGATTGCGATGTGGTCTATCAGCTCTGGGGCGACGCCGCGGCGGGCAAGCCGGGGGTGCTGTTCATCCACGGCATGAACGCCCACGCTCACTGGTGGGATTTCATCGCCCCACACTTCCTGGACGGCTATCGCTGCGCGGCCATGAACCTCACCGGTATGGGCGATTCCGACTACCGCTACCAGTACCAGGGCACGACCTATGCCGAGGAGATCCGGGCGGTCTGCGATCACGCCGGCTTCGGCAACGACGCGGTGCTGGTGGCCCACAGCTTCGGTGGGTATATGGCGGTCAAGGCGGCCGGGCTGTTCCCCGACCGCTTCGGCGCGTTGATTCTGGTGGACTCCGGCATCCGGCATCCCGACGAGCCGGTGCCCGAGCGACCCTCCATGGGCGGCCGCGCCAAGACCTATCCGGACAAGCAGAACGCTTTGGCGCGGTTTCGTCTGCAACCACCGCAATCGTGCGAGAACGAATACGTTCTGCAGTACATCGCACGCAACTCGCTGATGCCGGTAGACGGTGGCGGCTGGGCGTGGAAATTCGACGAGGATCTACCGAACACTCTGAAAGACGTGGAGCGAACGGCGGAAGACTACCGTCGGCTGACGCTGCCCGTGGGGCTGATCTACGGCGCCGACAGCGCGCTGTTCTCGGCTCGGACGCTTGCGTACATGCGCGAACTCATCCCCCAGGAATTTCCTGCGGTGGCGGTGGAGCGCGCGCAGCATCACGTATTTCTCGACCAACCGCTGGCGTTCGTCGAGGCGTTGCGGGGGATGCTCGAATCGCTCAAGCCCTGACCGCGATGGCCTGTGGGAGCGATCTCCAGATCGCGATCGGGAGATCGCTTTCATGGGAAACTCCGCTTTTCCTCAAGCGACCGCGGCGGCCGCAGGCCGCTTGGTCGCTC
>JBLRXD010000368.1:0-3997 GCA_047920935.1 Pseudomonadales bacterium | reverse complement strand
GGTCATTCGCGCCAACTCGCGTTTAAGTTCCAAACAGAATGGAACACTACACTAGGGAAACCGAGCCTGTAACGCGCTTGCGCTATCTGCGTCAAACGTAGCCAACGGTGATGTACCGGGGACGGCTACGCCTATGGGAATGAACTGGATGACCTACCCTCGCTCGAGCATGAAGCTGCTCGCCAGGCTTTCTGGCGCAATCGCGGTCATCATGCTGCTCTTCCTCCCCACCGTCACCCTCGCGGCAGCGACCCCGGATCAGGAGCCGGTGATCGAGCATCTCGTGGTCGTCGGCAGCCGAGCGGGCGAGCGTGCAAGGCTCGATTCCGCCGTGCCCGTGGATCTGTTCGAAGAGCGAACGTTGCGCAGCACGTTTGCTGCCGGCAATGAACTTGGCGAAGCCCTGGCGACCGTCGCGCCGTCGTTCAGCTTTCCTCGTCAGTCGAATTCTGTGACGTCGGACCACTTGAGGACGGCCCGCCTGCGCAACATGGGCCCGGATCAGGTGCTGGTGCTGGTGAATGGCAAGCGGCGCCACGCCTCGGCGGTGGTGAACGACAACACGACCTTCGGTAAGGGTACCAACGCCTTCGACTTCAATACGCTGCCGGGGAGCGCCGTGCAGCGTGTCGAAATCCTGCGTGATGGGGCCAGCGCTCAATACGGATCCGATGCGGTGGCAGGCGTGATCAACATCATCCTGGACGATACGCCCGCGGGCGGTGAGCTCGAGATTGGCTATGGCGTTCATCACACCCACTTCAGCCCACTGGATACCACGATCACGGACGGGGAGACGTTGACGCTCAGCGCCAGCGCTGGTCTGGCGCTCGGGGAAGCCGGGTTTCTTCGAGTCGGGGCGGAGTACCGTGATCGCAGCACCACCAACCGTGCAGGCGTCAATCGGGTGCCGGCGTTCGTCGCTGCACAAACGATCGACAATCTGGCCTTTGCCGGCCAGCGCACCAGCCGGTCCGGGGATCCTGCCGTAGAGGAAGTCAAACTCTGGTTCAATTCCGAGCTGCCGGTCGGCCGCAGCGAGTTGTATGCATTCGGTACGTTCGCGGCGGCTGATACCGTCGGCGCCGTGCTGTTCCGACACCCCGACTCGAGTCAGAACGTGCGGGAACTGTATCCTGCAGGCACCCAACCGGAGACAATCGGCGAGAATCTGGATTTTGGCGTCACCGCAGGTGGGCGTGTGACACATTCGGGCTGGGATCTCGACAGCAGCCTCAGCTTCGGCCGGAACGAGTTCGACTTCGGCGTGCGCAATTCTCTGAATCCGTCGTTGGGGCCCGACAGTCCCACGAGCTTCCATTCCGGTGCGTTTCGCTTCGATCAATTGGCGTGGGAGCTCGATGGCCGGCGACCGATCGAAGGTCGCGGCATTACCCTGGCTGCCGGCCTCGGCTGGCGTTACGAACGCTTTCGCAGCAGCGCAGGCGATCATGAATCCTTCGCCGCCGGCGACTTCCGCTTCGATCGCCTGGTCGAGCTGATCGATGGCAGCGTGGTGGATTTCGAGGGGCTGGTCGGAGGTCCGGACATTGGCGCTCAGGGTGCGAAGGGTCTGACCCCCGACGATGCAACGACGAGGTCGCGCCAGGTCGGCAGCGCGTACGTCGACCTATCGAGCCAGCTCACCGAGCGCCTGTCGGCAAGCATCGCCGGGCGATTCGAATACTACGACGACTTCGGCAGCACCGGATCCGGCAAGCTGTCCGCCAGATACGATCTGACGCCGGCTGTGATGGTGCGTGGTTCCGTCTCGACCAGCTTTCGGGCACCGACACTGAGCCAGACGTCCTGGTCCCGCAGCGATAATACGTTCGACCAGGAAACGTTCGAGCGTATCTCGACGCGTCTCGTGCGAGCGGATTCCGCTATCGGCGAAGCGCTCGGGCTCAGCACGCTCGGGGAGGAGACGTCGGTAAATTTCAGCGCCGGCGCCGTTATTCAGCCCACCGCGAACGTCAATGTGACACTGGATGCATTCAGAATAGATGTCGATGATCGGATCATGTTGTCGGAGTTTCTGCAGAACCCCGCACTCATCGATGTGGTTCAGGATCTGCCCGGTGGCGCAGGCGTGCGTTCGGTCAACTTCTTCACCAACGCGATCGACACACGTACCGAAGGCGTGGAAATCGCGCTCGACTGGCGTCGGAATCTCGCCGGCGGCTCTCTCGACGTGCATGCCGCGTACACCTATGCGACGACCAGAATCCGCAATGTGCGAGCGCCGTCGGAGACGTTGCTCGGGATCGACCCAACGCTGAGCCTGATCGATTCCGGCGCGCGAAACGTGCTCACCAGTGCCAGTCCCGAGCACAACGGTGTGTTGACGGCCACCTGGCAACGCGCGGGTTGGCAATTCGTCACCCGCAGTCGGCACTTCGGCGCCGTCGTCAGGGACCGCGGGTTCGCTCGACAGCGATTCGGCGCCGAATCTCTACTCGACGTCGCAGCGAGCTATCGCCTGCCGGGCGGCGTCGGCATCACCATCGGTTCAGACAATGTGTTCGACAACACGTCCGACCCCGCCAGCCTGGCGCTGGATTTCGGCGGTACCTTCGCATTCGATGTGCTCTCGCCCGCAGGTGCGGATGGGCGTCTCATCTATGCAAGGGTGAACTACCAGTGGTGAGTCTGTTATCGTGCCGGAGTCATTTGAATTGAAGAGGACGATCCAGTGGCCAACACGCCGGTGACCGAACGACTCCCTCATGCTCTTCTCGCGCTGAGGCTGGGCGTCTTCATCGTGATGATATTCTGGACGCTGGACAAGTTCGTCGCTCCGGAGCACGCAGCCGCGGTCTGGGGGAATTTTTACCTCATTCGCGGGCTGGGGCCGCCGGCTTTCTACGTCATCGGGGCAGCGCAGCTTATCCTGGTGTTGGCGTTCGTCGCGGGGCTCTACAAGCGTCTGACTTATGGGTTGGTGTTCGTGCTGCACGGCATATCGACCCTCGCGAGCTGGCAGCAGTATCTCAATCCCTTCGAGAACCTCCTGTTCTTCGCCGCCTGGCCGATGCTGGCTGCCTGCTTCGCTCTGTACGTCCTGCGCGATGGCGACACGCTTTGGACGGTGAGGCTGGGGGAGGAGCGCCAACGTTGACGGAAGAGAACGGCGCCTGGAGTGGAGCGCCGTCTCTTCCAGTGCGAGCGGGTTGTTGGAGAGAAATGGAAAATGCTCGCATCTATTGGACGAAGTACGCGCCGGATCGTTACAGCGCGTCTGCAGTAAGCTATTCCTGATCCATTCTCGCTAATCGTAAGGAGAAGAGATGAGTCGTATTCAACCGCTGGGTCGTCGGGCAATTGGCGACTGCGAACCGATCCTGGAAGCCGTCGAGGCGGCCTTGGGGTTCGGGCCCAACAGCATGCTGACTATGGCCCACTGGCCTGCCTTACTTCACGCCTTTGCCGGTTTAGGCGGGACCGAGCTGGGGGCGGAGAGGTGATCCCGGGCTCAAGCAACTCGACGTCGTGTGTGTGCCTGCTTGCGCGTGCCCGCGACGTGTCGCTGGGGGCGGTGTGGCCGCCGAATGGTTCAGCAGAAGGATTCGTACTGGCTCGTGCCGACCTGCCAGGTTTCGTGGATCGCCCGTGAGCCGCCGCGTCCGTGCTTCTCGAGGAGCACGGCGATCTCGTACGCGTTGCGGCGTTCGGCGCGCGTGATGAGCGAATACTGCCGTGTGACCCGTGAACCATCGGCCAGACGCGCCGGCACCTCGAGATGCGCGCCGGGATCCGCCAACGGCAGGTCGGCCCAGTCGCCGGCTCGCAATTCGTAGGCGCGGATGCGCGGCGTCAATTCGCGGATGCCGGTGATGGTGAGCGAAAGTTCACCGTCGCCGACGGGATCGTCTGATCGCGCGATCCGTTGCACCGCCCGCTCGGAAACCGAGTGCAATCGGTGCGCGATTTCGTCGTCCGCCTAGCCCGGATTATTCATGAATAGCTAAAAGAAAAGCCCTGATTGTGTGAGAAT
>JBLRXD010000367.1:0-4021 GCA_047920935.1 Pseudomonadales bacterium | reverse complement strand
CGAGGCTCGTGAGTTCGAAATAGTGGGTGGCGAACAGGGTGAACGCCCCGGTCTCGCGGGCGATGTGGCGGGCGCTCGCCCAGGCCAGCGACAGGCCGTCGAAGGTGCTGGTGCCGCGGCCGATCTCGTCCATCAGCACCAGGCTGTGGTCGGTGGCGTTGTGCAGGATGTTGGCGGTCTCGGTCATCTCCACCATGAAGGTGGAGCGCCCGCCGGCGAGGTCATCGGCGGCGCCGATGCGGGTGAAGATCCGGTCGAATGGGCCGATGCGCGCCTCCGCCGCCGGCACGTAGCAGCCGGTGTAGGCCAGCAGCACCATCAGCGCCGCCTGGCGCATGTAAGTCGACTTACCACCCATGTTCGGCCCGGTGACCATGAGCATGCGCAGGCCGTCATCGAGCGCCAGATCGTTGGGCACGAACGGCTCGGTGCTGTTCTGCTTGACCACCGGGTGCCAGCCCTGGCGAAACTGCAGCCCCGGCTCCGGGGTCAGGATCGGCGCTGTGAAGCCCAGGGTGCGGGCGCGTTCCGCGAACGTCGTCAGCACGTCCAGTTCCGCCACCGCCGCCGCGGCTCGGCCGAGCGCCGCCGCCGACTGCGCCAACTCGGCGCTCAGGGTGTCGAACAGCGCCCGCTCCAGCTTCAGCGCCCGGGCCTGGGCGGTGAGGGCTTCGTCTTCGAAGCGCTTGAGTTCCGGGGTGATGTAGCGTTCGGCGTTCTTCAGCGTCTGGCGGCGCACGTAGTCGGCGGGCACCACGTCGTTGCCGGCCGCCCGGCTGGTCTCGATGTAGTAGCCGTGCACCCGGTTGTAGCCCACTTTGAGGGTGGTGATGCCAGTACGCTCGCGCTCGCGCCGTTCCAGTTCCGCCAGCCACTGACCGGCGTTCTCGGTGAGGCCACGCAGTTCGTCCAGGCGCGCATCGTAACCGTCGGCGATGACGCCGCCGTCGCGGATGGTCACCGGCGGTGCTTCCACCAGCGCTCGGCTCAGCAGCGCCAGCTCGCGCTCGAATTCGGGCAGCGCTGCCGCCACCGCGGTCAGTCGCGCGCTGGCGGCGAGCACCTCCGCCGCCGCCGTGGTTGCCGCGAGGTTGCGGGTGAGGGCGGGGAACCGGCCCAGAGCGGCCCGCAGCCGGGCGAGATCCCGCGGGGTCGCGCGGCCCAGCGCCAGCCGCGTGACCACCCGCTCCAGATCGCCCACTTCCTTGAGCTCGCGGCGCAAGCCGTCCAGATCTGCCTGCTCGAGCAGGTGGGCGATGGCCTGCTGGCGCTCGATCACCCGCTGCTGATCGCGAACCGGCGCGTTCAGCCAGCGGCGCAGCAGCCGGCCGCCCATGGGCGTGCGGCTGGTGTTGAGCAGCGCGTACAGGGTCTGGTCTTCGGAGCCGTCGAGCCGCCGGTCGATCTCCAGGTTGCGGCGCGAATGGGCGTCGAGCGCGATCACGCTTTCCCGGCCCAGGGGCGCAAGGCGATCGATGTGGGCGAGATCCTGGCATTGGGTGAGTTTGGCGTATTCCAGCACCGCCGCGGCTGCGCCCACCATGGGGGAGTCGGCGCGCACGCCGAAGCCGCCGAGATCCATGGTGCCGAAATGCCGCGTGAGCCGGGCCAGGCCCAGTTCGGCGTCGAATTCCAAGGCATCGCGCTCGCGTACCGTCAGCCGTTGCCCGGCGAGCGCCGGCAGCGTGCCCGGGGTGAGGATCTCGCTGGGGGCGAGCCGGGCCAGTTCGTCGAGCAGTGCCGCCGCGTCGGCCGCTTCGGTCACCGAGAACTCGCCGCTGCCCAGGTTGAGCAGGGCGATGCCGAAGGCGTGCCCCGCCGGGTTGACGCCCAGCAGCAGACTGTCGCGGGTGGCGTCCTGCAGCGCCTCTTCGATCAGCGTGCCCGGGGTGACGATGCGCTGCACCCGGCGCTCCACCGGGCCTTTGCTGGTGGCGGGATCGCCGATCTGCTCGCAGATGGCCACCGACACCCCCAGTTTGACCAGCCGGGCCAGATAGTTGTCGGCCGCGTGGTAGGGCACACCGCACATGGGTATGGGGGTGCCCGCCGATTGGCCGCGAGCGGTGAGGGTGATGTCGAGCAGTTCGGCGGCGCGTCTGGCGTCGTCGAAGAACAGCTCGTAGAAGTCGCCCATGCGGTAGAACAGCAACTCATCGGGATGCTGGGCCTTGATGCCCAGGTACTGCTGCATCATGGGGGTGTGGCGGCTGTCTGCCGCGGTCACCGTTTCGGGGGGTTGGCCGGATGGCTGCATATCTGGCTTCGTGACGCGCTGATTGGATGGGCTTGCGCGCTCGATCGATTTCGTCAGGCGCGCGGCAGTGAAACACCCTTGCCTGGAGGCGTCAACTTGCCGGACCATGACCTTGGTTGGCGTAAGCCGGCGACCCTGCGTGCGTTTGCCCGGTTGCCAACACTACTGACTAAATATACAGTAGCCCCATCGTATCCACGGCGAGCCTCGGAGAATCACCAATGGCCAGAGACACCAGCAAAGAAAGCCTCAGAACTGCGGGCATCGATTCCAATAAAGATCGCGCCCTGTCGGCCGCGCTCGCCCAGATCGAGCGCCAGTTCGGCAAGGGCTCCATGATGCGCCTCGGCGACCGCGAGCAGGTGCTGGTGCCGGCCATCTCCACCGGGTCCCTGGGGTTGGACATCGCCCTGGGCATCGGCGGTCTGCCCCGTGGCCGCGTGGTCGAGATCTACGGCCCCGAGTCCTCCGGCAAGACCACGCTGACGTTGCAGGTCATCGCCGAAGCCCAGCGTAACGGCGGCACCTGCGCGTTCATCGACGCCGAGCACGCCCTCGATCCCATTTACGCCGAGTCCCTCGGGGTCAACACCGACGACATGCTGGTATCCCAGCCCGACACCGGCGAGCAGGCCCTGGAGATCTGCGACATGATCGTGCGTTCCGGCGCGGTCGACGTGGTGGTGGTCGATTCGGTGGCGGCGCTCACGCCAAAGGCTGAAATCGAAGGCGAAATGGGCGATTCCCACGTTGGCCTGCAGGCCCGGCTGATGAGCCAGGCCCTGCGCAAGATGACGGGCAACATCAAAAACTCCAACACCCTGGTGATCTTCATCAACCAGATCCGCATGAAGATCGGCGTCATGTTCGGCTCGCCGGAAACCACCACCGGCGGCAACGCGCTCAAATTCTACTCCTCGGTGCGCCTCGACATTCGCCGCATCGGCGCCGTCAAAGAAGGCGACGAGGTGGTCGGCAACGAAACTCGCGTCAAGGTGGTGAAGAACAAGGTGGCGCCGCCGTTCCGGCAGACCGAGTTCCAGATCCTCTACGGCCAGGGCATCAACCGCATGGGCGAGGTGCTCGACCTGGGCGTGCAGCAGGGCCTGGTGGAGAAATCCGGCGCCTGGTACGCCTACAAGGGCGATCGCATCGGTCAGGGCCGCAAGAACGCGGGCGAGTTCCTCGCCGCCAATCCCGAGATCAGCAAAGCGATCGAAACCGAGGTCCGCCGCCAGTTGCTACCTTCTCGAGAATCCGACGAAGTGGTGATTCCCGAGCCGGCGCGCGAAAGCCTCTAACGCAGATCAGCGGATATGGCCATCCAGCAGCACGGCGATATGCACACGGAGTGGGAGGCGGGCGAGGACCTCGATCTCGATGGTCCGGTAGGCGACGCGGCTCCGGAGGACACCGATTACCGGCGGGCGTTCGATCGTGGCGTGCGTATGCTCGCCCAGCGTGAGCATTCGGTGCAGGAACTGACCACCAAACTGCGTAGCAAGGGCGTGCCTGCGGCAGTGGCAGCCCTGGTGGTGGACGATTTGCGCGGCCGCGGGCTGCAGTCCGACGAGCGCTTCGCCGAGGCATTCGTCCACAGCCGGGTAGGGCGCGCCCAGGGGCCGATCCGCATCCGTGAAGAGCTGCGTCAGCGCGGTATCGGCGACGACGTTGCCGACGAGGTGCTGACGCAGTCGGTGGAGTACTGGCTCGAGCTGGCGGCCGCCACCCATGTTCGCGTCGCCGATGAGAGCGCGTTTTTCG
>JBLRXD010000366.1:0-4025 GCA_047920935.1 Pseudomonadales bacterium | reverse complement strand
GTCGTAGCCCATGAAGGCAATGATGCCCGCCATGGAGATGAACGATGCCGCGCTCATCCAGTCGGCTGCGGTGGCCATGCCGTTGGCGACCGGATGCACGTGGCCGCCGGCGACGTAGAAATCCCGGGTGGAGCCCGCCCGCGACCATACGGCGATGCCGATGTACAACGCGAACGACCCGCCGACGAACAGATAGGTCAGGGTCTGAACGTCCAATGGGTTACTCCTCGCGCTCGTGAACGTCGTACTTGCGGTCGAGCCTGCGCATGGCGGCGGCGTAGACGAAAATCAGCACGATGAAGACGTAGATGGAGCCTTGTTGCGCCCACCAGAAGCCGAGCGGGAAGCCGAAGAAGTCGAAGCGGTTGAGCGGCTCCACCAGCAGGATGCCGAAGCCGAACGACACCACGAACCAGATGGTCAGCAGCGCGGCAACCAATTTCAGATTGGCGCGCCAGTAGGCCCGGCCGCGTTCCTGGGCGTTCATTGGCCACTCCTCCCGAAAAAGCCCGCATTGTACCGCCCGTAGGAGCGATCTCCAGATCGCGATCTGGAGATCGCTCCTACCGGCCGGTGGCGGCGCGGATGCGGTCGTGCAGCGTGCCGAGGGTGTCGATGATGGCGTCAACCGACCGGGATCCGGACTGGAAGATGGCGGTCGCGTTGAGGGCGCCCCACTCGAACCCCATGGCCTTGACCGCTTCGGCCCGTGCCACCACGCCGTCGACGTCGGCGTAGAAACCTTTGCCGCCCGCGTCCCGGGGCGGCACGTCGAGCATCTGCTGCAGGCCGATGGCTGCCGGGTCGCGGCCAGCAGCCTCGGCGTGCCGATGGATGGTGGCGACGGCGTCGCGTGCTGCAGCCGGATCGGTGTAGGCCATGCCCAGCCAGCCGTCACCGAGTTCGCCCACGCGGCGCAGGGCGCGGGGCGAGTTGCCGCCGATCCAGATGGGCAGCTTCTCCGCCTGGGGCGACTTGGGCTCCATGGCCATGGCGGTGGAGGTGTAGAAGCTGCCAGCGAAGTCCACGTGGTCCTCACCCCAGTAGGTACGCAGCAGGTCGATGGCTTCGTCCATGCGCTTGCCGCGGGTGGTGAAGTCTTCTTCCAGGGCGTCGTACTCGGCTTCCTGCCAACCCACGCCGACGCCGAGCCGGACGCGGCCGCCGGAAAGGGTGTCCAGCGTGGCCACCTGCTTGGCCACCAGCACCGGCTGGCGCTGGGGCAGCACCAGAACCTCGGTGCCGAGGCCGATGCGGCTGGTATGAGCCGCCGCAAACGACAGCAGCATCAGCGCCTCGAGAATGGGCATTTGCGGCGGGTACGGCCCGCGGCGGCGGGTCGCGGTGGGAAACCCCATGACCACGTGGTCGAACATGTCCAGTTGGTCGAATCCCAGTTCCTCGATGGCCCGGGCCAATCGGCCCAGCCCTTCAGGCCCCTCCCGATAGGCGACGCTCGGGAACTCTACTGCCAGCTTCATCGCTTCACTCCGTCATCACTTGCATGGGTTTTTCGTTTTTGGGCGGTTGCACGCCCACAGAACATAGCGAAAACCGCCGGGCGTTGGAAACAGAGAGATTTCTCGGCTGCAACGGCCGCGAACTCTGGCGAGGCGCAGGAAAACTGTATAGCCTCACGCCTGCATGAATGCCATCCAGCCGATCCGTCCCGCCGCCACCGTGATCCTGGTCCGTGATGCGGACCATGGCTACGAGATCTTCATGCTGCGCCGCACCAGCCAGGCGGCGTTCGCCGGTGGCATGTTCGTGTTCCCCGGCGGCCGGGTCGACGGCGACGACCATCTGCACAGCTACGATGCCTGGCGCCATGGGCCGGTTGCGTCGCAGCTTCCGCAGCAGCGGGCGCTGGGCGCCGAGTGGCGCGGTTACTGGATCGCGGGCATTCGTGAGAGCTTCGAGGAAGCCGGCCTGCTGCTTGCCTATGATCCATCCGGCGAGCTGCTGAGCTACTCGACTCCTGCGCTGCGGCAACGCTTCGACGGCTACCGCCAGCCGCTGCATGCCGGCACCCTCAGCCTGCAGGACATCTGCGCCCGCGAGAACCTGCGGCTTGCGGTGGATCGTATCCACTTCTTCAATCGCTTCGTCACCCCCATGGGGCGGCCGCGGCGGTTCGACACCCGATTCTTCGTAGCGGAAGCGCCACCGGGGCAGACCGGCAGGCACGACGCCCACGAGACCGTCGACAGCATCTGGATCAGCCCGGCGGAAGCCCTGGCGCGCAACGATGCCCGGGAGTTCGATCTGATGCGGGTGACACGCAAGCAGCTCGAAGATCTGGCGGAGTATCCCTCCAAACAGGCGCTCCTGGCCGCGGCCGCCAATCGCCAGGAGTTTCCGGTATTCCGACCGCACCTGCCGGTCGAGCGCTGATTCCCAGAGCAGCCGTGGCACGACTCAACACCGCCCTGCTGCCGCAGCGCCAGCTGATCGAGGCGATCCCGGTGGAGGTGCGCAGGAGCAAGCGCCGGCGTACGCGCATCGGGCTGTCTTTCGACCCGGGCGGCTACGTCATCGCCGAGGCCCCGCTGGATGCCACGGCAGCGGAGATCCGCACCGTGATCCGCGAGAACGCACCCTGGCTGCGGCACCGTCTCGAGAAGGTGAACGGCAGCATCGGGCTGTCGTCGTGCGTCAGCTATACCTCAGGGGAGCTCATGCATTACCTCGGGGAGCCTTACGAACTGGTGGTGCGTTCCGGCGAACGCGACCAGGTGCAGCGCCGGGAGCGGCCGGTGTCGCCGGGCCAGCTGCAGCTGTACTCCCGCTGCAGCGTGCGGGGCTGCATCCACGTCACCCTGCGGGCGCCTGATGCGGCCCTGGGGGGCTGCAGCCATCGAGTGAAGCAACTGCTGGTCGAGTGGTATCGCGATCAGGCGGGCGAGCAGTTCGCCGGGCAGCTGGAAGCCTGGCGTCGCACCTTGCCCTGGCTGCGCGACCGCATGCCGCCCTGGCGGCACCGCTTCATGCGCAGCCAGTGGGGCAGCTGCAGCCTGTCCGGGCGAATCTCCCTCAACACCCATCTGGTCAAGGCGCCGCCTCGGCTCACCGAATACGTGGTGCTGCACGAGCTGTGTCACTTGCAGCACTACGATCACGGTAAACGCTTCTACGGGCTCATGAGTCGGTTCATGCCCGATTGGGAGCAGCGGCGCGGCGAGCTGGATCACTATCTGCCGGTGCTGCTGCAGGACTGATCATGAGTTCGAGCCCACCCACGCTCACCTTGGAGCAACTCGGCTGGGGCAGCTTTTTTGCCAATCAGCTCACGGACGAGGAGCGCGCCGGCAGCGTGCCCGGCAGGATCTTCTCGGTGCAGCGCAGCGGCGTCACCGTGGTGTTCAGCGGCGGCAGCGTCGATCTGCCCATCGGCGGGCGCTGGTTTCAGCGAGAGGTCGATGCCCGCCCGGCCATCGGCGACTGGGTGCTGCTCGACGGCGCACGGCAGACCATCGTGCGCGTTCTGGCGCGCAGGAGCGTGCTGCGGCGGGTAGCCGTGGGGCGTGAGCGCGAAGTACAGCTCATGGCCGCCAACGTCGATATCATGTTTCTGGTGAGTTCGTGCAACGAGGAGTTCAACCCGTCCCGGGTCGAGCGCTATCTGGCCCTTGCCCTGGACGCGGGCGTCGAGCCGGTGGTGGTGCTCACCAAGGCGGATCTGGCGGCAGACGCCGATCGCTTCGTGCACGCGGTGCGGCAGTTGAAGCGCGACCTGGCGGTGGAGCTGGTGGACGCCCGCGATCCCGGCACCCTGGCCGGGGTGCGCGCCTGGTGTCGGCCTGGCCAGACGGTTACCCTGCTGGGCTCGTCCGGGGTGGGAAAGTCGACCCTGGTGAACAGCCTCTCCGGCGCCCAGGTGCAGCTCACCCAGGCCGCCCGCGAGGACGACGCCAAGGGCCGCCATACCACCACCCAGCGGACCCTGCACGTGCTGCCCGACGGCGGCCTGCTGGTGACAATCCCGGCATGCGCGAGCTGGCGCTGGCGGACGTGGACGTGTCCGC
>JBLRXD010000365.1:0-4055 GCA_047920935.1 Pseudomonadales bacterium | reverse complement strand
GTGACGGCGGCCAGCACCGCCGCCGGCTGATGCTGGCGCCAGTCGGCCAGGGTGCGGCCGTGCTCGGCCACGTGCTCGGCCAGCTGGGCAAATCGATTGGGCGCCTTCAGCCGCAGGCACAGGGCTTCCACCCCCGGCCGCTCGAGCTGCCAGCCAAGCGCGCCGAAACGCACTTCGGCACCCTGCAGAACATCGGGGAACCGCAGGTGCAGACCCTCCAGTTCCGCGAACCACGGCCTCATGGCGTCGGCCGCCTGCAGCACCTCGAAAAAGCGCTCCGGGGTCGGTTGTGACAACGCTTTTTGAAATTCTTGCCAGACCCGCTCGGGGGAAAGCTCCGCCAGCTGCTGCTGCCGCGCCATGCGTGCCATCAGCGCGGTGGTTTCCTCCGCGACCCGGAAGCCCGGCAACTGCGCGGCGAAGCGGGCGACCCGGAACACCCGCAAGGGATCTTCGGTGAACGACGCGGAAACGTGCCGCAGCAGCCGCGCCTGCAGATCGTCGAAGCCGCCGAAGGGATCCACCAGCACGCCATCGGGCTTGCGCGCCATGGCGTTCACCGTGAGGTCGCGGCGGCGCAGATCCTCTTCAAGAGTAACCTCGGGGCCGGCGTGGCAGACGAAGCCGGTGTGCCCGGGCCCGGTCTTGCGCTCGGTGCGGGCCAGGGCGTACTCCTCGCCCGTCTGCGGATGCAGGAACACCGGGAAGTCGCGGCCGACCTGACGGTAGCCGAGGGCCTCCATCTCCGCCGGCGTGCTGCCGACGACCACCCAGTCGCGCTCGACCACCGGGCGCCCCAGCAGCTCGTCGCGGACAGCTCCACCTACCAGATAAACGTCCATCGGCGGACGTTAGCACAGCGGCGTTTCAGAAGGTGGGACGGCCGGCGTTCGGAGCGCGATTGTCGGCCTTGGCCTCGGGCGGGCACGACGTCCGCGACACCACCTCGTCGTCGCGCATGATTTCCAGCCGCACCGGAAAGCCCCAGAGGCGATGCAGGTGCTTGAGCACCTCGTCGGTGGTATCGCCCAGCGGCCGCCGCTGATGCTGGGTGTGCCGCAGGGTGAGGCTGCGGTCGCCCCGCAGGTCTACCCGGGTGACCTGAATGTTCGGCTCCCGGTCGCCCAGGTTGTACTGGCTGGCGAGCAGCTCGCGCACCCGCTGGTAACCTTCGCTGTCGTGAATGGCCGCCACCTCGATGGCATCGTCGGCCTCATCGTCGACGATGCCGAACAGCCGCAGATCACGCATCACCTTGGGCGACAGGAACTGCAGGATGAAGCTTTCATCCTTGAAGTTGCGCATGGCGTGCTGCACCACCTCGAGCCAGTTGCCGCCGGCAATATCGGGAAACCACTGGCGATCTTCGTCGGTGGGCTGCTCGCACATGCGCCGCAGATCGGAAAATATGGCGTAGCCCAGCGCGTAGGGGTTGATGCCACGGTAACCGGGATGGTCGAACGGCGGCTGGTAGATCACCGCCGTGTGGCTGGCAAGAAACTCCATCACCGCGCCTTCGGTGATCAGCCCCTCGTCGTACAGCCGGTTCATGAGCGTGTAGTGCCAGAACGACGCCCAGCCCTCGTTCATTACCTGAGTCTGACGCTGGGGATAGAAGTACTGCGCCATCTTGCGAACGATGCGCACGATCTCCCGCTGCCACGGCTCGAGCAGCGGCGCGTTCTTCTCGACGAAGTACAGCAGGTTTTCCTGCGGCTCAGACGGATAGGTGGGCTCGACTTCAGTGGGCTGGCGATTCGGCGCCTCGGGCAGGGTACGCCACAGGTCGTTGAGGTTGCGCTGAATCCACTCGGCGCGATCCTTCTGCCGGCGCTGCTCCTCCTCGGCGGAGATCGGATAGGGCCGTTTGTAGCGGTCGACGCCGAAGTTCATCAGCGCGTGGCAGGCATCGAGCACGGCTTCCACCTCGCGGACGCCATGCCGCTCCTCGCACTCGGAGATGTAATTCCGCGCGAACAGCAGGTAATCAATGATCGCCGTCGCGTCCGTCCAGGTGCGGAACAGGTAATTGCCCTTGAAGAAGGAGTTGTGGCCGTAACAGGCGTGGGCGATGACCAGCGCCTGCATGGTCAGGGTGTTCTCCTCCATCAGGTAGGCGATGCACGGGTTGGAGTTGATGACGATCTCGTAGGCCAGCCCCATGAGCCCGTGCTGATATTGATTCTCGACGGTGACGAACTGCTTGCCGTAGGACCAGTGGTGATAGCTGATGGGCATGCCGACGGAAGCGTACGCGTCCATCATCTGATCGGAACGGATCACCTCGATCTGGTTGGGATAGGTGTCGAGGCCGTATTCCTCCGCCAGCAGGCCGATCTCGTGATCGAGCTCGCGAATCAGCTCGAAGGTCCAGTCGCTGCCCTCGGACAGCGGCTGGCGCCGCGGTCGGCGTGCGCCCTGCTCGGGGGGCAATGGGGAGGCTGCTCCTGGGCTCATGCTGCATCCCTCTTCTGGAACAGGTCGTGAAACACCGGGAAGATGTCCGACGGTGAGGCGATGTGGCGCATGGCGAAGCTGTCTGCATGCTCACGTGTGAGGCGCTCGTACTCGCGCCACAGCGCCTGATGGCCGCGTTGGGTGATCTCGATGTAGGCGTAGTACTGCACCAGCGGCAACAGATCGTCGGCAAGAAACTTGCCGCACAACGGTGAATCGTCGTTCCAGTTGTCGCCATCCGAGGCCTGAGCCGCGTAGATGTTCCAGGTATCCGGCGAGTAACGATCATCGACGATCTGCTTCATCAGTTTGAGCGCGCTCGACACCACGGTGCCACCGGTCTCGCGGGAGTAGAAGAAATCCTGCTCGTCCACCTCGCGCGCGGTGGTGTGATGGCGGATGAACACCACCTCGGTGCGTTCGTAGTGCCGCTTGAGAAACATGTACAGCAACAGGTAGAAGCGCTTCGCTATATCCTTGGTGGCCTGATCCATCGACCCGGATACGTCCATCAGGCAGAACATCACCGCCTGCGAGGTAGGAATCGGCTTTTTGACGTGCAGGTTGTAGCGCAGATCGGTGGAATCCAGGAACGGCAGCCGCTGACCACGGCGCTGCAACCGCGCCAGCACCGCCCGCAGCCGCATGGCCCGGACCTCGTCGCCGGCACCCGCGGCTTCGGCGAGGTCGTCCTCCAACTCGCTGATGCGCGAGCGCGTGTAGCCGCCGAGGGCGATCCGCCTCGCCTTGGCCGCCTGCAGGGTACGGAATACCGACAGCTTTGCCGGCACCCCGTCGGTAGCGAAACCGGCACGCTCGTACTTGAAGCTGGCGTTGCCCTTGAGATGGCGCTTGGTCAGATTCGGCAACTCCAGCTCATCGAACAGGTAGTCGAGAAACTCCTCCCGGCTGAGCTGGAACACGAAGTCGTCCATACCCTCGCCGGAATCCGACGCCTCGCCAGCGCCACCGCCACCGGAGCCGCCGGGGCGCGGGATGCGGTCGCCGGCGACGAACTCGCGATTGCCGGGGTGGACCGAGGAGCGGCGCCCGCCGCCGCCGTGCTGGAAGACCGGTTCGGAGATGTCCCGGGCGGGAATGGTCACCTGTTCACCACGGTCGATGTCGGTGATGCTGCGCTTGTCTACGGCATCGGATACCGCGCGTTTGATGTGACCCCGGTAACGCTCCAGGAAACGTTGCCGGTTGACCGCATTTTTGTTTTTCGAGTTGAGTCGACGATCAATGATGTAGCTCATGATACTCCTTCGCCACTACCCCTCCGGACCAACCCGGCTACTGCGACTTGCGTACCCGCAGGAACCACTCGGCCAGCAGGCGCACCTGCTTATCGGTGTAACCGCGCGCCACCATCCGAGCCACGAAGTCGTCGTGCTTCTTCTGCTCGTCGCTGGAAGATTTCGGGTTGAAGGAAATCACCGGCAGCAGATCTTCGGTGTTCGAGAACATCTTCTTCTCGATCACCGACCGCAGCTTCTCGTAGCTCTGCCACGACGGGTTCTTGCCCGCGTTGTTGGCGCGCGCCCGCAGCACGAAGTTGACGATCTCGTGGCGGAAGTCTTTCGGGTTGCTGATGC
>JBLRXD010000364.1:0-4068 GCA_047920935.1 Pseudomonadales bacterium | reverse complement strand
CTGGGGTTTCCGCAAGGACGACGAGGGCAACTTGCGCATCGTCCTGCACCACTCCTCGTTGCCGTACGGCGATTGATCCAGCCACTCGGAGCAGGCGCGCCGTGGAAGCGGACCTGCTTCCGAGGCAGGCCGCCGAGGTACGGTTTACGGTGGCCGTCAGCAACCTCTCCCCGAGGTGACACCGCGCAGGCATACTTGCCGCCGTTCCAGATTACACAGGCAGAGCTTTGATGCAGGAAGCAGTATCCAGTCGCGCGCGTTTGGGCGAGTGGGTGGAGTCGGCGCGCATACAGCGCCTCATCGTCGCGCTGATCGTGGTCAACGCGGTCACCCTGGGGCTGGAGACGTCGAGCGCGGTCATGGACCGCATCGGCCCGCTGTTGATCCGCCTCGATCGGATCATCCTCTCGGTATTCGTGCTCGAGATCGGCGTCAAGCTGATCGCCCACGGCTACCGGTTCTTCCGCAGCCCCTGGAACGTGTTCGATTTCTTCGTCGTCGGAATCGCCCTGGTGCCCGCCGCGGGCGCCTTCGCGGTGCTGCGCACGCTGCGTATTCTGCGCGTTCTGCGCCTGATCTCCACCATGCCGAAGCTGCGCTTCATCGTCGAGGCGCTGCTGCGCGCGATCCCGGGAATCAGCGCGATCGCCGGCCTGCTGGCCATCATCTTCTACGTGTTCGCCGTGATGGCCACCAGCCTGTTCGGCGCCAGCTTCCCGGACTGGTTCGGCTCCGTGCCCGCGTCGCTGTACACCCTGTTCCAGATCATGACTCTGGAGAGCTGGTCGATGGGCATCGTTCGGCCGGTCATGGAGGTCTATCCGCAGGCGTGGCTGTTTTTCGTGCCGTTCATCCTGATCGCCACGTTCACGATGCTGAATCTGTTCATCGCGATCATCGTCGACACGATACAGACGATGCACGCCGCGGATCATCGCCTCGATCGAGACCACATCGAGGCGACGGTGCATGACGAAGCGTCGCAGCTCGAGAGCGAGATCCGTTCGCTGCGCGCCGAGATGCGGGAGTTGCGGTCGAGCCTGGAGCGGCGGGGCGCGTAGCACCGGCCGCTCTACCGATGGGGGGTCGCCCGACCGGCTGTCGACGCCAGGATAATGTATCTGACCCCATAATGCATAATGGCGCCCGCAGTGGTTTGAGTCGTTCGCAACATGCATTGGTGGTCTGACTACTGGCAACGGCTCGGCCTGCTGGTCATCAACAACCTGGCGCGCAGCGTGCCCGCGAGTCGCGAGCAGGTGGCCTATGGGCAATCGCGGCGCCACTCCCTCGACTGGTATCGGCACTCGAGTGGCGGCGCCCGGCCGACGGTGCTGTTCTTCTACGGTGGCAACTGGCGCAGCGGCCGGCGCCAGGATTATCGGTTCGTGGCGGATACCCTCATGACCTTCGGATGCGACGTGGTGGTGCCGGATTACCGGCTGTATCCGCACGTGCGCTTCGCCGACATTCTGCTCGACGCACGCATGGCGACGGAGGCGGTACTGGCCAGGCTGGCACCGGAGCAAGGCCTGATTCTGATGGGTCATTCCGCGGGTGCGCAGATCGGTGCTTTGCTGACGCTCGATGCGGCGCTGCTCTCCGACCCGGCGCGAATCGCTGGTTTCATCGGGCTGGCTGGCCCGTACGACTTCTATCCGTTCACCGAGGACGATCATTGGGAGCTGTTCGGGCCCGAGTCGGCGTACCCTGCATCGCAGCCGGTCAACTTCGCCCGGGCGGAAGCGCCGCCGCTGTTCCTGCTGCACGGCGCCGATGACGCCCGGGTGCGGCGCGGGCACTCGAAGAGCCTGATGCTGAAGCAGCGAGCCGCCGGAGGAAGAGCCGAACGCCGGGTCTACCCCGGCATGGGGCACGTGGATCTCGTGCTGGCGTTCTCGCGCCTGCACCGCCGCGGCAATCCGGTGGTGCGGGACGTGGCCGCCATCATTGCGTCGCTGACGGGTGGCGCCCGGCTCAGATGAGAATCCTCGCCCAGCCGCCACGCCTCCAGAACCAGCTGAAGATGAACACGTGGCCCAGTCGATAGAGAAACTGATGGATGAGCCAGATGCCCAGCAGCCCGAAACCCAGCACAGGCCCCATCAGCCAGGCACCGGGAACCAGGATCAACCATTGGGTGACGAGGTTGATCCAGGTGACTTTCTTCACGTCGCCGGCGCCGTTCAGCAGCATGGCGAGGATGTAGCCGATGCCGTTGAAAGTGATCATGAGCCCGAGGATGCGCGTGGGCCAGACGGCGATGTCGAGGGTTGCCGGGTCGTGGATCCAAATGGCTAGCAGCCTCTCCGGTACCAGCCAGAACGGCAATCCGATTATCGCCATCGCCACCATACCGATTTTGATGGTGTCCCAGGCCCATTGGGTCGCGTCCGGTATGTCCTTGCGTCCCAGCGCCTGGCCAACCAGGGTTGCCCCCGCAGTGCCGAGCCCCCAGGCTGGCAGCCCGACGAGGTTGATGAAGTTGATGAGCACGCTGTAGCAGGCCAGTTCCGCGGTGCCCACGCGGCCGACGATGCTGTAGGTGACGGTCAGTGCGGTGACGTCGAGCAGCTGTTGCAATCCCGCAGGAATCGCCAGCCGCAGCACGCGGCGGATTTCTTCGGCGGTGAGCTTGAGCTTGAAGAACCCGAACGGTTTGCCGTATCGAACCCCAAGCCGAAAGTACAGCGCCGCGCCGAAGGCGCTGGCCAGAAACGTGGCGAAACCGGCGCCCTCTGCGCCCATCTCCGGCGCGCCGAAGTTGCCGAAGATGAAGACGTAATTGAACAGCACGTTTGCCACGTGCATGACGATCATCGACGGAATGTAGATGCCGCTGGCGCCGATCCCGTTCCAGAACCCGGTGTTGGCGGCAATGAAGCCGACGAACACGGCCTGCAGTATCAGCCAGCGAATGTAGTCGATGCTGATGCCGACCACCGCAGGGTCGTTGTTGAGCAGCGGCATCAGATACGGCACGAGATAGTACAGCGCCCCGGACATCAGCGGTGCGGAAAGGCCGATGGCCACCAGGCTGGCGTGCAGTGGGCGCGCGCACTCGCTGCTCTGATCTTCGCCCATGCGTCTCGACACCAGAGCCTGCACCGCGATTGAAAACCCGAAAAACAACCCGAGGAAGATGAAGGCTGCAAACGACGATAGCCCCACGGCCCCCAGCGCCGCGTTGCCGAGCGTGCCGACCATGGCGGTGTCGATCAGCCCCAGCAGCACCATGGAGATCATGCCGCCCATGATGGGCAGACCGATCTTCAGCAGGCGTTGGGCACGCTCTAGCGGCAGCAGTAGCATCGATTGCGGGTGCTATGCGGAGGAGGCGCATATGATGAACCCGGCCGGGAGAGACAGCCAGCCTGCTTGACGAAAGTCAGCGTCCGGCGGCGGTCATCAGACTCATCGCGGAAATGGCGCCACCAGCCGATCGTCCGGCAGTTCCAGCTCGCCGGTCTCGGCAACGGGAAGGAATTGCCCCCGCAGCTCGCCTTGCGGAAATCGAAGTGAATCCACACTGACGTAGATCAGGCCGTCCCGCATGGCAAAAGCGAGCGCTGCGATGTTGTTCACTGAGCGTCGACCTCGCACGTCGATTCCGCTGGCCGCGGCGCAGGTGGCCGCTGCAATGTGTCTGTGGTCCAACGTCGCCGCCGTGCGATCCCGCAACTCGAACAGCGGCCCCGGGTTGAGCAGCTGGAGCACCGCCGGCCCCACCTCGCCGGGGGGCGCACAGTGCAACTGTGCGCTGGTGACATGCAGGTCTCCTGTGGTGCGGAAGGAAACCCGAACCTGGGTGAACGCCGGGTCGAACTCGACGCGGGCGATCGCGCCGGCCCGGGTCTCCACTGCAGGCACGATCTGAGCGCCGCTGAGGGCCGCGTTGAATCGCAGACCCTGGGAATCTGCACCGGCATAACTGCTGGCTGAGATCAACAGCAGTGCCAGAGCGATGATGTAGTGGCCGTACCACATGGGGCCCCCCGCTGCATCCGTGGTGCCCTCGGTATGCAGCACGGAGCATGCCAGATCCCGGCCCTGGCGGCGGTTCCCTAG
>JBLRXD010000363.1:0-4092 GCA_047920935.1 Pseudomonadales bacterium | reverse complement strand
GTCTGGTGCCCTATCTCGGCGCGTGGGTGCGCGGCGAGGTTCCCGCGGATTCCATGATGCCGGCAGAACTGGCGGCGCGTCTGGTGCTGCGGGTGCTGGCGGAGAAGCTCCGCCAGCCCGTGGCGGAGCAGCAGCTCGATCTGTGCGTGTCTCACGACATGACCCTGTATCTGCTGCGGGAGGTGCTGCTCGGGGAGCCGGCTCACGGACCGGCGGTGGGGTTTCTGGACGCGCTGGTGCTCTACCGGGATGGAGATGCTCTGTGGATGACCAGCCACCACGGCGAACCGCAACGGATGGGGGAGGAATTGGGGGATGTTCAGCGATCTTGATCAAGCGCTGGCGGCCGGGATGGCGGTGGCTTTTCACGCCGCACGGCGGCCGGATCACCTGGCGATCGCGTCGGCCTACGGCGACCGTTCTTTCCGGCAGCTGAATCAGCGCGCCAACCAGTTGTCGCGACTGCTGACCCGGCACGGGTTGGCGCCCGGTGACGCCATCGCGGTGGTGGCGCGGAACCGGCCCGAGTTCGTCGAGACCTACCTGGCGGCGCTGCGCTCGGGCCTGCGGGTGACGCCGGTGAACTGGCATCTCACCGCGGAGGAGGCCGGGTACGTCATCGACAACTGCGAAGCCAGGGCCGTGGTCTACGACGCCGGCCTGCGCACCGCGGAGGCCGCTGTGGCCCAGGCCCAGGGCTGTGGTCTGCGGCTGGCGGTCGGCGGCGCCATCAGCGGCTTCGAAGACTATCAGGCGGCCATCGACGCCGAGGATGGCAGCGACATCGACCAGCCGCAGCGTGGCTCGCAGATGTTGTACACGTCGGGTACTACCGGCCGCCCGAAGGGCGTCTACCGGCGGCAGCTGCCCCTGCAGCGCTCGGTGGCGCAAACGCTCGCGGCGGGAGATCCGGAGACCGACCGCTGCCTGTGCACGGGCCCCGCCTATCACGCCGCGCCGCTGGCGTTCAACGTCACCTCGCCGCTCAATGCCGGTGTCGGCGTGGTGCTGATGGATCGCTGGGACGCCGAGGAAACGCTGCGCCTGATCGAGCGCTACCGCATCACCCACACGCACATGGTGGCCACCATGTTTCACCGGCTGCTCGAACTGCCCGCGGCCGTGCGGGGCGGCTACGATCTGACCAGCCTGAAGCTGGTGATGCACGGCGCGGCGCCCTGCCCGGTGCACGTCAAGCACGCCATGATCGAGTGGCTGGGCCCGATTCTGTACGAGTATTACGCAGCCACCGAGGGCGGCAACAACTTCGGCATCGACTCCGCCACCTGGCTGACCAAGCCCGGCAGCGTAGGGCGCACGCCGACCCCCGAAAACACCCGCATCCTCGACGATCAGGGCGAAGACGTCACTCAGGGGCAGGTGGGCACCATTTACTTCCGGGCGCCCGAGGTCGGTCGTTTCGAGTATTTCAAGGCCCAGGAGAAGACCGACGACAGCTACCGCGGCGACTGGTATACCTTGGGAGACATGGGCTATCTGGACGCGGACGGGTTTCTGTTCCTCACCGGGCGCAGCGCCGAGACCATCATCTCGGGTGGCGTCAACGTCTACCCCCAGGAGATCGATTCAGCGCTGCTGCAGCACCCGGCGGTGCTCGACCTGTGCACCGTTGGCGTGCCCAACGACGAGTGGGGCGAGGAGGTGAAAACCGTGGTGCAGCTCAAGCCCGAGGTGCAGGCCAGCGACCAGCTGGCGGAAGACATCATCGCCTTTGCCCGCGCCCGGCTACCCGGTTTCAAATGCCCGCGCTCGGTGGATTTCGTTACCGACCTGCCGCGCCTGCCCAGCGGCAAGATTCAGCGCCGCCTGGTGAGAGACCGCTACTGGCAAGGCCGCGAGCGCAAGATCTGACAACAACAACATCATCATCATCAAGTACGGAGAGACGCCAGATGGCCGACGAGCTTTACCGACCCCGCAGCAACCCCGACGGCAGCTACCAGACCCTGCTGGTAGAGAAAGAAGGCGCCATCGACTGGCTGACGCTGAACCGTCCGGAAGCGCTCAATGCCATGAGCCGCACCATGATGCTCGAGCTGCAGCATTACTTCGGCGAGCTTTACACCGATCACTCGGTGCGGGTGGTGGTGGTGCGGGGCGCCGGCCGGGGCTTCTGCGCCGGTCTCGACCTGAAGGAAGAGCGCAGCGGCGAGCCCGGCGGCGCCGTGAGCGGCCTGCGGGTGCAGCGGCGTGTCAGCGAGATCGTCATGCGCATGCGCCGCGCTCCGCAGCCCATCATCTCGTTGATCCACGGGCCCGCCAGCGGCGGCGGGTTCGCCCTGGCGCTGGCTTCCGACATCCGCCTGGCCGGGCCCCAGGCGCGCATGAATGCGGCCTTTATTCGCATCGGCCTGACCGCCTGCGATGTCGGCGTCAGCTACTTTCTACCCCGTCTGGTGGGCAGCGCGCTGGCATCGGAACTGCTGCTCACCGGGCGTTTCATCGATGCCGAGCGCGCTCGCGCCGTGGGCCTGGTGTCGGACGTGGTGGCAGAGGACCAGCTGCAGCAGGCAGGTCGCTCGATGGCCGAGGAGATCCTGGCCAACTCGCCGGTGGGGGTGCGCCTGACCAAGGAGTGCCTCAACATGAGCGTCGATGCGGGCGGCCTGGAGGCCGTCATCGCCATGGAGGATCGCCAGCAGATCCTCACCTCCACCACCGGCGATATGCGCGAAGGGGTGGCCGCCTTTCTGGAGAAGCGTCCGGCGCATTACCGGGATGCCTGATCACGGCTCGGCGCCTTCCTTGAGCGGCAGGGAGGCGTCGCGCACCCACTCGGACATGGAGCCATCGTAGACGGCTACCTCTTGCTTGCTCAACAGCAGGCAGGCGAAGGCGTCGACCGTGGCGGAGATGCCGCCGCCGCAGTAGGTGATGACCCGGGGGGCATCGAGCATGCCGGCGTCGCCCAGCGTCTGCTGCAGCGCCTCGGCGGAGCGGAAGCGGTTGCCGTCCATCAGCGCGTCGTAGTGCAGGTTGCGGCTTCCCGGGATGTGCCCGCGGCGGCCGTAGTGCATGGCGCCGGTGCCGGCATAGACCTCCGGTGACAGGGCGTTGACCAGGCAAACACCGGCGTCGTTCATGGCGTCGCGGGTCTCGTCGCGACCGACGAACAGCTCTGGCCGCGGGCGGGCGCTGAACGTCGTCGGCGGGTAATGCTCCGTGCCGGCAGACAGCGAGCCGCCGGCGTCGCTCCAGCCGGCGAGGCCGCCATTGAGCACCGAGACCTGGTCGTGGCCGGCGTAGCGCAGCAACCAGAAGGCTCGGGTCGCCCACATCATGTGGCCGGTGGAGTACACCACCACCCGATGGTCGTGGCTCACGCCCAGGTCGCCCAGCGCCTGGGCCAGCGCCTCGGGCCGGGGCAGGGTGAAGCCGAGGCCGGTGCCGGTTGCCGAAAACTCACGGATCAGATCCATGAAGGCGGCGCCGGGAATGTGGGCTTCGCGGTAGCGTTCCAAGCCGCTCTCGGCGCGGTAGCCGTTCTCCGCCGGAATGAGAAACACCGTGGCGTCGAGGATGCGCAATTGGGCATGATCGTGGTGATCGTCGTCGGAGATCAGCCCGGCAAGGCTCTCCGGGGTGGTCAGGAACTGCGATTGAGGATAATTCATGACATCGGTTGCTCCATCTGATGACAGGCTGCGGACAGTGGCTGCTGCCAGTCTGCGGGAACCACCTCACCGAGGTCCACGAGCGGACACCGATTGGCGACGGCGAACGCCGCCAGCGCGGTCGCCAACGCGGCGATGCCACGCTCGCCGTCGGGCAGCAGCCATTGGGGATGCTCGACGAACAGGCGGCGGATTTCCAGGCGGCGCTCCTTGCGGTGCGCTTTGCAGTCCATCCGGCCGACGAAGCGGTCGCGGTACAGAATCGGCAGGCAGAAGTAGCCGAAGCGGCGCTTGTGCTCGGGCAGGTAGCACTCGAGTTGATAGTCATAGCCGAACAGGCTCTGGCTCCGCTGCCGCTGAATGATGACATTGTCGAACGGCGACAGGATACGGGCGCTGATGGGGGCGGGTGGAAGCCGTGCATCCAGGGCTGTGGGCGGCAGGTAGATGCGCTCGG
>JBLRXD010000362.1:0-4129 GCA_047920935.1 Pseudomonadales bacterium | reverse complement strand
CTCAGAAGGCGATGACCTGCCGCGCGACCTCCCCGGTCTTGAGGGCTTCCATGCCGTCGTTGATCTCCTCCAGCGAAATGCGTCGCGAGATGAGCGGATCGAGCATCAGCTTTCCAGACAGGTAGAAATCGACGTATCGCGGCATGTCGATGCGGAAGCGGTTGGAACCCATCATGGAGCCCTGCAGCTTCTTCTCCTGCAGCAGATCCATACCGCGGATCTCGATCGCCTGATCAGCAGGCACCATGCCAATTACCGTGGCCGTCCCTCCGATGGCCAGCATGCGCCAAGCCTGTTCGCAGGTTATTTTGAGGCCAATGGCCTCGAACGAGTAATCGACGCCGCCTCCGGTCAGCGCCACGACCTGCTCGACCGGATCGCCGTCGCTCGCGTTCACCGTGTCGGTGGCGCCGAACTGCCGTGCCAGCTCGAGCTTCGACGGCACCCGGTCCACGGCGATGATGCGTCCCGCCCCGGCAATGGCCGCGCCGTTGATCGCGCTCAGACCCACGCCGCCGCAGCCGATCACGGCCACCGTAGAGCCTGCCTCGACAGCGGCGGTGCGCAAGGCTGCGCCCGCGCCCGTGGTCACCCCGCAACCGATGAGCGCGGCCCGGTCGAGCGGCATGTCGTCGCGTATTTTCACTACCGCGTTCTCGTGCACCAGCATCTCTTCGGCGTACGACGACAGGTGCGCGAACTGCGCGACCGGCTCGCCGTTGATGGACAGGCGCGGCTTTTCCCCGGACTTGCGGGCCGTGGCCCGTCCGCCGCATCTGTTCGGATGGCCGGAAAGGCAGTGATGGCAATGTCCGCAGAACACCGAAAGGCAAGTGATCACATGATCGCCTGGCTTCACGTACTCGACGTCGGCCCCCACCTCCTCGACGATGCCCGCGGATTCGTGTCCGAGCACCGCCGGCACCCGGAACGGAAAAATGCCCTCCACAAAGTGCAGATCACTGTGGCAAATGCCGGCAAAGCGGGTGCGAACCCGGATCTCTCTGCGCTGTGGACTATCGAGGTCGACGTCTTCTATGGTCATGGGCCTGTTCGGGCCTTGGAACACGGCAGCCTTCATGGCGAACCCTCCCTTGCTTGCATGCGCCCGGATCGGCCCAGGCTACTCGAAGTTAGCGTAACTGGCTGTACGCTGCCTTACAATAGATTGCGTGACTAGGATCAACTCTTCCGCCGCACGGCGGGTGTCACGGCGCTGCGTAACTACGGGCTGGAGCTCGGCTACAAGATGAGCAATTATAGAGACTGGTAACATGCGTGGCTGCGCCGTGCACTCACGCGTCTACGGCCAGTAATGGCGGCCAGACGGTGATTGACCATTGACCTATGCCTCGATCTTCGCGCCGGGGCTCTTTCGTGACCACCGCATTCTGGTGACGGGGGGCGGTTCCGGCATCGGGCGGTGTATCGCCCACGAGCTGTGCGCGCTGGGCGCACAGGTGCTCGTTGCCGGGCGCACCCAGACCAAGCTCGAGGCCGTGCGAGCCGAAATCCGGGCGGACGGCGGCCAGGCCGACACGGCCATCTGCGACGTACGTGATGCCGCCGTCGTAGAGCGCGTGGTGCAGGACTGGGCCGCGAGCGGGCCGATCCACGGGCTGGTGAACTGTGCGGGCGGTCAGTTCCCCGCCCTGCTTGCCGAAATGTCCGCCAACGGCTTCGAGGCAGTGATCCGCAACAACCTGCTGTCGACGTATCTCGTCTCCACCGCCGTGTACCGGCAGAGCATGCGTCACCACGGCGGCGTCATCGTCAACATCACTGCCGGGGAAGCCGGCGGCATGCCACTGATGGGCCACAGCGGCGCAGCGCGCGCGGGCGTACACAACCTCACGGCCACAGCGGCGGTGGAGTGGGCCGCCGACGGCGTGCGCGTGAACGCCGTAGCGCCCGGCTACGTGGCCTCGAGCGGCTTCGATACCTACACCGACGAGCGGATGCTCCGGGCCGTGCACGCGTTTCCTGGGGTGACGCCTGTCGGGCGCCTCGGCACCGAGGCGGAGATCAGCGCCGCCGTCGCCTTTCTACTGAGCCCGGCCGCTCGCTTCGTCACGGGCCAGGTGTGGCGCGTGGATGGCGGCGCCGGTCTCACCACCAACAGCCCCATGTTTCCCCTGCAGAGCCCGCCGGCACAGCCGGCTTTCGAGGGCTTCCACCGCGCACACGCGCCCTCGGTGCTCGCTGGCGGACCTGCAACGACCGATGCACCCGAGGAGTCGGACTCATGACGCTGCTGAAAGACATCACGGTGCTGGATCTCACCCGCGTGGTGGCAGGCCCGGCCTGCACCCGCACTCTGGCCGATCTCGGCGCAGAGGTGCTGAAGATCGAGCCGCCGAAAGGCGATCTCATGCGCCGCGGGGTTCCCAAACGCGGCGGCGTGGCGGTCGGCTACGCGCAGCAGAACGCCGGGAAGCGGCATCTGTGCGTCGACCTGACCCAGGAGACCGGGCAGACCCTGGTGCGGCGGCTGGCCGATCAATGCGACATCGTGGTCGAGAACTACCGGCCGGGTGTGGCCGCGCGCCTCGGACTCGGCTACGAGCTGCTCCGCCAGTCCAATCCGGCGCTGATCTATTGCTCCATCTCCGGCTACGGCCAAGAGGGCAGGGCATCCCGGCGCCGGGCCTACGCGCCGATCATTCACGCCGAGCTGGGGCTGATCGAGCTCAACGCCAGGGAGCGCGGCACCCCGCCGCTGCCGGAAGCCGTTTCCCATGCCGACTTCACCGTCTCCGCCCAGGCCACCGCAGGGATTCTGGCGGCCCTGGTGCAGCGTCTGCAGACGGGCCAGGGGCAGCACGTCGACGTGTCCATGGCCGAGACGATGCTGGCCATGAACGAGTGGACCGCGGTGGAAGCCAACGGCGGCATCGGTGACGAGATCAGCCCGTTCCGCCCCGGCAAAGCGGCCCTGCTTCGCACCGCCGATGGCGCCTGGGTCCAGTTGCCCGGCAATCCGTTGACGGGCGTGTTCGCCATCGCCAGGGCACTGGGGCGGGAGCAGGCGCTTGCGGAGCGCGGTTGGCACGGCTTCGAGGATACCCGCGACAAAACCGCCGAGGTCCACGCGCTGCTGCAATCGTGGGCCGCGGAATTCGCCACGGTGACCGAGTTCGAGGCCGCACTCGACAAGGCTCGAGTGCCTCTGGGCCAGGTGCACAGTCTCGCTGAGGTCGCCGAGCAGCCCTGGGCCGTCGAGCGCCGGGCGTTCGTGGAGTTGAACCTCCAGGGCAACCCAGTGAAGCTGCCGCGATCCCCCTTTCGCTTCGCCGGCCACGACGTCGGCCCGCGACATGCAGGCGCGCGCCGTGGCGCCGACAATGCCGCTGTGCTGACCGAAAAGCTCGGGCTCAGCGAGGACGAGATCGAACGGCTGAGGACAAGCGGCGTGCTCTGCGCCGAGGAAGACGAACGATGAGCGATCAGGACCTGCAGTTCGGGGTGATGAGCGGCTTTCCGGATCCGGAGTCGGCCCGGGTCACCGTGGAGCAGGCGGAACGGCTGGGCTTCGATTCCCTCTGGGTGGGCGATCACGTGGCCTTTCCGGTGCCGATTCTCGACTCCCTTACCCAACTCGCCCTCGCCGCCGCCTTCGCGCGCCGTCTCACCCTCGGCACCTGCGTTTACCTCCTGCCCCTGCGCCACCCCACCCTGGTGGCCAAGCAGACCGCCACGCTCGACCGAATGCTCTCGGGCCGGTTCGTTCTCGGTGTCGGGGTGGGCGGGGAGTTTCCCAACGAATACGCCGCATGCGGCGTACCGCTGCATCAGCGGGGCGCTCGACTGACGGAAGGTATCGACGTGCTGAAGGCGCTGTGGAGTGCCGAGCCAGTCACCCGAAGCGGCCGCTTCTACCCGCTGGACGACGTCCGCATGCTGCCGCCCCCGACGTCATCAGGCGGGCCGCCGGTCTGGTGCGGCGGACGAGCCCCGGCGGCGCTCGAGCGGGCGGGACGGCTGGGCGACGGCTATGTCTCTTACGCCGTCGATCCGCAGCGCTTCTCCGCCTCCCTGACGACGATCCGCCGCGCCGCCGCGGCGGCGGGCCGCAGCCTCGACGCCTTTACGCCGGCCCACATGCTGTTCCTGCGCCTCGACGAGCGAT
>JBLRXD010000361.1:0-4130 GCA_047920935.1 Pseudomonadales bacterium | reverse complement strand
GGACACGCTGGCGGTGCGGGTGTTTCAGCTCACCACCGAAGGGGAGTGGGAGCGGGCCGCGTTGCCCGCCCTGGTGATCGTCCTGGCTGGGCTGGTGCCGGTGATTGTGCTCAGCCGGCGGCGCGCCTGATGCTGCGGCTGGTGAACGTCAGCTACGGCTACGGCCGTGGCGCCGAGCCGGTTCTCGACGCCGTGTCGCTGGAACTGGCGCGTGGCCACATCGGCTGCATTCTCGGGCCGAGCGGCAGCGGCAAGACCACGTTGCTGCGCTGCATCGCCGGCTTCGAGCCGGTCCACGGCGGGGCCATCTACGCCGGCGCGGTGGAGTTGAGCTCGGCGACCCACCAGATACCGGCCGAGCAGCGTCGCATCGGCATGGTGTTTCAGGATTACGCGCTGTTGCCGCACCTCAGCGTGCTGAAGAACGTGATGTTCGGCCTGCGCGGCCTGCCGTCCGGCGAGCGTAAGGCGCGGGCCATGCAGTTCCTGGAACGGGTGGAGTTGGGGCATCTGGCCGAGCGCTTTCCCCACGAGCTGTCGGGCGGGCAGCAGCAGCGGGTTGCCATCGCCCGGGCCATGGCGCCGGAGCCCCAGTTGCTGCTGATGGACGAGCCGTTTTCGAATCTCGACGCGACCTTGCGACAGAGCCTCAGCCAGGAACTGCGGGCGCTGCTCAAGTCCCTGGGGGCAACAGCCCTGGTCGCCACCCACGATCACCACGATGCGTTCTCCATGGCCGACGATGTCGGCGTGCTCGACCGTGGCCGCCTGCTGCAGTGGGACACCGCCTATCGGTTGTATCATCGCCCGGCGGATCGCTTCGTCGCCGAGTTCGTCGGCAACGGGGTGTGGCTCAGTGGCCGCATCGAAGCCGCCGATGCGGTGGCAACCGAGACCGGCATCATCCGCGGCAGCATGCTCGCCGAGTTGCCGGTGGGCACGCCGGTAGACGTGTTGCTGCGACCCGACGACGTGGTGCACGATGACACCAGCGCGCTGCGTGCGCGGGTGGTCGGCAAGCAGTTCAAGGGCTCGACCTTTTTGTACGAACTGCGGCTCGGTAGCGGCGCTCGCTTGCTGGCGTCGATTCCCAGCCACCAGGATCATGCCATCGGCTCATGCATCGGCGTGCGCCTGGAAACGAAACACATGGTGGTGTTCCCTAGTCCACCGCAAACGCGGTAGTAACGCGCGGTATCGATTTGACGCAACAGACCCACTCAACGCAACCCGGCTGGCATTACGGCTGGAACGTGGTCGCCACCACCCTGGTGTTCCAGGCGGTGACCATCGGCATCCTCATCTACTGCTTCGCGCTGTTCGTGGTGCCCTGGCTCGAAACGTTTCAGGTCAGCCGTGGCGAGGTGATGATCGCGATCACCGTGCTGCAGCTGGGCGTGGGCCTGCTGAGCCCGCTGGTGGGGCGCGCCATGGACGTCATGTCGATACGCTGGCTGGTGATCTGCGGCGCGCTCGCCATGTCGAGCGGCATGATGCTCGCCTCCCAGGCCACCGCCATGTGGCAGATCATCATGCTCTACGCCCTGGTTCTGCCCCTCGGCATGGCCATGGCCGGTCCGCTGGCGGCGCAGACGCTGGTGACCCGTTGGTTTCTGGGGCGCCGCGGGGTTGCCCTCGGTATCTCTGCCATCGGCACCTCCATCGGGGGGTTCAGCTTTCCGTTTCTGACCGGCGCGCTGCTCGAGAGCTACGGCTGGCGCGTTACCATGCAGAGTCTGGCGGTGCTCACCCTGGTGCTGGTGGTGCCGCTGAGTTTCTGGGTTCTGCGCCGGCAACCGCCGGCTCTGATAGCGGCGGAGGGTGGCGCTGCGGCTCCCGCGGCGCTCGCCGACGCGCGGGATTGGAAGATGGCGCAGATTCTGCGCACGCCCATGTTCTGGATCGCCGTCTGCGGGTTTCTGCCCATCAACGCCGCCTTCGGCGCCATCCAGTTCAACCTCGGCGCCTATTCTCGCGACCTCGGGTTTCCCACCAGCTACGCCGCGTTGCTGATCTCGCTCAGCTCGGCGTTCATGATCGCGGGCAAGTTTGCGTTCGGTGCGGCAGCAGATCGAGTCGATCATCGCCGCCTGTATTACGTGATGGCCACCGGCATGGCGGCCTCACTGCTGTTGCTGATCGGCGCCCCGGGGTTGGTGACCCTGATCGTAGCCGCGAGCCTGATGGGATTGGCCGGCGGCGGGATCCTGACGCTGATGGCCGTGATCTACGGCAGCCGATTCGGCGCCGCTTCGTTCGGGCGGGTGATGGGGCTCGGGATGATGTTCATCACCCTGGCTGCGCTGGGGCCGCTGCTGTCTGGTTGGATTCATGACGTCACCGGCAGCTACAACCTGGCCTTCGGCCTGTTTGCCGTGTTGTTGATCCCCGCGGCGGCGGCGGTGTCGCGGTTGCCCAGTTCGGCGGCCGCGACCGAGCCGGCCGTTCAGCGGCGGGAGTCGCGCCGCGCCTGACTGCGCTTGCCCGCGGCTCGGGTGTGGCCGGCAACGGCTTTGCTGCGCGTCTTGCGCAACTGCTGGCGCTGATTGGCGCTGGCGGCGGCGCCGCTCATGAAGCCCTCCACCTGATCACGGGGTGCGGTTTTGCGTTTCGCGGCGGCGGCTTTCGCGGTGGGCTTCTTCGCCTTGACCTTGGTAGGCGCTTTGGACTTTGCCGGCGCCTTGGCTTTGGCCGCGGCTTTTGGTTTTGTCGGCGCCTTGGCCTTTGCCGGCGCTTTGGACTTGGTCGGGGCTTTGGACCTGGTCGGGGCTTTGGACTTGGTCGGGGCTTTGGCTTTAGTCGGTGCTTTGGTCTTGGTCTGCACCTTGGCTTTGGCTTCAGCCTTGGCGGCGCTCGCGCTCAGCCGATCATCCTGCTTCTGCAGCCGCTCGAGTACTTCGGCGAACAGTTTGGCTTTCTGCTCCGTGCGCGCGTTGCGCTCCGGCAGGTTGCCCTTCTTGCTGCCGGTGCGCGCTCGCGTGCTCAGGCGTTGGCGTTTGTAGAGATCCTGGTATTTGTCGCGCAGCGTACGGGCCCGGCGGATCTTGCTCTTGAGCATGGCGGGGCTGTGTTGCTTTACGTTTTCCGGACGACTGGCTTCATACAAGGCGAACTCGGTGGCCGTACACAAAGCCCGAGCTTGATTCACGTTTACTGTCATCGTTAGCGCTCTGATGGATGAACAAGGTGCTGCACTGCTGACATGCTAACCCGTGCCCGCGTTGATGGCACCTTTCAGATGGCGATCTCGAGCGCCACATGCGCCCGCCGCGGTTGCCCCGGGAAGTAGCGGTAGTTACCGAAAGCGAAGTCCGCGCGATCCGCATGGCGGGTGTCGGTGAGATTCAGCAGCCGCAGCGACAGCTTGGCGTTGGCGCGGAACTGCCAGTCGGCGCGCAGATTGAACAACAGATGGCCAGCGTATTTGGCGGTGTTTTCCGCGTTGACGTAGTAGTCGTCGAGATACACCGCTTCGAGTTCCGTCGTGACGTCGGCGAGCGGCGTCCACAGCCAGTGGGCGGAACCCATCCAGCGCGGCGCGGTATCGACGTCGTTGCCCGAGGTGATGGTTTCGCCGCCGGCGAGCACCCGGGAGAAATCGTAGCGGTGGCGCGCCCAGGTGGCGGCCAGATCGAAACTGTGGCGTTCGATGGGCGACCAGGTCAAGCCCAGCTCTATGCCTTCGGCGCGCGTGCGGCCTGCCGAGATGTTGAAGCCGTTGGAGTCGCGCAGCACCTCGTCTTTCTTACGCTCCGCGAAGGCGGTGATGCCGAGTTGCAGGCCTTCCTGCCCCGTCTGCATGCCGATTTCCAGCGAGCGCAGCGACTCGCTATCGAGATCCGTCACCTGCTGGCCGGATTGCAGGCGGTAAAGCTCCGTGGTCTGCGGGGCGCGAAAGCCGATGCCGCCGGTGAGCCAGAACCGCGTGTCTGCGGTGGCCTGGTATTCCGCGCCCAGCCTGCCGGCCAGATCGGTGAACCGATCCGTGCGATCGGCAGGGCGTGAGTAGAGGCATCCGCCGAAGCCGCAGGCGGTGCCGTCGTCGCGGGTGTTACCGGTCAGGGTGTTGTTGTCGTAGTCGTAGCGTACGGTCTCGATGCGCAGGCTGTGCACCAGATCGACCTGGGGAT
>JBLRXD010000360.1:0-4153 GCA_047920935.1 Pseudomonadales bacterium | reverse complement strand
CCGATAGCCGGCGCCGCAGCGCCTGGTATTCGGCGGCGACCGAAAAATCGTCGTGCTGAACGCGAATCTGCAGCCGCACCCTCAGCCTCCGGTCACCGGTGGCAGAAAGGCGATCTCGTCGCCGTCGGCCAACGCGAACGGCGGCGTGATCAGATCCTGGTTGCGCGCCAGGCGCACGTTGTCGGCGAGCAGAGCCGGCAGCGCGCCGGGAGCAAGCTGGCCCTCGAGGGCTTGCAGCAGGGTCTCGAACCGGGCGCCCTCGGGCAGTTGCACATCGATGGCTGCGGTACCAGCCGCATCGCGCAGCGAGGCGAAGAAACGCACAGCGATTTTCATGGTGCCATGGCCTTCATGGCCCCGCCCCCCGGACCCAGGTGCCGCTCTTGCCCCCTTCCTTACGCAGCAGCCGCACCTGCTCGATGACCATGCCCTTGTCCATGGCTTTGCACATGTCGTAGACCGTCAGCGACGCCACGCTCACCGCGGTGAGGGCTTCCATCTCGACGCCGGTAGTGCCGGTGACCCGCACCTCGGCGCGCACCACCAGGCAGCCTTGGGCGGGGGTCGAGAACTCCACCGTCACCTTGCTGATGGGCAGCGGGTGGCACAGCGGAATCAGGTCGCTGCAGCGCTTCGCGCCCTGGATGCCCGCGACCCGCGCGACCGCCAGCACGTCGCCCTTGGGCACGCCGTGCTCGATGATCTGTTGCAGGGTTTCGGCCTGCATGCGTATCACGCCCTCGGCTACGGCGGTGCGTCGGCTCTCGGGCTTGCCGGAGACGTCCACCATGTTGGCCTCGCCGGCCTCGTTGATGTGACTGAGTCTGCTCATGGCGCAGAGTATAAGAGATGGCCGGGCACAATGGCGCCGAAATGGCGCCGAGTTTCCATTAGACTATGCACCCTGACGTGAACCCTGCACGAGACCGGCGACAACATGACCACCCCCAGCACTGACGCCACCGTCATCGTCGGCATGTCCGGCGGCGTCGACTCCGCCGTGGCCGCGCTGCTGCTGAAGCGCGACGGCTACCGGGTGCATGGGCTGTTCATGAAAAACTGGGACGAAGACGACGGCACCGAGTACTGCACCGCTCGCGAAGACCTCGCCGATGCCCAGCGGGTCTGCGAGCGCCTCGACGTACCCCTGCACACGGCAAGCTTCGCCGCCGAGTACTGGGACAACGTGTTCGAGCAGTTCCTGGCGGAGTATGCGGCCGGCCGCACGCCGAACCCCGACGTGCTGTGCAACCGGGAGATCAAGTTCAAGCAGTTCGCCGACTACGCCCAGGCACTGGGTGGTGATCTGATCGCCACCGGCCACTACGCGCGTGGCGTCTGGCTCGATGTCGCTGCTGCGGCAGGTAGCCGTGAGCCCCAGGATCCGGCCCCGGGCTTCCGCCTGCTCAAGGGGGTCGACCCGGGCAAGGATCAGAGCTACTTCCTCCAGGCGGTGCCCCGGCAGCAGCTGGCTCGTTGCCTGTTTCCCCTCGGTGGGCTGCACAAGCAGGAGGTGCGGGCCATCGCGCAGCGGGAGGGTCTGCACAATCACCGCAAGAAGGACAGCACCGGCATCTGCTTCATCGGCGAACGCCGCTTTCGTGACTTCCTCGGGCGCTACCTGCCGGTCCAGCCGGGCGCCATCGAGGGCCCCGACGGCCGCGTTCTCGGGCAGCATCAGGGGTTGGCTTATTACACCCTGGGGCAGCGCCAGGGGCTCGGCATCGGCGGCCGTGCCGGCTACCCTGAGGCACCCTGGTATGTAGCCGACAAACGATTGGGCAGCAACGTACTGGTGGTCTCCCAGGATCCACGCGATCTGCAGAGCCGCTGGCTGCTGGCCAGCTCGCCCAACTGGCTGGTGCCGGGGTTGGCGCTGCCGCTGCGCTGCCATGCCAAGGTGCGCTATCGGCAGCGCGATCAGGCGTGCCAGGTGACCGCGGCTGCCAATGGCCAGCTGCTGGTGCGCTTCGAGCAGCCCCAGCGTGCGGTGACGCCGGGCCAGTACGTCTGCTTCTACGACGCTGAGGTGTGCCTCGGCGGCGCGCTCATCGAACAGGCAGAATCTCTCCATGCAGAAACTTCCGACGTGAATCCAGCTTATGCCAGCAGTCACTGAGGCCGTCGACTACGCCGCCCTGGCCCTGGCGGGCGTCGTTCAGGCCGCGACCCTCGTGCATCGCCGCGCCCACGGCCAGACCCTGCCCGAGGATGCTCATCAGGCGGTGCTGCGCAGCGTACCAACCCGGCAGGCGGGGGGCATGGAAGACGTTTTTCCCGACCCTGGCGCGTTTCGGCTGGGCGCCACCAGCGCCATCGACGCCCTCTCCGGCCGCAGCGACGCCCCCGAGATCCTGCGCTACACCCTGCAACTGGTGGAGCTGGCGAAGATGCTCAGCGGCGTGCCCCAGGTGGTGGAGAAGCTCGGGCGGCTGATCGACGACCTCGACCCGGACGAGCCCGACGAGCAGCAGCTTGGGCGCATCTACGCGCAGACGGTCAGCACCCTCGGCAAACGCATCCAGGTCACCGGGGATCCGAAGCTGCTGCAGCAGGAGCCCGTCGCCGACAGCGTGCGTGCGTTGCTGCTGGCCGGGGTGCGCATGGCCTGGTTGTGGCATCAGCTGGGCGGGCGGCGGTGGCACCTGATTCTGCGTCGCGCCGCCTTGCTGCAATCCTTGCGCTCCCTCACCAACAACCCCCAGTGACCGGCAAAACAACATCATGACCACGGCAATTCACCCTCTGCTCGCCATCAGCGCTCTCGACGGCCGTTATCGCGCCAAGGTCGAAGCGCTCGCCCCCATCGTCAGCGAGTATGGGCTGATGCGCTATCGGGTCGAGGTCGAGTGTCGCTGGTTCGCCCATCTCGCCAGCACCCCGCAGATCGCCGAGCTGCCGGCCCTCACGCCCGACCAGCAGGCGGCGCTGGAGGCTGTGATCGACGGCTTCGACGTGGCCGCGGCGGAAGCCATCAAGGCGCTGGAGCGGGTCACCAATCACGACGTCAAGGCCGTGGAGTACTACGTCAAGGAACGGGTGCGGGCCATTCCCGGACTGGCCGCGCATGTGGAATTCGTGCACTTCGCCTGCACCTCGGAAGACATCAACAACCTGGCCTACGCGCTGATGCTGCGCCAGGCCCGGGATGCGGTGCTGGCGCCGGAGATGGAGCAGCTGACGGCGGTGATCGAAGCCCTGGCGGTGCAGCACGCGCAGCTGCCGATGCTGTCGCGCACTCATGGCCAGACCGCATCCCCGACCACGCTGGGCAAGGAGTTGCGCAACGTGGTGAGCCGGCTGCGCCGGCAGCTGGCGCAGCTGCAGGGCAATCAGATCCTCGGCAAGATGAACGGCGCCGTGGGCAACTTCAACGCCCACCTGGCCGCCTATCCCGAGGTCGACTGGGTGGCATTGAGCGACGCCTTCGTCGCCGACCTGGGCCTGGTCACCAACCGCCACACCACCCAGATCGAGCCTCACGACTATCTGGCGGAAGTCTTCCACGCGCTGGTGCGTTTCAACCAGGTGTTGCTGGATTTCGATCGCGACATCTGGAGCTACATCGCCATCAACTACTTCAGCCAACGCAAGGTGGAAGGCGAAACCGGCTCGTCCACCATGCCTCACAAGGTCAACCCCATCGACTTCGAGAACTCCGAAGGCAACATCGGTATCGCCAACGCGCTGCTGGAGCACATGGCGAGCAAGCTGGCGGTGTCACGCTGGCAGCGCGACCTGTCCGACTCCACCGTGCTGCGCAATCTGGGCACCGCCCTCGGCCACTGTCTGGTGGCGTACAGCGCCGCACTGAAGGGTCTCGACCGCCTCCAGGTCAACGGCGCCGCCATCGAGCAGGATCTGCAGCACAGCTGGGAAGTTCTGGCCGAAGCCGTGCAGACGGTGATGCGCAAGCACGGCCTGCCGGAACCCTATGAGCAGCTCAAGGCCGCCACCCGGGGGCGGCAACTGGACGAAGCCCTGTATCGCGAGATCCTCGGCGCGCTGCAGCTGCCGGAGTCTGCCCGCCGCGAACTCGAGCGGTTGACGCCGGCGGCCTACAGCGGCGCCGCGGCCCGGCTGGCCCAGCTGCGGGAGTAACGGCCCCATGAGCAATGCTTTGAGCGTTCACGTAGTGCCCGTCGACTGGCAG
>JBLRXD010000359.1:0-4168 GCA_047920935.1 Pseudomonadales bacterium | reverse complement strand
AGTCGGTTTTGGTCGTGGCAAGGCGCGCGAAGTGCCGCTGGCGATTCAGAAGGCCATGGAGGCGGCGCGCCGCAACATGGTGGACGTAGACCTGAACGGCACCACCATCTGGTATCCGGTCACCGCTCGCCACGGCGCGTCCAAGGTGTACATGCAGCCCGCGTCCGAAGGTACCGGGGTGATCGCTGGCGGCACCATGCGGGCGATGCTGGAAGCAGCCGGTATCCACAACGTACTGGCTAAGTGTTACGGCTCCACCAATCCGGTGAACGTGATCCAGGCCACCTTCAAGGCGCTGGCGAACATCCGTTCCCCGGAGATGATTGCTGCCAAGCGTGGCAAGACGGTAGAGCAGATCGGCGCCTGACGGCACGGCTCGCGAACAGAACATAGGTAGTCAGATCATGAGCGCTAATACGATTCGGGTCACGTTGGTCAAGAGCACGACCAAACGGCTGAAGAAGCACAAGGCATGTGTCATTGGGCTGGGGCTGCGGCGCATCGGCCACTCCGTCGAGGTTGAAGACACGCCGTCCGTCCGCGGCATGATCGACCGTGTCAGTTACATGGTGCGGGTGGAAGGAGAGTAATCGATGCATCTCAACACATTGAGCCCCTGGCCGGGGAGCAAGAAACCGAAGCGGCGCCTGGGGCGCGGCATCGGCTCCGGCTCAGGCAAAACGTCCGGCAAGGGCCACAAAGGTCAGAAGGCGCGCAAGAGCGGCGGCGTCCCCGCCGGTTTTGAAGGCGGCCAGATGCCCCTGCAGATCCGGGTGCCGAAGTTCGGCTTCCGCTCCCGGGTGGGCATGAGCACCGCAGAAGTGCGCCTCGGCGAGCTGGCGAAAGTCGGCGGCGAGGAGGTGGACCTGGATTCACTGAAGCGCGCCAACGTGCTTAAGCGCAGCGTCAAACGGGCCCGCATCGTGCTATCCGGCTCCATCGATCGGGCCGTGATCGTTCGCGGCATCAAGGTTACCAAGGGCGCCAAGGCTGCCATTGAGGCCGCCGGGGGCAAGGTAGAGGTCTGATGGCAAGCAATCCTGGACAGCTGGCAGGCGTACAGGCGGGGCTCTCCGAGCTCCGCGGCCGTCTGCTGTTCGTGCTGTTCGCTCTGCTCGTGTATCGAGTGGGCACGCACATCCCTGTTCCAGGCATCGACCCGGTGCGGCTGGCAGCGCTGTTCGAGCAACAGCAGGGCGGCATTCTCGACCTGTTCAACATGTTCTCCGGCGGCGCGCTGGAGCGCATGAGCATCCTCGCGCTCGGCGTGGTTCCGTACATCACCTCCAGCATCATCATGAACCTCATGAGCGCAATGCATCCGTCGCTGCAGCAACTGCGCAAAGAGGGCGAAGCTGGGCGCCGCAAAATAGCTCAGTACACGCGCTACGGAACCGTGATCATCGCGCTGATCCAGGGCACGTCCCTGACCGCCACGTTGGCGCAACAGGGGCTGGCGTTCGCTCCCGGGTTCACCTTTTATTTCGTCTCAACGGTAACCTTGGTGACCGGCGCGCTGTTCATGATGTGGCTGGGCGAGCAGATCACCGAGCGCGGGGTCGGCAACGGCATCTCGCTGCTGATCTTCTCCGGCATCGTTTCGGGCTTTCCGTCTGCCATAGCCCGCTCGTTCGAGGCCGCAAGGCAAGGTGACATCAACATCATCGCGCTGTTGGCGATCGGTGTGCTGGCGATCGCCATCGTCGCCTTCGTGGTGTTCGTCGAACGTGGCCAGCGGCGAATAACGGTCAACTACGCCAAGCGGCAGCAGGGTCGGCGCACCTACCAGGCTCAGGCGAGCCACCTGCCGCTGAAGATCAACATGGCCGGGGTAATTCCTGCCATCTTCGCTTCCAGCCTGCTGCTGGCGCCAGCATCCATGGCTCAGTGGTTCGGCAACACGCCCGGCATGGGCTGGATGCAGGAAGTCTCCCTGGTGCTTTCGCCCGGGCAGCCTTTGTATATTCTGATGTTTGCGGCCGGCATCGTGTTCTTCTGCTTCTTCTACACCGCGATCATGTTCGATCCCAAAGAGGTGGCAGAGAATCTCAAGCGGCAGGGTGCGTACGTGCCCGGCATCCGCCCCGGGCAGCAGACGGCGCGCTACATCGACGACGTGATCACGCGGTTGACCGTGTTCGGCGCCACGTACATAACGCTGGTCTGTCTGCTGCCGGAGTTCATGATCGTGGCATTCAACATCACCTTCCAACTGGGGGGCACCGCTTTGCTCATCGTGGTGGTGGTGGCGATGGATTTCATGTCCCAGGTTCAGGCCCACCTGATGTCGAGCCAGTACGCCAAGTTGATGGAAAAGTCGAACCTTAAGAGCTACGGGCGCTCGACGACGATCCGTCGTTGAGGCGTTTGAGAGGATAAGTCAGTGAAAGTTAGAGCATCAGTAAAAAAGATCTGCCGCCGCTGCAAGGTGATAAAGCGCCGTGGAGTGGTACGGGTGATCTGCAGCGCTGAACCCCGGCACAAGCAGCGCCAGGGTTGAGGCGAGAGTAATCACGGAGCATTTGCATGGCACGCATCGCCGGTATCAACGTACCAGACAACAAGCACGCGGGAATCGCGTTGACCTACATCTTTGGCATTGGGCGCACCAGGGCGCTGAAGCTTTGCGAAGAGGCAGGCATCCTGCCGACGACTCGCATTCAGGATCTTACGGAGGACCGGCTGGACGCGCTTCGCAGCGAGGTGGGCAAGCTCACCGTCGAAGGCGATTTGCGGCGGGAAAACTCCATGAGCATCAAGCGCCTGATGGACCTGGGCTGCTATCGCGGCCTGCGGCACCGGCGGGGGCTGCCGGTGCGTGGGCAACGCACCCGCACCAATGCGCGCACGCGCAAAGGCCCGCGGCGGCCGATCAGGAAATAGCGACGGACAGGTAGCAGGTAAATGGCAGAGCGCAAGAAAATAAAGCGCGTGGTCAGTGAGGGCATCGCCCACATCCACGCTTCTTTCAACAACACGATCATCACCATCACGGATCGTCAAGGTAACGCCCTGTGCTGGGCGACCTCCGGCGGATCCGGCTTCCGTGGCTCGCGCAAGAGCACGCCGTTCGCAGCCCAGGTGGCTGCCGAGCGTGCCTCGAACGTCGCCTTGGAGTACGGCATGAAGAACGTGGACGTGTTAGTCAAGGGGCCGGGCCCGGGCCGCGAGTCGGCGGTGCGGGCGCTCAACGCCGCTGGCTTGAGAATCAACAGCATTGCGGACGTTACACCCATCCCCCACAACGGATGCCGTCCGCCCAAGCGGCGTCGGGTTTAACGGCTCGGCAGACTGGAGAAGCAGGTTATGGCTCGTTACATTGGCCCGAAACTCAAACTCTCGCGGCGCGAAGGCACTGACCTTCTGCTGAAGAGTGGAATCCGGCCCATCGACTCGAAGTGCAAGATCGATACGCCCCCGGGTCAGCACGGCACGCGGCGCACGCGCTTGTCGGATTACGCGGTGCAGCTGCGCGAGAAGCAGAAGGTACGGCGTTTCTACGGCGTGCTCGAGAAGCAGTTCCGCAACTACTACAAGAAGGCCGAGCGCCAGAAGGGCGCCACCGGCGAAAACCTGCTGCGGCTGTTGGAGACGCGTCTCGACAACGTCGTCTACCGCATGGGCTTTGGCTCCACGCGGGCGGAAGCACGGCAGCTGGTATCGCATAAGAGCATCACCGTTAACGGCCAAAAGGTGAACATCGCTTCCTACCAGGTGAAGCCCGATGACGTCATCGGCGTCACCGAGAAGGCACGGGCGCAGCTGCGCATTCAGTCCGCGTTGCAGCTGGCAGGCCAGCGCGCGTCCATCGATTGGGTGGAAGTAGACGCCAGCAAGGTAGAAGGGGTGTTCAAGAGATTACCGGACCGCAGCGAGCTGCCGACGGAAATCAACGAAAACCTCATCGTCGAGCTGTACTCCAAGTAATCGAGCTCAAGGAGACTGAGTCAATGGCACAATCCGTAACCGATTTCCTGACCCCCCGCCACATCGACGTCCAGGAAGTCAGCGCGACCCGGGCGCGGGTAACGCTGGAGCCCCTGGAGCGTGGCTTCGGTCACACGCTGGGCAACACGCTGCGCCGGATCCTGCTGTCTTCCATGCCTGGCTGCGCCATCACGGAAGTGCAGATCGACGGCGTGCTGCACGAGTACGGCACCATCGAGGG
>JBLRXD010000358.1:0-4184 GCA_047920935.1 Pseudomonadales bacterium | reverse complement strand
GTGCAAGCTCGGCAGTTGGTCGTTGGACCAGATCTTACGGATGAACCGCGGGTTCTTCGACGACATGTCGATCTGATACAGGCTGCTGCCTGGGCGGGTGGGCAGGCCGATGGTCTCGCACACCTGGCGAGCCAGCCAACCTTCTATCTTCAGCACCACCAGCTTGCGCCGCAGGCGCCCCTGCTCGTCGCGGTTGAGGATGGTGGGCAGGGTGTTGAGGGTGAGAATTTCGTCCAGCGCCGTGTTGGCCATCTTTTCCCGGCCCTCCTCGCTGGCGTAGAAGTGGGTGACGCCGAACACCAGGCGGCCGGGTTCGGCCTGCTTGAGCAGCTGGCAAGTCTGCACTACCGTGGAGCCGGTACGTACCATGTCGTCGAGCAGCACCACGTCGTGGCCGCGGATCTCCTCGAACTTGTATTCGCTTTCGCGGTGGACGCTGATCTTGACGTCGCGTTCGCCGCTGCGTTCCTTGTCCAGCAGGATGAACTTCGCCTTCGGCAGCCCCAGGTGCGCGTACAACTCCTTGACGAAGTCGCGTGCGCCCTGGTCCGGAGCGCACAGCGCCAGGCCTTCACCCTCGGGCCCGTAGCGGACGATATCGGAGTTGCGCAGGTAGTCGACGTAGATGTCGTAGGGAATGAGGTTGTAGAACTGCCCGGCGAAGATCTCACGGAACATGGTCTGCACCGCGAACGAATGATTGTGCACCGTGAACACGCTGTCGACGCCGGCGAGCTTCAGCATCTGCGCGTACAGCCTGGCGGTGAACGGCTGCCCGTCGAATTTCTTCAGGTCTTCCTGATCCCGTTCGTGCAGGGTTTCGCCAAGCTCGGGGCGGGGGCCGCGGTCCTGGGCGCTGTAGTACAGGTCGGGTTCGACCAGCACCACCTGCCGAGCGCCGTTCTCCTTGGCCGCCCGGGCGATCAGCATGGTGCGCATGGCAAGGCTCTGGCGGCTGACGGTGCGGCTCGAGGTGCTCACCACGATGACGGTCTTGCCCTCGAGCTTGCGGCCGATGCGGGTGAAGTCGCGCTCGTCGGAAATGAAACGCGGGCAAAACTCGGAGTTCGCGAACGTCTTCATGCTGATGAGGTCGGCGATGTCTTCGGTCTGACCGACGGCGTAGGCGACGTCTATGGCGAACGGGTCATCAGAGGAATTGCCGACGACGATGACGTCCGCGGGGCTCGTAGGTGTGCTGCTCACATCAATGCTTCCCGACGAGCCGGACGCGGCTCGTGCCAACCTGGATTTGGCGCGATTGTCCCCGCGGGGCCCATCCATGACAACCGTTTCGCGCGGTTATCGCTCCACCGCCCGCACCTGGGCCGGCACGAAACGGTAAGGCACCGCGCCGGCTGACGCTTCGTTCACCGTGCCGCACAGCAGCAGATCGCGCTCCGGGCAATGCAGCAACCAAGAGCCGGTGGAGCCGGTATGGCCGATCAGCGCCGGCATCCGCCGCAGCGGCGTCAGCGCCCGGGGCAGACGGAAGCGCAGCATGCCGAGGCCGTACTCGATGGGCCAGCCGGGCGAGCGCAATGCCGCGGCATCGAGCGGAAAACCGAAGCGATTCCAGCGTTGCTGCATCAGCGGCAGGCTGTGCTCGTCATCGAAAATCGCGCCGCTCGTCAGGGCGCGCAGGAACGCCAGCAGGTCGCCGGTGGTGCTGTAGATGCTGGGGAACGAGCGCAGCGCCAGCGGCAGATTCAGCGGTTGGCCGTGCAGGTACAGCGGCGCCGCCTCCAGCGTCGGGCCCGACGGCGGCGCACGGCCGAACAGGTAGGTATGCTGCAGCTGCAACGGCCGGAACAGCCATTCCGCCAGCGCCTGGTGCAGCGGTTGCCGCGTGATCGTCTCGATGAGGGCGATGAGCAGCTGATAGTTGGTGCTGGAGTAGCGCGCCTTCTGGCGCTTCGCATCCATGGCCTGGGGCGGGAAATGCGGGCGCAGCTCGCGACGCACCAGCATGGTCAGGTGGTTGATGGACCATGCCATGTCGCCTTCGGCAAACAGCCGCTCCATCAGGCTGCGGCCGCCTTTCGGGCGATCTTCGAAGCAATCCGCCAGCCCCGAGGTGTGGCCGAGAAGGTGACGGATGGTGATGGCGCCGGTGTGATCCACCCCGTTCAGCTGGTGCAGCCCGCCGATCAGCGTGCGCGGCAGATAACTGCCGATGGCGTCGTCGAGGGTGATGCTGCCGTGTTCGCGCAGCTTCATCACCAGCGTCGCCACCATGAGCTTGTCGATGCTGGCGATGTGGAACGGCGTGGCCGCCGTCAGCGGGGCGCCTTCGTCATTCGCCGTTCCGGCCGCGCCGAACCAGCGGAAGCCGCCGTCGCCACTTTCCACCGCGCTGATTACCTGGGTGATGCGCTTGCGTGCGGCCAGCCGCAGCAGCAGCTGCTGCAGGCGCTCGGCGGCCAGTTGCTGGTTCAGCGCAGCCCGCTCCAGGCCTCGCGCTCGTCGCCATCCGGATCCATGACAACCTCGCTCACGGTGTCGTACTTCATGGTGAAGCGCCGCTGCAGGTCGTAGGGCGCCCAGCCCGGGTCGGCGTCGCGGATGAAATCGATCCACGCCTGGTGCATCACCCGGGCCAGATCGTCGGGGCGCTCGCCGGGGCCGATGAATACGTCCACGCCCGGTTTGTCGAGCGTGTCGAAGACGAACGGAATCTCCAGGGCGTGGGTCGACCCCAGGCGGCCTTCGAAGGCGCGCGACGCCCAGCAGAACCAGTACATCCAACTGGGGGCAGCGCCGGCGGCGATGCGCGCTTCCAGCAACCGCACGGCGGGAATGCGAAACATGTGGTCGGTGGTGAGCGCGGTGAGGATCTCGCCGGCGTTGCTGGCGGGGCGGTTGCGACGGTAGACGTCCAGGGTGGCGGACGCGCCATAGCGCGTGGCGACCCGCGCCAGGCGCTCGTCGTCTACCTCGCCATAGCCCCACAGGGTGGTCTCGTCGCGGTTGCTGCCGGTGAGCAGCGGCACATCACGGCCGGCGCCGGCGGCGATGGCCTGCAGCGGGTTGCCGGGGATCACCGGGTTGCCCTCCGCGGGATAAAACGGCGCCACCGCGACGCCGTACGCGTCGATGGTGGCGGCGCCGTCGCCAATCTCCGCGGAAACCTGATTCTGCGCTTCGAGCAAGGCCTCGACGCCAACGCCCTGCAGGGCTTCAACGCTGTCGACCGCGAGGCTGTCGAGCAGGCGCTGCGTCACCATCCGACCGGCCGCCGGCGGCAGGGTGTGGTGGGCGCCGCCGCTCTGGGCGATGGCGCTGCGGAACAGGCCGCTCGCCAGCGGGCTCGCGAGCAGCGTGCAGACGCTGAAGGCGCCCGCAGACTCCCCGGCGATGGTGACCCGGTCAGGGTCACCGCCGAAGCGGCTGATGTTGTCGCGCACCCAGCGCAGTGCGGTGATCTGATCGAGCAGGCCGTTGGCGCCGGAGGTGGCGTAGTCGTCGCCGAACATGGACAGGTCGGTGAAGCCCAGCGCGCCGAGCCGGTAGTTGATGCTGACCACCACCAGGTCGCCGCGGCGGGCGAAGCGGGCGCCGTTGTACCAGGGAATGGCGCCCTGTCCGGTGCGGAAGCCGCCGCCGTGGATCCAGAACAGCACCGGGCGGCGGGCGTCGTCGAGGGCTGGGGTGGTGACGTTGAGGGACAGGCAGTCTTCGTCCCAGCGCACCGCGGTGCTGGCGGTGAGCCCGCCGGTCGGCGTCTGCGGCGCCGCCGGCCCGAAGCGGTTCGCCGGCCGGACCTCGCGCCACGGCTCTAACGGCTGCGCGGCGCGGAAGCGGTTGGCCCCGGTGGGCGGCGCCGCATAGGGTATGCCGGCAAACAGCAATACGCCGTCTTTGTGGCGACCCTGGACTGGCCCGGCGGTGGTCTCTGCGATGGTCACGATCACTCCCCCTGAAACGCCCAACTGGCCATGAAGGTTACCCGTCGGTCGGCCGCCGTGCACGCGCTGCGCATCGCGCGGGGGCGGCAAGCCGGGCTAGAATGCCGCGGTAACAATTTCCGGGGGTAGGCTCGTGGGCAACAAGCGCTGGTCTGTGACCGCGGCGGCGGCGGCGCTGTGCTGGGCGGCTTCGGCGGCCTGGTTGCCTGCCTTGCCGGCGTCTGCCGCGGCGGCGGAAGAAACCGAGCTGCCGCGGGCCATGGCCTGGAGCGCCTA
>JBLRXD010000357.1:0-4207 GCA_047920935.1 Pseudomonadales bacterium | reverse complement strand
CGGCTACCATTCCAGCCATGAACGATGGCGACCCCCTCCCCCGCGCACGCCAGCAACCCGAGACGGGATTTGCCGACCGTCGCCGCCAGCCCCGCTTCGAGGCGGCCGGACTCGACGTCAGACTGCGATCGAAGGGCAGCCTCGCCGCGATTCCCGCCCGGCCCTTGGACTTCAACCGTTTCGGCGTCGCCGTGCAGACCGGGCACCCGCTGGCCAAGGATCGCACCGTGTATCTATCGCTGCGTTGCGACGGACTGCAGGTGGATGGTCTGGTTGGGGTGGTCCACAATTGCCTGCGGCAAGGTGAGTATTTTCGCAGCGGCATCCGCTTCCGCCTGGCGTCGAACCTGCAACGGGATCGACAGCAGATCGAGCAATTGCTGGGGCTGATGGAAGACGCCCTGCAGCCCGGCCGCCGGAGCGCGTAGCGCCGGCAGGCGCGACCGCGTCAGGGTGCCATCAGGGCGCGTGCCTCGGTTTCCAGGGCCAGCAGCCGGCGTACCCAATTGTCGAGCAGCAGGAAGTCGGCATCGGATATTTCGAAGGTGCGGCTGATCTCTTTGAGCAGACACTCCTCTTCGACCTCGAAAGCACCGTCGGCATAGCTCAGGCGAATCAGGTTGAGCAGCGCGATCACCCGGCATTTGCGGCCGTCGAAGATGTTTTCGATGCCGGCGAGTTCCAGGTACTCCGCCTCGGTGGCCGGATGCAGCTCCATTTCACGTTTGAACTCGTCGAGCATGCCCTCTTCATTGGGATCGACGAGCCCATCGGAGACCATCACGTTGTGCGCGAGGCCGAGCAGCGCCTGGCGCTGCTCGGGTAGCAGGGATGCGAGCCACATGCTGATGCCTTCGGCGGGTCGAGGGCGTATCTTAGAAAAACGAGGCCAACAGGCTGGCCATCACGATCAGGATGCACAACCATCCCCAGCCGAGAAAAACCTTCATCGCCAGGCTTTGCTCGAAAAAGTCTTCTATCAGATACCACATCGCTCGTGTTCCTCAATTGTGCCGGGGCGCTGCACCCCGCCGATGTCGCGATTCTAATGCAATTCGACCGCAGTCCCCAGATACTCCGCCTGCAGATCGTGTGCGTCGCTGCCGACCACCTTCACCCAGGCCAGATCTCCGACTTCCAATCCGGCCGCGCCGCTGACGTGCACCAGGCCGTCGATTTCCGGGGCGTCGCCGCGGGAGCGGGCGGTGGCGCGCCCGCCTGCCACCTCGTCCACCAGCACCTCGATGCGGCTGCCGACCTTGCGCGCCAGCTTTTCGGCGCTGATGTCGGCCTGCAGTTCCATCAGCCGCTCCTGACGATCGAGCTTCACCGACTCCTCCACCTGACCGGGCAGCGCGTTGGCCGCAGCGCCCTGGACATCCGAGTAGGTGAAGCAGCCCACCCGATCCAGTTCCGCCTCTTCGAGGAAATCCAGCAGGTGGTCGAAGGCCGCCTCCGTCTCGCCGGGAAAACCGACGATGAAGGTGCTGCGCACCACCATGTCGGGACACGTCTGGCGCCAGGCCTCGAGGCGTCGCAGGGTATTCTCCACCGCCGCGGGGCGGCGCATGGCCTTGAGAATGACGGGGTCGGAGTGCTGCAGCGGGATGTCGAGATACGGCAGCACCAACCCCTCGGCCATGAGCGGCAGCAGGCGATCCACGTGCGGATACGGGTAGACGTAGTGCAGCCGCACCCAGGGAATGATCTGCCCCAACTCACGGCACAGGGTAACGAGATCGGTGGGCAACTCGCGGCCGTCGAAGGTCGCCGGGCGGTAGCGGATGTCGACGCCGTAGGCACTGGTATCCTGAGCGATCACCAGCACCTCTTGAGCGCCGGCCGCCGCCAGATGCGTGGCTTCCTGCAGCACCTGATCGATGGCGCGCGAGCGCAATTTGCCGCGCATGCTCGGAATGATGCAGAACGAGCAGGTGTGATTACAGCCTTCGGAGATCTTCAGGTAAGCGTAATGGGACGGCGTCAGCTTGATGCCCGCAGGGCCCATCAAGCTTTCGAGATCCATGGCGGGCGGCGCTTCCAGAGGGGCAAACGTCTGCACCGCGTTCACCACCGTGTCGGTCGCCTGGGGCCCCGAGACCGACAGCAGGTTGGGAAAGCGGGCCTGCAAGGCGGCAGCGTCGGCACCCAGGCAGCCGGTGACGATGACCCGGCCATTGGCGCCCAGGGCCTCCTCGATGGTCTCGAGGGATTCCGCCACGGCGGCCTCGATGAAGCCGCAGGTATTGACCACCACCACGTCGGCGTTCTTCATGCCGTCCACGGTGCGATAGCCAGCCGCGGTCAGCCGGGTCAGAATCTGTTCGGAATCCACCAGCGCCTTGGGGCAGCCAAGGCTCACGAAGCCTACTTTTCCGGTCATATTCGATCTGCGTGGCGGAGGCGATCCGCGAGGGGGCGCATTCTACTCTGCCCCAGTTGACGGGACCAGATGGCGGAACCAGATGACGGAACCAGAATCCCTGCGGGGCAATCTGGCCCGGTGAGCGGGCGCATGTACGCGTGATTTTTCGGACCAGAAGGCAGGGAGACCGTGCGCGGAGGCCGCGAGGCCGCTGCGCCGCTCCCCGACCCGCCGCAGCGGTTGCTTTTCGCGCGCGGGCGCAGGTAACATCCAGCGCCATGAATCAACCCAACGTAACGCAGAACGCGACGCGAGCTCCACTTCAAGTCGCACTGCAAGCAGAGGCAGCTTTGGGCACTGTGGCGATCTGCCGCCGGTGGCCCGGGTATTTTTTTCCGACCTAGCGTTGCCTTGAACCCGGTTCAAAGGCAGCGCAGGCTGCCTCCGGATGAAAACCCCGTGTGGCAGTCAGCCCCCGGGGTTTTTTTATGCTCCGGGTTACACCCGACGAGGAGCCACGACATGACCGATGCCATCCGCCAGCCCCATGCGCCGAACCCCGGGCCAATCTCGAGGCCCACGGCGGCAGCCGGCGGGCATGAGCGCCTGGAAGATCTCAACATCGAGTCGACTCAGGTACTGACGACGCCGGAGCAGCTCAAGGCGCGACTGCCGGCTACGGAATCCGTGCGTGAGTCGGTGCAGGCGGCGCGCGACGCGGTGCGAGCGGTGCTGTCCGGCGACGACCATCGGCTGTTGGTCGTCATCGGCCCCTGCTCGATTCACGACGTGGACGCGGCGCGAGAGTACGCGCGCCGCCTCAAGGGGCTGGCGGACGAGCTCGACGACAGCCTGCTGCTGGTCATGCGAGCCTACTTCGAAAAGCCGCGCACCACCGTCGGCTGGAAGGGCCTGATCAACGATCCCCACCTGAATGACACCTTCTGCATCGAAGAGGGTCTCGGTCTTGCCCGTCAGCTGCTGCTCGACCTCGCCGAGACCGGCCTGCCGTTATCGACCGAGGCGCTCGACCCCATCACCCCCCAGTATCTGCAGGATCTCATCGCCTGGTCTGCCATAGGCGCGCGCACCACCGAATCCCAGACCCATCGCGAGATGGCGTCGGGGCTGAGCTCGGCCATCGGCTTCAAGAACGGCACCGACGGCTCCCTCGGCGTGGCCATCAACGCGCTGCAGTCGGTAGCCAGCCCCCACCGGTTTCTCGGCATCAATTCCGCCGGACAGGTGGCCGTGCTGCACACCCGGGGCAACCGCTTCGCCCACATCGTGCTGCGCGGCGGATCCAAGGGGCCGAACTACGACGCCGCCAGCATCGAGGCCTGCGAGCGCGCCCTGTCAGCACTGCCCGGCAAGCCCGCTATCATGGTCGACTGCAGCCACGCCAATTCCGGCAAAGACTACCAGCGCCAGCCCGATGTCGCCCGCAACATCCGTGATCAGATCCTGGCCGGCAATCAATCGATCGTCGGGCTGATGATCGAAAGCCACCTCCACGGCGGCAACCAACCCCTCACCGGCGACGCGGCCGCGCTGCGCCCCGGGGTATCGATCACCGACGCCTGCATCGACTGGCCAACCACCGAATCGCTGCTGCGCGAACTCCACCAGACCCTGAACGCCCGGCTGAAAGCCCGCTGCCGCCGCGGCCTCCTGATCGAGGCAGCGCACCCCCGGTAGGAGCGATGCCTGCCAGGCCGGCTCTGATCGCGATTGGGTTCTGGTCGCGGGAACCTGCGCGAGCGCTCTGCCGGCGGCCGCCGTCCGGGGAAGACGTTCGGGGCAGCGGGCGTCAGCGCTTTGCCATTCGGCAGGAACCTGCGT
>JBLRXD010000356.1:0-4233 GCA_047920935.1 Pseudomonadales bacterium | reverse complement strand
GCCGCCTCGTACAGCACCTGATCGTCACGGAAGTAGTCGTAGACCACCTGGTCGAAATTGTAGCGCCCACGATTCACCGGCAGGTCGCGGCCCCAGTAGTCGTCGACCCGCTCGAAGGTGATCTGCCGGCCGGTCTTGAACGACTTGATGCGGTAAGGCCCGCTGCCCAACGGAGGTTCCAGCGTCGATCGGGTGATGTCGCGCGATTCCCAGTAATGCTCGGGCAGCACCGCCATGGCGCCGATGCGCAACGGCAGGCTCGGTTGCTGGCGCATCTCCTCGCGCACCCAATAACGGATCTCGCGCTCGTTGAGGATCTCGAGGCGCTCGAAGGGAGCCATCGCCAGGCGAATGGTAGGGCTCGCCTGCTCGGCGTAGACATCGAAGCTGAATGCGTAATCCCTGACCGTCATCGGGCGCCCATCGTGCCAGCGGGCGCCCTCACGCAGCAGGAATGCGATCCAGGCACCATCGTCTGCCACGGCGATCCCTTCGGCCAGCCGCCCGTAACGTTCTGAGGTGGTATCGATGGCGTGGGTGAGCAGGCTGTCGTAGATCAGCGAGAATTCTTCGGCAGAGACGCTCACGCCGGAAACCGGTCGACCCGACACGGGAACGCCGATGAAGCTGTCCCAGTTACCCATCTCGCCGACCCGGAACCGGCCGCCTTTGGGCGCATCGGGGTCGACGTAACGAAAATGCGCGAAGTCGGCAGGATAACTGGGATCATGCAGATAGGCGATGCCGTGCTGATAGCGAATGCCGGTGGCCTCGGAGGTATAAGCCGCCCTGACTTCGTGCACCGGCAGCATGGCCACGGCCAGCACCATACCGACGATTAGTCCGAACGACGCGCGAAGCCGCATTGCTGGTGGTGTCTCCCCTGCTACTGCTATCGGCCCCCCACGAGCCGTCGTTGAGAGTGTCGGAACCTGGTAGCCAGGTCAATATTTCCCCGCCGTGCGGCTGCCGAATCGGGGCCGCGCGGGGCGCCATTGCGCCCGCCAACCGCGGCGGTCAAGATAGTTGTCCTCATGGGCACGTGCAGATTGCGGGGATGGCTTGAAGGATCGCGTTGACGTGTTGATCATCGGTGCAGGCGCATCCGGCGCGGCCATGGCCTGGAGCCTCGCCGAAACCCGCATGCGCATCGTCTGCCTCGAGCAGGGCGAGTGGCCCGACCCGGCGCGCTACCCCAGCACCGGCCGCGACTGGGAAGCACGCGCGCTGGGCGAGTTCGGTTTCAACCCGAACCGCCGGGCCAACGCGGCCGACTACCCCATCAACGAAGACAACTCACCGATCAAGATCGCCAATTTCAACGGCGTCGGCGGCGGCACCGTGCTGTATGCCGGGCACTTCCCGCGCTTTCACCCCTCCGACTTCCGCGTCAAGACCCTGGACGGCGTCGGCGAAGACTGGCCCATCGACTACGCCACCCTCGAACCCTTCTACGCCGAGAACGATCGCATGATGGGCATCTCCGGCTTGAGTGGAGATCCGGCCTACCCGCCGAAGCCCGAGCGCATGCCGCCCGTGCCCCTGGGTCGATCGGGCGCGAAGCTCGCCCGGGCGTTCAACGCCCTCGGCTGGCACTGGTGGCCGTCCGACAGCGCGGTCGCCACCGAAGACTATGACGGCCGCGCCAGGTGCATCAACCTCGGCCACTGCCTGCACGGCTGCGCCCAGGGCGCCAAGGCCAGCACCGACATCACCTACTGGCCCCACGCCGTCCGCGCCGGGGTGGAACTGCGCACCCGCTGCCGGGTGCGCGAGATCACCGTCGACGAGCGCGGCATGGCGGCAGGCGCCATCTACTACGATGGCGACGGCGTCGAGCAGTTTCAGCCGGCGGAAGTGGTGATCTTCGCCTGCAACGGCATCGGCACCCCGCGCATTCTGCTGAACTCCACCTCGGCGCGCTTCCCCAACGGCCTGGCGAACTCCAGCGGCCTGGTGGGCAAGAACCTGATGTTCCACCCCTATGCCGCCATCAACGGCGTGTTCGACGAGCCGTTGGACGGCTATCGCGGCCCGAGCAACTGCATCTGGAGCCAGGAGTTCTACGAGACCGACCCGGCGCGCGGCTTCACCCGCGGCTACACCTTCGAGATTTCCCGCGGCCGCGGGCCGGTGGTGACCGCCCTCGGTGGCATGAACTCGGGCCGCATCCCCTGGGGGCCCGACCACCACCGCGCCTATCGCCAGCTGTTCAACCGCATCACCGGCATGGTGGCCATCTGCGAGGATCTGCCCGAGGAGCACAACACCGTCACCCTCGATCCGCACCTCACCGACGCCCACGGCATCCCGGCGCCGCGCATCGACTACACCCTCAGCGCCAACAGCCGCACCATGCTCGATCACGCCATCGCCAGAGGCACGGAGGTGCTGCGCGCCGCCGGCGCCCACGACATCATGACCGAGGGGCCCCTGAGCATCGGCGGTTGGCATCTGATGGGTACCGCCCGCATGGGAACCGATCCAGAACGCTCGGTGGTCAACGAGTGGGGCCGCAGTCACGACGTGAAGAACCTGTTCATCATCGACGGCAGCATCTTCGTCACGTCGGCGGGGGTGAACCCGACGTCGACGATCCAGGCATTGGCGCTGTACGTCGCCGACAACATCAAGCAACGCCTCGCCAACCTGTTCGACTGAGCCATCATGCCCAACCGCTCACTGATTGCCAGCGACCAACCACTGACCGACCAGCAACGTGCCGCGCTGCGCCGGCTTGCCGGCCTGATGATCCCCGCAAGCCTCGACTACGGGGCGCCGGGCGCCGACGACGAGGCCATCTTCGCCGACATCCTGAAGACCCTGGCTCCACAGAGTGAGCTCGTCAGGCAGGCTGTGGATGAATTGAACGCCGTCGCCGGCGGCGATTTCGCCGAGTTGGATCCGGCGGCACAAAGCGCGGCGAGCGAGCGCTTTCGCACCTCAGGCTCACCGCTGGTGGGTTTGCTTGTCGCCCTCGTCACCCAGTGCTACTACCGTGACGACCGCGTCATGCGATCCCTCGAGATGGAGCCGCGCCCGCCGTTCCCGCTCGGCTTCGAACTCGAAGACGGCGACTGGTCGCTGCTCGATCCGGTACGCGCCCGCGGCAAGCGCTATCGCGACGCACCCTGACCCAAGCCTGTGGGAGCGATCTCCAGATCGCGACCCCCGAAACCATCATAAAAACTAGGCGCCCCGCCACACTTCAGGTACGTTACCCGCTGCATCTGCGGGGGGAGCATTCGATGCGGATAGAGTTACGGCAGCACCTGGCCGGGAAGTCGTGGTACAAGTGGTATGCGCTGGGGGTGCTGACCTTCGTCTATGCATCGAATCAGCTCGACCGCCAGATCATGGCCATCCTGCTCGAGCCCATCAAACTCGAGCTGAACGCCAGCGACACCCAGATGGGTTTTCTGGTGGGCCTGACCTTCGCGCTGTTCTACGCCACCCTGGGCATGCCCATCGCGATGCTGGCGGACCGCAAGAACCGCCGCAACATCATCACCGCCGCAGTTACCATCTGGAGCGCCTTCACGGTGCTGTGCGGCTACGCCAACAGCTTTGCGCAACTGGCCCTCGCCAGGACCGGCGTCGCCATCGGCGAGGCTGGCTCAACGCCGCCGTCACACTCGTTGATTTCCGATCTGTTTCCCGCCAAGTCCCGCGCCACCGCCATGGGCATTTTCGCTGTCGGCGTGAACATCGGCCTGCTCATGGCGTACCTGGGCGGCGGCTGGTTGAGCGAACACTACGGCTGGCGCGTCGCCTTCGTGGCGGTCGGCGTGCCGGGTCTGCTCATCGCCCTGATCGTCTACTTCACCACCATCGAACCCAGGCGCGGCGCCAGCGATCTGGCATCCGTCCCGGTGGACACGGGGGCGGCACCGAAGTTCTGGGCGGTGGCGGGTCATATGTGGAACACCCGCACCACGCGCCACGTCATCATCGGCGCGTCGCTGGCCGCGTTCATCGGCTACGGCTTCGTGCTCTGGCTGCCATCTTTCTTCATGCGCTCCCACGGGCTGGCGCCTACCGAAATCGGCCTGATTCTGGCCCTGATGACCGGCATCGTCGGCGGCCTGGGGACGTTCACTGCCGGCCGCCTCACCGATGTGCTGGCCGCCCGTGACGTGCGCTGGCGCTGCTGGTTCGTAGCAGCGTCGACGGCGTTCTACGTACCTTTTCTCGTGGCGTTCTTCATGGCCGAAACGCTGTGGGTGGCCATCG
>JBLRXD010000355.1:0-4267 GCA_047920935.1 Pseudomonadales bacterium | reverse complement strand
GCCGGCTGCGGCGAGCACCTGTTGCTGCGCCTCGAGAAGACCGGCCTGAGCTCGCCGCAGGTGGCGGCGGCGTTGGCGGAGGCTTTCGGCGTTGCCGAGGTGGCGGTGGGGTACGCCGGCATGAAAGACAAGCACGCGGTCACCGAGCAGTGGTTCAGCGTGCACACGCCCGAGAACCAGATGCCGCCGCTGGCGGGGGTGCGGCTGCTGGAGGCAACCCGCCAGCAACGCAAGCTGCGCCGCGGCGAGCTGGCCGGCAACCGCTTCCGCATCACTCTGCGGGGGGTTTCCGGCAGCGCCTGGATCGAGCGGCTGACGAGCATCGGCAAGCTGGGCGTGCCCAATTACTTCGGCCCCCAGCGCTTTGGCGGCGACAACCTGGAACTCGCCCGCCGCTGGCTGCCCGAGCGCCGCCGCCGCCGAATTCCGGCATTTCGCAGCGGGCTCTACCTGTCGGTGCTGCGCAGCTTCCTGTTCAACGAGGTGCTGGCCGCACGGGTCCGCGCCGATGCCTGGCGACGACTGATGGACGGCGACGTGCCGATGCTGCTGCCGCAGATGGATGCCTCCGCCGAAGGGGTGGCGGCGGCGCAGCAGGTGCCCACCGGGCCGCTGTGGGGCCGGGGCCGGCCGCTGGTGAGCGGCGACGCCCTGGCGTTGGAGCAAGCCGCTCTCGAGCCCCACCGAGCGCTGTGCGAGGGTCTCGAGCACGCCGGCCTGGTGCAGCAGCGCCGCAGCCTGGTGCTGCGACCCGCCGCTCTGACCTGGCAACGCCACGACGACAGCGTCACCGTGGCGTTCGTGCTGCCGCCCGGCGGCTACGCCACGGTGCTGCTGGCAGAGGCATTCGATCTGCGCGATGCGGCGAGGCGGCATGCCGCGGTTTGATTTCAACGGCAGCGGTATGACGTCCCAGCGCACGCGTGATCGGCTGGTGGCGCGGCTGCGCGAGAAGGGTATCAGCAACGAAGCGGTGCTCGCCGCCATCGGCCTCATTCCGCGACATCTGTTCGTCGATGAGGCGTTGGCCCATCGGGCTTACGAAGACACCGCGCTGCCCATCGGCTACGGCCAGACCATCTCGCAGCCGTTCATCGTCGCGCTGATGACGCAGATCCTGTTGGCGGCGCCTCGAGCCCAGGTGCGCAAGCGCGCACGCGAAGGCGCGCGCCAGGCCGCGGCGACACAGGAGCCGGCCGCGGAACGACTGTCGTTGCACGAGGGCGGGCCGGTGGCGGAGCGCGGGGCGGGGCTCGGGCGCGCCCGGGTGCTCGAGGTAGGTACCGGATCCGGCTATCAGACCGCGGTGCTGGCGAGCCTGCGGCCGCTGGTGCGGCGGGTTTTCACCGTGGAGCGGCTGCGCGACTTGAGCCTGCGCGCCGAGCAGCGCCTGCACGCCATGGGCTCGCGCAGCGTCCGTTTCCGCCATGCCGACGGCTATCAGGGCTGGGCCGAGGAGGGGCCGTTCGACGGCATTCTGGTGACTGCTGCCCCCCCCGAGGTGCCCCAGGCATTGCTGGATCAGCTGGCGATCGGCGGTCGGCTGGTGGTCCCGGTGGGGGGTGACGACGTCCAGGAACTCAAGGTCTACGATCGCACCGAGAACGGCCACCGCATGGCGACGCTGGAGTACGTTCGCTTCGTGCCGCTGCTCAAGGGGCGCCGATGAGGCGGGAGGGGCAGGTGGCGGCGGGCACGCTGGCGCGGGGGCGCGCTGCCGGCCGCAGCGCGCTCGGCTGGCTGACGCTGCTGCTGCGCGGCATGGCCATGGGCATCGCGGAGCTGGTGCCCGGCATATCCGGCGGCACCATCGCCTTCGTCACCGGCATTTATGACGAGCTGGTCGGTACCCTGGCGAGCTTTCGGCCGAGCTCACTGGGGCTGCTGCGGCGCGGCGGGGTGCGGCAGTTCTGGGTAGCGCACAACCTGACGTTCCTGCTGGTGCTGGGCCTGGGCATGGTGCTCGCCGTGCTGGCGTTCGCCCGCGTGATCGGCTATCTGCTGGATACCGTTCCGGTGCTGGTTTGGGCCTTCTTCTTCGGCTTGATCGCCGCCGCCGCGGTGCAGATCGGCCGCGGCAGGCGCCTGGGTGCGCTGCTCGGCTACGGCAGCCTGGGCCTGGTGCTGGCGCTGCTGCTGTTGCAGATCGGGCCCCGGCAGGTCGAAGCGCCGCTGTGGATGTTCTTCGTCGGCGGCGTGCTGGCGGTGTCGGCGTGGTTGTTGCCAGCGGTGTCCGGCAGCTTTCTGCTGCTGACTCTCGGGCTCTACGAGCCGGTGCTGCGGGCGCTGAACGCGGGCCAGTGGCTGATTCCTCTGGTGCTGCTGTGCGGCTGTGCGGTGGGCATTCTGGCGTTCGCGCGGCTGCTGCACTGGCTCATGACCCGGGTTCGCGAGCCCATGCTCGCCGGCCTGACCGGCTTCATGTGTGGCTCGCTGCCGCGATTGTGGCCCTGGCAGAACGACGGGCTGCTGCTGCCGGCCGGTTACGAGGCCGTCACTGGCCAACCGGCGCTGTTGCTGCCCGCGGTAGCGGCTGTTGCCGTGGGCTCGCTGGTGCTGTGGCTGCTGTCGCGACTCGAGTAGCCGCCCTGGCGGTGGTGGTGGCGCTGGCACTCGGAGGGTGCGCGCAACACGTCCGCCCGCCGGTGGTCGATCGCTCCGCCCCCATCGATCGCCCCACGGTGGCGCAGCAGGCGCCGGGCAGCTACGCGGTGCGTGCCGGCGACACCCTGTATTCCATCGCCTGGCGTTACGGCATGGATTATCGGGAGCTGGCTCGCGCCAACGGCATCGGCCCGCCGTACACCATCTACGTCGGCCAGCAGATCCGGCTCACCACCGTGCCGCAAGCGGGCCCGCAGACGCCGGCGCGCGCGCCGCAGACTGCCCGCGCGCCAGCACCAGCCACGCCGGCTCCGGCCCGGCCAGCCCCGGCGCAACCGGCTCCCGCCAAGCCCGCCCCCGCCAAACCCGCTCCCTCCCAGCCAGCTCCGGCCCAGCCAGCGTCCGCGCCTTCCGCCGCCACCGCAGGCAGCTGGCGCCGTCCGACCGGCGCACCGGTGCAACGCAGCTTTGGTGACGGCAACCGCGGCATCGATTACCGATTGGCGGCCACCGATTCGATCTGGGCGTCCGCGGCGGGGGAGGTGGTCTATGCGGGCAGCGGTCTCGGCGGCTTTCGGCACCTGGTCATCGTCAAGCACGATGCGGTGCATCTCAGTGCCTACAGCTTTGATCGCGCGCTGGGGGTGCGGGAAGGGCAGATGGTCGCGGCAGGCGCGCCGCTGGTGAGCGGCCAGGGGGGCACGGTGGATAGCGTGCTGCACTTCGAGATCCGCAGAAACGGGAACCCGGTCGATCCCCGCTCGCTGCTGGGCGGCTCCTGACGGCCGCGGCGCGTCGTCAGCGTTCGAGCAGTTCCCGCTTGCCGGGCTTCTGGTCCCACTCCTCGGCGTCCGGCAGGGGATCCTTCTTCTCGGTGATGTTCGGCCACACCTCGGCCATCTCCTGGTTGATCTCCAGGAAATCCTGCTGATCGCTCGGCAATTCGTCTTCGGAGAAGATGGCGTCAACCGGGCACTCGGGCTCGCACAGCGCGCAATCGATGCACTCGTCCGGGTGAATGACGAGCATGTTCGGGCCTTCGTAGAAGCAGTCGACGGGACAGACCTCCACGCAATCCGTGTGCTTGCACTTGATGCAGTTCTCGCCGACGACGAAGGTCATGGTGTGGTTCCGATTCAGCAAAAGCCCGGTATTCTAATCATATTGCCGGAGGTGTCGAGACAGGCTCATCGCTTGCCGCTGCCTTGAGCTCGTAAAGCAGCGCCAGGGCCTCGCGCGGCGACAGCTGATCCGGGTCCAGAGCGGTGATGCGCTGCAGCAGCGCGCTCGCCGCGGCCGCGGCCGCTTGCGCGGCCGCGGCGCCGCTGGCCTCATCACCCTCCATGGGTTCGAAACCGTCACTGGCATCGATGTGTGCCAGCGGATCCCGGGCGTGAAACAGGTCCGGCTGCCGCGGGTTGGCGTGGCCCTGGCGCTCCAGCGCTTCCAGCTTCTGCTGCGCGGCGCGCAGCACCGCCGCGGGCACGCCGGCCAGGCGCGCGACCTGCACCCCGTAGCTCTGGCTGGCGGGGCCGGGGGCGACGCTGTGCAGAAACACGATGCGGCCGCGATGCTCGGTGGCGGCGAGGTGGACGTTGGCCGTGGCCGGTCCAAGTGCTTGGAAACGTCACTGGACCGCCGAAAGTCCACCGTCCTTTGTCCG